>JBDIAR010000271.1:0-2536 GCA_039812545.1 Dermatophilaceae bacterium | reverse complement strand
TCATCGACCTCAACGACTTCGACGAGGCCCACCCCGGGGCCTGGGAATGGGACCTGCGGCGGCTCACCGCCTCCATCCACGTCGCGGGCCGGGAGAACGGGGTGGGCGAGGACGACTGCGCGCAGGCCGTGCGCAGTTGCGTGCACGCCTACCGCGACGAGGTGCGCTTTCTCGCCGAAGAGCCGCTGCTGCGGCGCTCGTACAACCGCCTCGACGTCGAGCGGCTGCACGAGACCGTCACCGAGGCGAGCCTGCGCGACGAGATCGCGCGCGCGGTCAAGAAGGCCCGCAAGAAGACCAGCGACCGCGTGCTGCCCCGGTTCACCCGCGAATCCGCCGACGGGCGCCGGATCGTCACCGAGCCACCGCTGATCACCCCGCTGCCGGAGGCCGAGTACGAGCAGGTGGCGGTCGCCCTCGACGGCTACCTGGAGACGCTCAGCCCGCACTGGCGGCGCGCGGTCGGCGGCTACACGATCGTCGACATCGCGCACAAGGTCGTCGGGGTCGGCAGCGTCGGGCTGCGGGCTTACGTCGCCCTGCTCGAGGGCAGCGACCCGGACGACGTGCTGTTCCTGCAGCTCAAAGAAGCCCGCCGCTCCGTGCTCGCGCAGTACGTGCACGGCGACTCGGTGTGGCACGACCACCAGGGCCAGCGAGTGGTGGAGTACCAGCAGGCCCTGCAGACCGTCTCCGACCCTTTGCTCGGCTGGGCCACCGTGGGCGACCTCGCCTGCTACGTGCGCCTGTTCCGCAATCAGAAGGGCACGGTGCCGCTGGATTCCCTCGACCCCGCGGCCCTGTGTGACTACGCCGGCATCGTCGGGCACCTGCTCGCCAAGGGGCACGCCCGCACCTCCGGCGCCTCGATGATCGCCGGCTATCTCGGCAAGGGCAGACGGTTCGCCACCGCCATGGCCCGTTTCGCCCGGCGCTACGCCGACCAGACGGAGGCCGATCACGCGCGCTTCGTCGCGGTCGTGCGCCGCGGGCAGCTGCCTGTCGACGAGGAACTCGCCGGGGGATCGGCCTTCCGGCCCTGACCGGCGCCGTCACGAAGGTCGAAACTATCCTGGGTCGCTCTCGGCCATCGCACGTGTACGAATCATTGGGCGGCAAGACCGGCTGGTTGCGCAAAATCCTGTCGCGCTAACGCTTGTATTCAGTTGTGAGAGTACCCTATTCGCGGGTCGATCGCTTTGCCGGTCCCGCTTCGGGCGCTGAAGCGCGCGGCTTGGGCAGTGGGGGCTTGTAACGGGTATGCCCGTTACAAGGAATTCCCGTGTATCATCCTGCGCTCCGAGCTCGTGATGTCCCGGTGTCGGTCGATTAGAACGCTGCCGTCAGAGAGGAATCACGACATGGCCATCAAGCAACCGCAGACATCGGCAGCGGCGCGACCCGGAAACGGGTTCGCGGTCACGGCCCTTGTACTAGGGCTCGTGGGTATCCCATTCGGGCTCATACCGATCACCGGGTTGTTTGCCGTCGCAGCAGGGCTGGTCGGCCTCGTTCTGGGACTTCTGGCCATCGGCCAGGCGCTTCGGGGTCGCCGTAGGCGGAAGGTGATGGCCTGGGCGGGTACCGTGCTGTCCGCTGTGGCGCTGGCGTTGGGCGTGTGGGGCATGACAATCGTGGACAAGGCGGTGAAGGACATCAACGAGTCGGTCTCCGCCATCGAGCAGAGCGACCCCAGCGGCGCTGCGGCCCCAGCCGCCTCGTCTCAAGAGAATTCGGTCAAGACGGCGAAGTTCGGAGAATCTATCTCGTTCGAGAACGGAACGTCCGTGACAGTGAGCGCGCCACGAGTCCGTGAGTTTGGCCCGTCGTCCACTATCTCGGGTCAAAAGGGCGTCGTTGTGGAAGTCGCAGTCACGGCCGGGAACGAAACAGTGACCGGCGCGACAGTGATGGTTAACGCCCGTCAGGGTCAGTCGGAGGTTCCGGCCGTTTACGACGAGAACGTCGACGGCTCGATCGCGAACGACATCCGGCCTGGCCGGACAGTCAAGGAGACGTACGCGTTTTCAGCCGACAACGCCGATAACTTCGAGGTCATCGTGAAGCCAGGCTTCGACTACAACGAGGCTGTTTTCACCGATTCGTGAGCCCCGAGGTAGATCTGGCCCATCAAACCGGAACGGCCCTTGTCGCCCCAGCTCGGATCGCGCACGTGAAGGGCTGGTCGAAGGGGCGCGCCCAGTGCACTACGCGCGAGTACGCGGGGCATCGTCGAACGAGATGTGGCGGGTGGGCGACCAGCTCACCCCGACATGACCGGCCCGGCCAGGCCCCTGGCCGGCGGCGCGTCCAGCAGCTCGGAGGCCTCCCGGCAGACGGAGACGCAGGCGCGGTCGCCGGCGGTCGAGTCGCTGGCGGCATACCCGGCCGACAGTCCGGGGAAGATGCGCAGCCGCGCGTCGACTCCCGCCTCCCGCCACCGGTAGGTGTCGGCCAGCACCGCCTCCAGCGCCGGGTCCAGCCCGCCCACCCCGACGACGATCGGAGGCAGCCCGGTCGGGTCCGCGACCGGCAG
>JBDIAR010000270.1:0-2634 GCA_039812545.1 Dermatophilaceae bacterium | reverse complement strand
CCCGGGGTCGACGGCACCGGCGGCGTCGTACCGGGGACCGTTGGCGTGGGATTCGACGGCTTGGTCGAGGTGGTCGGTGGGGTGGTCGGTGACGTCGTCGGGGCCGTGGACGGCGTCGACGGTTTCACGGCAGTGGTCGGCGTGGACGGCCGAGCCGACGGCGTGGGGTTGGTCGTGGGCGCATCCGTCGGGCGACCATCGCGCCCGGGCCGGGTCGGCGGCAGGGTCGGCGAGACCGACGGCGCCAGATCCAGGAAGGGCGCCGGGTCGACCTTGACGCCGTCGATGAGCACCTCGAAGTGCAGGTGACAGCCGGTCGACCAGCCGGTCGTCCCGACCAGGCCGATGACCTGGCCCTGGCGGACCACATCGCCGGAGTTCACCATGATGGCCGAGAGGTGGTTGTACGTCGTGGACATCGCCCGAGACAGCACCTTGCCGTTGTCGACGACGACCTGGTTGCCGTAACCGACGGTGTTCCAGCCGGCGGCCGTCACCGTGCCGTCGGCCGCGGCCCGCACCGGGGTCCCGCAGGATGCACCGAGGTCGATCCCGGTGTGCACCCGCCACTGGTGCAGGTAGGGGTGGAAGCGCATCCCGTAGCCGGAGGTGACCGAGCCGGTGATCGGCCGGATCAGGCCGGAGGCCAGGACGACGCCGCGTTCGCCGACCAGCAGCCGATCGCTGGTCTGCACCACTTGCTGGACCTGCTCGAAGGTTCCGTCGATCCCCGGGTCGCTGCTGAACAGCGCGTCGTCGGCGAACCGGAACGTCGCGCCCAGTCCGGGGCCCGCGGCGACGGCCGCGAGCGGCGCGCCCTCCCCCGTGCCCGGCCGGACGAGAGACCGGCCGATGCCGGTACCCGCCGCCACGGCGCCTTGATCACTGACCGCCGGCTGTCCGCCGGGCGCCCCGAACATCCCAGAGTCGCCGCTCAACGAGCCGAAGGAGGTCGTGGGGTCGCTCGCCGCGAGCGTCGCCAGAGCCGCGGATCCGTCGCCGACGGAGGACAGGCCGGCCTGGGCGACGTCGGCCCGGACCAACGATGCGGCATGACCGGCTTGGGAAAACGACACGGCGACAACCGCGCAGATGGCATACCCACCGGCGAACGCGATCACCTTGCGCACGTTCGACGCATTCGAACCGGTCGATGTACCGGTCCTGCCCTGCTCCCCGACTGCCATGCCTCTTCGCTGCTCCCTCGTCGTCCCCCGCGCCCTGCGTACTGCGGCTCGACCACCATACGTCACGCACCCTGGTGTCACGTGGGTACCAGGTGAACATCCGAGAATATTCCGTATGCCTGCGACTCACCCGTCACAGCAGTCACAGCAGCACCGCTGTCCGGACCGTCGGCTCAGCGCCGGACGCCCGAGAAGATCACCGCGACGGCCTCCCCCGAGGCACCCTCCCGCGCGCCCCTCGACCCCTGGAGGGACCCTTCCGCGCGGGCCTGCAAGAGACCGGCGAGTCCGGCCGAACCCGTGGGGCTGACCGGTATGCCGGTCGCGCTCGCCACCGCATACCCCTCCGCGATGACGGTCTCCGGCACGACGATCGGCCGGCCACCGCCGGCGCGCAGCACCTCGACGTCCGCCAGCCAGTCGTAGGTCTCGTCGTCGAGGATGCCGTCGGCGAGGGAGTGCGGGTCCGGCCACGGCGTCATGAACTCCGCCCACCGCGCCCCCAGCTGCGAGGTCGGCAGGTCCCCGATCGCCGCCCAGGCCCGGGCCAGTGGCGCGCCGCCCTCGGTTTGGACGAGGTCCACCCGGTATGCCGGGCCGAGCCCCCAGCCGACGCAGGCCGCCAGGGCGCCCCCGCCGACTTGAACGAAGACCCGGGTGCCGACGGGTAGGGCGTCCGCCAGCTCCCAGCCGAGGGTACGGCCGCCGTCCAGGCAGAGCCCGTTCTCCGGGCCCTGGACACTGAACGGGATCGCTCCCCGGGCCACCGCGGCCCGGAACGCGTGAACGGCCGGGTCACCGGGCGGACCCTGCGGGTGGCGAGCGCACCGGTGGACCTGGGCGCCGAGGGCCGAGAGCGTGTCGAGGACCACGCCGCCGGCGGTGTCGGGGACGTAGACCTGCAGCGGCCACCCGGCGCGGGCCGCCAGGGTCGCCGCCGCGATGGCGGCGTTGCCACACGAGGCGATCGCCAACGGCGCCCGCGCCCCCGGATCGGCCAGCCCGAGTTCCTCGGCGGCGCGCAGGTGCGCCAGGATGCCGACGAGGTGGCGGGCCTTGTGGCTGCCGCCGACATTGCCGGTCTCGTCCTTGACCCACACCGGGACACCGATCCGCTCCGACAGGTCGTCCCGGACCGCGCACGGCGTCACCGCGAAACCGGCCGCGACCTCCCGGGTCAGCTCGATACACCGTTCGGGCGTCATCCCGCGGCTGGTCGCGAAGGCCCACCAGGCCAGCGACGGCCCGAACCTGACGAACGGGTTCGGGTCGTCGATGAGCAGGGGGTCCGGACCGGTCACGACCGGGTGCAGGACGTGATGGTGATCCCCCGCCGCGGCCGCCGGGCAGCGGAACGGAAAAACCGCAGTCACCGGCATACCGGCGCCGCAGGTCGCACATCGATAGCCCGTAACGACCCCACGCGCCGGGCGGGACGCCACCACCG
>JBDIAR010000269.1:0-2646 GCA_039812545.1 Dermatophilaceae bacterium | reverse complement strand
GTCGATGGTGAACGTGCGATCGGCGGGGTCGCGCAGGTGGGCCCGTTCGATGTCGTCGCCCGCCGGTCCGCTCACCCGTCGATCCTGCGCGGTGGTGTCGGGTTCGTTCAAGTTCCGCGCGGGGCTCTTTGCCTACGCTCCCTGGCATGACCTCTCGTACCGCTGAGTCGTATGCCGCTGCCGCCGACCCGTTCACCGCCGTCGTGGCCGCCCTGCCCGGTGCGGCCTGGGGCGCGCCGTCCGCCTGCGAGGGCTGGACCGGGGCGGACGTCCTGCACCACGTCATCGCCACGCAGGCCGATTTCTTCGCGCGTCATCGGGAGGGTTTCCCCGCCGCCCCCGACGCCGCGGCCGTCGCAGCCGATCCGCCGGGCACCTGGCGCGACCACGAGCGCGCCGTCCGCGACCTTGTCGGCGACGACGCTTTCCTGGCAACCGAATTCGACGGCTACTTCGGTCCGACGACGGTCGCCGACACCTTGGTGAGCTTCTACGTCTTCGACCTGGTGGTCCACCGCTGGGACATCGCCCGGGCCGCCGACCTCGACGAACGACTGACCGAGGCCGAGTTGGACCGGATCGAGCAGGCAATCGCGGCCATGGGCGACAACCTCTACCAAGAGGGTGTCTGTCGGCCGGCCGTCACCGTCCCGCCCGACGCCGACCGGCAGGCCAGAGTATTGGCCGCCCTCGGCCGCTGATCGTCCCGTCGAGGGCGGTCGCCCTCAGCCAGGCGAACTCCGTCAGATCCTTCTACGGGGTCTTGAACACCGACGGATCGGGTTTGTTGACCGGACACGAGACGCCATCGGGTTTTGTGCCCTTGGCGCAGATCGATGTACCGATGGGGACAGAGAAAGTCTTCGGCGTCCCGTTGACAGTGTAGTCGATGAGCAACTCCTGGCCGAAGACATTTCGATCAGGATGGCTGGACTCGATGTCGAGTCCCACCATGAGGACATGGTCGTACTTGTCGTCGGTGCGGCAGACGACATCTACTGTCCGTCGTTGACTCTCATAGCCAAGGCCACGAAGGCTACTGAAGTCATTCGGCGGGTTCTGCTCGTTGGCGGCCTGTAGGCCCAACCCGAAGTCTCGGATCACCAGACCGTTGGTCTGCTTCCATCGCATTCCCGTGATGGTCGCAGCCCCCGGCTGTGTGACGCACAGCATGAATCCACCGGAGAACGGGATATGGGTACGGCTGTCACCGTCGAAGGCGAACCATCCGGCGCCGGGATTCTCAACGCCCTGGGAGAGCTCGGCACTGGTGCCGCCGCAGGCCGCCAAGGCCCCGGCGGCAGCAGCGCCACCAGCAAGAGCGCGCCTGAGGGCCACCTTCATCCTGCTCGAACGTCAATGCGAGGTGACCCCTCTGGTCCGGCCGCGGTGTCGCCACAGTACTTTGTGCGTGCTGTAACGGTCCAGACTATCTCGGAGTTCGCGTTCCAACCGGATTGGGAAGACACTGAGATGGGGCCGATGTTGACTGCCGACCCGTAGGTGATCGCGGTCCCCTGCCACTTGGTGATGGTTTGACCGGGAAGGTAAGTAGCGCATCCGCCACCGTAATAGACATGACTCGCCACCGACTGGAGATCGGCGGGCAAGAAGGCGTAGAAATTGATCGGCCGACGCTGTTCCGGGCCGCAGGTGTTCCAGAAGTCGCGGTAGTTGACCTTGTTCGCGGCCCACCGGTCGACAAGGGGTGCCGTTGACGCTCCCCCCCCTGTCGTGATGGTGCTCGTGCCGCTCTGCGACCAGCCACCGCCACCGGTGTAACCGATCCCGAGGGTATGCTGGCTTGACGCGGTCACTTTAGCCACGCCTTTGGCGCCGCTCCAGGCATACACGGGAGCCCAGTACTGAGGGCGTCCGTAAGACCAAACGTCGGAGGCGTAGTAGACGCAGACTTCCGTCGGGGTCGCGTTGGCGAGTGATCGTCCCGTGCTGACGGCGCCGAGAGCCGCCTCGATCGTTCGAGGTGACAGCTTCTCGTTCCTGACCGAAGACGTCCCGCTCGGAGTTCCGTCGGTCGCGAGTCCCTGAATCATGGTTGATCCCGTGGCCGTGTCCAATGAGATGGACAGGTAGTTGTGCGATGCGTTCTCCTGCGTTCGGTAAGCACCTCCGGCCGGTCGATACGAGTCGGACGACTCCTGGTCGAGCGTGATGTTGTACTCCGTGGAGGTCTTAGGCGTCTCCATCGTCAGCATGACATCGACGGTGCCTCGCGCGCCGCGGTGTGCAGCGTCCACTTGGCGGGGGACGAGCGGGATGTCGGCGACGCCGTCCGCGCCGACGGGGTAGGTCCCAAGGTCTAACAACTCCACCTTGCCGTTCTTGGGTAGCTTGGCGAGTCGCTCCGGTGAGGGCCATGCCTGGACTCGAACGTTCCCGGTGGTTGCGGCTCCGTGGTCGGTCAGTCGGACATGGAACATCCGCGCCGCGCTACCTGCTAGTTCTGGGGGGGGGCTCACGAATCCGGCGGTGGTGATGATCAACGCCCCGGATGCGAGCACCGACAAGTTCTTCTTCGAACTCATGGTGACTCCTGTTGATGATCGATTCGGCTTGATAACGGGTCGGGCAAGGTGCCCAATCACCACGATGGCACCCAGGAAAGGATCATGGCTAGCCCTCTAA
>JBDIAR010000268.1:0-2745 GCA_039812545.1 Dermatophilaceae bacterium | reverse complement strand
TCGGTCGCGGCGCGCACATCGTCGAGGGTGTAGGCCGGGTTGAGTTCGAGAAGCGTCAGCTTGCCGTCCGGGTATGCCATGACGCCCATCTCGGTCACGATCAGGTCGACACAGTTCACCGCGGTCAGTGGCAGGGTGCAGCGCCGCAAGATCTTCGGCGTCCCCTTGGAGGTGTGCTCCATCGCGACGATCACCTTCTTGGCGCCGACCACGAGGTCCATGGCTCCGCCCATCCCGGGCACCATCTTGCCGGGGATGATCCAGTTGGCGAGGTTGGCCTCCTCGTCCACCTGCAGGGCGCCGAGGACGGTGGCGTCGACGTGCCCGCCGCGGATGAGCATGAACGAGGTGGGGGAGTCGATGAACGCCCCTCCCGGCATACAGGACGCCGGACGCCCACCGGCGTCGACGACGTACCGGGGTTCGGCGGCACCGTCGCTCGGTCGGGGCCCGACGCCGACGATCCCGTCCTCGGCCTCGAGGATGACCCGGACGTCGGGCGGCAGGTATGCCGGGACGAGCGTCGGCAGTCCGATGCCGAGGTTGACGAAGTCGCCGTCGTTCAACTCCTGCGCGACTCGGCGGGCGATGATCGCCTTGGTGTCCACGACGTTGTTGTCCACGGTCTTGTCGACGGCGGCGGCGGGAACCTGGCTCGTCATCACAGCTCGCCTCCTTCGACGATGTAGTCGACCAGTACGCCCGGGGTGACGACGTCCTCGGGCGGGATGTCACCGAGTACGACCAGGTGATCGGCCTCGGCGATGACGACGTCGGCCGCGGTCGCCATGACGATGTTGAAGTTGCGGGTCGTGCCCTTGTACCAGATGTTGCCGACCGGATCGATCTTGTACCCGTTGACCAGCGCGACGTCCGCGCGCAACGGCTTCTCCAGCAGGAACTGCCGGCCGTCGATCGTCAACGTCTCCTTGCCCTCGGCCACCAGGGTCCCGACGCCGGTCGGCGTGAGGACCCCGCCCAGGCCCGCCCCGGCGCTGCGGATCCGTTCGACGAGCGTGCCCTGAGGGACGAGTTCGAGTTCCAGTTCGCCGGCGTTGAGCAGGCTCGCCACCATCGGGTTCAGGCCGACGTGGGAGGCGATCAGCTTCTTCAGGCGGTGGTGCTCCACCAGCTTGGCCACGCCGTACCCCGGGGTGGCGGCGTCGTTGCACACCAGGGTTAGGTCCGTCGTGCCGGCGGCGATGAGGGCGTCGATGAGATGGTGCGCGTTGCCGCAGCCCAGGAAGCCGCCGACCATGACGGTCATCCCGTCCTCGATCTTGGCGACGGCCGTCGCGGCCGCCACGACCTTGCTCGTGAGCGTTGTCAAAGGGGGTCTCCCTTCCTCTCTTCGGACCGCCTCATCGCGATCCTGTCGGCCGCCGCATGGCGGCCCTGCTGCCATCGTATGCAGGGGGTGGGGGTCCGCCGTAGGGGGCTACCCTGTCTGCCGTGACCGCCGGAGGTGTTCTGACGTGGGCTCCGGCCCGGGATCGACTCGATCTGTTGGCCGATTCCGTGGCCGCGGCCGTCGCCGTGGTGCCGTCCGCGCGGGCCGCGGCCATCGATCCGAGCCTCGCCGATACCGCTGCGTTCTGCGCGGCTTACGGTGTGCCGCTTAAGAATTCGGCGAATTGCGTGGTCGTCGCAGGAAAACGTTCGGGCGAGACCCGGTATGCGGCGGTAATCGTCCTGGCAACGGACCGTGCTGACGTAAATGGTGTTGTGCGGCGCCAGCTGGATGTGCGCAAAATCTCATTCGCTCCGATGGCCGAAGCGGTGGCTGCGACCGGCATGGAGTACGGCGGCATCACCCCCATCGGGCTGCCCGAGGGCTGGCCGATCCTCATCGACTCGGCCGTCCTGGCGGCCGGCGAGGTCGTCGTCGGGTCCGGGCGCAGGGCGAGCAAGATCCTGCTGGCGGCTCGCGACCTGCTCTCGCTCCCGGACGCAGCCGAACTCGCCCTCGCCCGCTGACCTGGTTGCGGTCACCCATAAACGGGCTAGGCTCGAAACTCGGACCCGCGTCCAGCCCGCCCGCTCCCGAGCCCCGAAGCCGACCGAAGGAGATCGCATGTACACCCTTCCCCCTCTTCCCTATGACTACGGCGCACTCGAGCCCGCCATGAGTGGACAGATCCTCGAGCTGCACCACGACAAGCACCACGCGGCATACGTCAAGGGCGCCAACGACACCCTCGAGCAACTCGCCGAGGCGCGCGAGAAGGACCAGTTCGGCTCGCTCGTCGGCCTGGAGAAGACGCTGGCCTTCAACCTCTCCGGCCACGTGCTGCACTCCATCTTCTGGACCAACCTCAGTCCGGACGGCGGCGACAAGCCCGAGGGCGACCTGGCGGCCGCGATCGACGCCGACTTCGGCACCTTCGACGCGTTCAAGAAACAGCTCACGACCGCGACGGCCGGCGTGCAGGGCTCCGGCTGGGGCGTGCTGGCCTACGAACCGGTCGCCGGCAGCCTGCTGATCACCCAGGTCTACGACCACCACGGCAATGTGGGCATGGGCACCACCCCGCTGCTGGTCTTCGACGCCTGGGAGCACGCGTACTACCTGCAGTACAAGAACGTCCGCCCCGACTACGTCGCCAAGCTGTGGGACCTGGTCAACTGGCCGGACGTCGCGGCGCGTTACGCCGCAGCGAAGGGCTGAGTCCCCGATCGTATGCCGTGGGTCCCGACTCCCAGGGGGTCGGGACCCACGTCGTTCCCGACGCGCTCGCGCTCTAG
>JBDIAR010000267.1:0-2802 GCA_039812545.1 Dermatophilaceae bacterium | reverse complement strand
ATCGGCGGCGGCGTGCCGCGTCGCGGGCCATCACGAACCCGACGCCGAGGAGCCCGAGGACGGCGACCACCAGAATCGGCCCGACCACGCCGCCGCTGCCGCCGCTTCCACCACCCGACGCGCCGCCCCCACCGCCCGCAGCGCCGCCGACGCCGGAGCCCGCGCGGGGCCCGGCCGCCCCGCCGGCTCCCGTGATCCGGAACCCGATCTCCCCCGTCATGACGTGCCCGTCGTCGCCGACCACCTTGTATGCCATCTTGTATGCGTCCGCCGGCATGTCGCCCGCCACGTCGGCCGTCACCCGGGCCCCGGCGACGGACGGCGTCCCGACCGGTACCTGGACCCCCGAGTGCGTCAGCGCGACCGAGACGAACTGGGCGTTCAGGTCGGCCCCGAACACCAACTCGAGCCGGGTCGGCGGCTCGGCGAGCGCCGATCCCCTGGCCGGGACCGAGGACACCAAGGTGGTGTGCGCGAGCGCCGGCTCGGCATACGGACCGGCAGACAACGGCGCGAGCAACAGCGCGACGAACAGCACCATCAAGCCAAGACGACGCCCCCGATCAGTCATCGGTCACCCATCGCCCGCGCGCCCGAGGCCACCCGCCACAGCGCCCCGCTCCCCAGCGTCCCGCTCCCCAGCGCCACCGTCGGGCGGCGGCAGGGCATCGCCGACGATGCTCGTCGCGGACTGCGGCCAGGCCAGATAGCGGTACCCGGTGTTGATCATCGCCTGGATCCGGTTGCGGCCGCCGAGCAGCGAGGCCATGTGCACTCCGACCCACAGCGCCCAGGCGAGGAACCCGGTCACCGTCCGGCCGCCGGGGAACTGCACGACCGCGGCATTGCGGCCGACGGTGGCCATCGTTCCCTTGTCCTTGTAGACGAACGGCCCCGGCGCCGGCTTGCCCTCCGCCTGCGCCACCAGCACCTCGGCCACGTAGTCGCCCATCTGGATGGCGGGTTGGGCCAGCTGCGGCAACGGCGCGTCCGGGTTCATCGCGCAGTCGCCCACGGCATACACGTCGTCGAAACCACGCACCCGGCAGTGCTCGTCGATGAGGATTCGACCGCCCCGCCCCGTCGGCAGCCCCCACTCCGCGACCCCGGGCTGGGCGGCCACCCCCGACGCCCAGATGACCAGGTCGACGTCGAGCACGGACCCGTCGGAGAACTCGACCGAACGCGGCCCAACCTCCTTGACCGCCGTGTTGAGCCGCACGTCGACGCCGCGTTTGCGCAGTTCGCGCACGGCATAGCGCTGCAACGGCGGCGCGAACGGCCCCAGCAGCGCGCCGGAGAGTTCGGCCAGGACGACCCGGAAGTTGTCGGTACTCAGCTCCGGATAGATCACCGGCAGCGCCTCGCTCTTGAGTTCGGCGAGCGTCCCGGCCGTCTCGACGCCGGTCGCGCCGCCGCCCACGACCAGGACTGTGTACCGCCGCTGCGCCGCCGGGGTGACGGTGAGCTGTTCGAGCCCGGAGAAGATCTGATCGCGTACCGCGAGCGCCTCGGCGCGGGTGTAGATCGTGTGCGCGTACTCCCGGGCCCCGGGTATGCCGAAGAAGTTGGGCCCGACGCCCTGGGCCAGGATCAGCCGGTCGTAGGCGACGGGTTCGCCCCGGCTGACCTGGACCGTCTTGGCCGCCAGGTCCAGGCCGGTGACCGTGGCCCGCCGGAACGCGGAACTGCCCTCGGGGTCGGCGGCGGCGAAGCGCCGCAGCGAGTAGGCGATGTCGCCGGGGTTCAGCCCGCCGGTGGCGACCTGGTACAGCAGCGGCTGGAACGTGGCATACGGATGCCGGTCGATCAGGGTCACCCGCTGTCCGGCCTTGACGAGCCGACGTTTGGCGTGTTGCCCGCCGAATCCGCCGCCCACGATGACGATGCGTTGACTGGTGGCCATGGCTGCGTCCCTCCGTCCGCTGGGCTACCGTCCGGACATTATCCCGGCGTTGCCGGCCCCGGCGATATGTCGCGGCGGAAGGCCACGGTCTCCAGCCGATCCAGCAGCGGACGCTGCGAGCCGACCACCTTCTCGCGCGCCTCGTCGAGGCTCAGCCAGCCCGCCCGATCCAGTTCGGGGAACGCCTGGATCCGGCCGGAGCGCGGCGGCCATTCCAGCTCGAAGGTATTGCTGTGGGCGAACTCCAGTTCGCCGGTCACCTCGATCCCGTATGCCGTGACGACCTTCCGCTTATTGCCCGCCGTCCCGAGAGGCATGAGTTCGCCCACGGGACACGGCACCCCGGTCTCCTCGGCGAACTCCCGACGGGCCGCGACCACCGGATCCTCGGTGGCCGCGTCGAATTCGCCCTTGACGATGGTCCAGGCGCCGACGTCCTTGCGCGCCCAGAACGGACCGCCCATGTGGCCGAGGAACACCTCAAGGCGTTCGGTGCCGGTGTGGGCGCCGGTGCCGCGGACGAACCGATACGGCACGATCCCGGCGCTGGTCGACCCCATCTGCGCACCCTACGACAGGCCTGGCAGGTCACGGCGAAGCGCGGTGGGTCACGGCGCGCCCGGTCCGGCGAGGCGGACCACGCAGCCGTCCGGGCCGGCCAACGGCTCCAGGGTGACCTCCGATCCGGCGAGTCCCTCCAGCAATCCGAGGTGGACGGCGCACACCACGTCCGGGTGTTCGAGGGCGAGATCCAGCATCGGACAGGCTCGCAGCCGCACGGTCGTCGCGTCGGTCGGCGCCGGGTCGTACCCCTGCCCGGCGAGCACCGCGACGATCTCGTCGGGGCCCGCCGCCCGAGCCGCCGCCGCTGGGCCGCCCCCCGCGGGACGGCGGTC
>JBDIAR010000266.1:0-2804 GCA_039812545.1 Dermatophilaceae bacterium | reverse complement strand
TGTCACGGCCCGTCGCTGATGACGCGGCCTCCGAGGATGGACTTGATGACGTCCGGTCCGGCGACGGCAAGATCGGCGACGTCGGCCTCGTCGCGTAGTTCCTCGTAGGTCGGTTCGGCGGCGGTCGGCAAGGTGATCTGGTCGGCGGGATCGACCGGGTCGTCGGCCGATGTCGCCTGGTCGTGGCCGGAGACGTCGAGCGCTTCGGGTTCGTCGGAGGCGTCGTCGTCCTCGTCGGGGAATGCCGCGCCCAAGGCCGTGTCTGCGGCCGGCGCCGGGACGGCGGACATGGGCGCCGGAGCGCCGGAGCTCGACGCGGGATGGGCGGACGGCGTCGGTGCGGCCGGGCCGGTCGAAGCGGTGGCCCAGTCGGGCGCCGGGGTGGCGGCGGCGCGCTCGCCCCAGTCCGGGCCCTGGCCGGCGAACGGATCCTCCGGGTCCGCACCCGGCCACTTCGACTCACGAGCCGCCGGCCGCCGGGTGGGCGGGTTCGAGGCGGGCGCCGGCGCGACGCCGGGGGGTGACGATTGGGTGGCGGGGGCGGCGGAGTGCGTGGCGGGGGCCGGTGCCGAGACGACGACCCCCTCGATCTTGAGGTCGAGGGCGAGTTCGTCGATCAGCGCCTGCCGGACGAGTTCGGCGTGGTTGCCGGACCGGAAGGTGCTCGCCAGGGCCGGGTTGGCGATCGCCAGGACCAGCCGGGTGCCGTCGTAGTCGTGAACCTGGGCGTGCTCGTTGAGGAAGCTCCACGTGGCGCGGCGCATCGAATAGATCTTCTTCAACACCGCCGGCCAGGCTCGGCGGATCTTGTCGACATCCAACGCGGCGGCCGCCGCCGGTTGCCGGGTCGTCGGCGCCGCCCGAGTGGGCGCCGGCGGGGCCGTGGGGGCAGGCGACGGTGTCGGAACCGGAGCGGTCTGAGCGGGCGGCGCCACCGAAGCCGAGGTCGCCACGGGGGCCGAGGTCGGCACGGGGGCAGCGGGAGGGGCCGACACCGGCTCCCGGGCCGGCGGCTGCTGGGCGACCGCGGGACGGGCGGGCGGGCCGGACGCAGCGGCCGGTCCGGTCGGTGGTGCGGACCCCGCGGCGTCGAGGCGACGTTCGAGACGATCCAGGCGAGCGGCATACCCACTCTCGCCGGCCGCCCCGGGCAACAGCACCCGGGCGCAGATCAACTCGAGTTGCAGCCTGGGCGAGGTGGCCCCGGTCATCTCGGTGAGCCCGGCGTTGACGATGTCGGCGGCACGGGACAGCTCTCCGGGCCCGAAATAGCCCTGCTGGGTCCGCAACCGGTCCAGTTGGTCTTGCGGCACCTCGCGGAAGACCGCCGCCGCCCCGTCGGGAACGGCGGCCACGATGATCAGGTCGCGTAGCCGTTCGAGCAGGTCTTCGACGAATCGGCGTGGGTCGAGGCCGGATTCGACCACCTTGTCGACCTGGCGGAACACGGCCGCGGCATCGCCCGCCCCGATCCCGTCGATCGTCGCGTCGAGCAGCTCGCCGTCGGTGAACCCCAGCAGCGCCACCGCCCGCTCGTAGGTCAGCCCCTCGTCCCCGGACCCCGCGATCAGCTGGTCGAGCACGGACAACGCGTCCCGCACCGAACCGGCCCCGGCCCGCACCACGAAGGACAGCACCCCGGGCGCCACCGCGATCTCCTCGCGCCGGCACAGCTCCTCCAGGTATGCCGTGAGCCGGGCGGGCGGAACCAGCCGGAACGGGTAGTGGTGGGTGCGGGAGCGGATCGTGCCGATGACCTTCTCGGGCTCGGTCGTGGCGAAGACGAACTTCACGTGCTCCGGCGGCTCCTCCACGATCTTGAGCAGCGCGTTGAAGCCCTGCGGGGTGACCATGTGGGCCTCGTCGATGATGTACACCTTGTAGCGGCTCTGCGCCGGCGCGTAACTGGCGCGTTCGCGCAGGTCACGGGCGTCGTCGACGCCGCCATGACTGGCCGCGTCGATCTCGATCACGTCGACGCTGCCCGGCCCGCCGCGGGCCAGCGCCACGCACGACTCGCACGTCCCGCACGGCGCGTCCGTCGGCCCCTGCTCGCAGTTCAGGCAGCGCGCGAGGATCCGAGCGCTCGTGGTCTTGCCGCAGCCGCGCGGACCGCTGAAGAGATACGCGTGTCCCACCCGACCGGTCCGCAGCGCTTGCATGAGCGGGTCGGTCACGTGCTCCTGGGCGATCAGGTCGGCGAACGTGTCCGGCCGGTAGCGGCGGTAGAGGGCAAGACTCACAGGTCCGAATCTAGTGCGCCGGACCGACAGTTCGTATGCCATGCGCCGGGTGGTCGGGTCGCCGTCCGTCGGTGCCATGAAACCTATGCCGTGACCTGGCTCACACGGCATACTGTCGCCAGTCCCGACCGCAGCGGAGCGGTCCGCGTCACGAGGAGAGCCGTCCACGACCCGGATCGCGCCGATTCCTCGATCGGGCCCACCTCGCCGACGATTCGCGTGGGCCGCAGCCCTCGCCGGCGCCACCCTGTTCGCGGTCGCCGCCTGCTCGAGCGGGGGACCACGACCGAGTCGGCCGCCCCCGGGACGGGATCGACGGGTTCCTCGCCCACCTCGGCCACGAACGCCACGACCTCGAGTACTACCCCGCCGGCTCCGCCCTCGTCCTCGACCAGCACGGACGAGGGGACCCGGCCGGAGGGCGCGTGGACGCTGGTGTTGTGGACGGTCAAGCGCAGTGACCAGGCAAGCATCACCCAGCCGATGTCGCGAATCCTCCTGACCACGATGACGCCGGGCTGCCCGTCGGGGCCGTGCGATCTGACCATGGCGCCGGCCGGG
>JBDIAR010000265.1:0-2811 GCA_039812545.1 Dermatophilaceae bacterium | reverse complement strand
GCGCCGAGTTCGGCCGCCACTTCGAAGGATTCGGCGTAGCTGCTCGGCTCGCGCTCGACGCAGACCCGGGCGAGTTCGATGTCGTGCAGTCCGATCCCGGTGTCCGCCAAGGCCTGGCGGGTGTCCTCGCGCATAACGGGGTCACCCGCCAGGTCGTACCTGTGTTCCCCGGGCAGCCCCATGTAGATGGACCTGATGCTGACGTAGTCGTAGCCCGCCTCGGCCGCGATCCGGGTGAGGTCCGGGGGCGGTTCGTCGAGCAGGGTCAGATGACCCAGCGAGTATTTCTGGGCGGCGGTCATCACGGAGCGCCGCTCTCGTCGCCCGTGGCGGCGTCGACCGGCTGGGCGTGGCCGGCTTCGTCGGTGCTCACGTGGTGCACCTTCTTGCCGGGGGAGTAGATGTCCATGATGTTCCAGTGACCCGCGGTCGGCGTCGGGACGTTGACCATCCGCACGTCGATGACGGTGGGAACCCCTGAGGCGATGGCCTCTTCGAGGGCGGGTTTAAAGTCCTCGGCGCGGTCGACGCGAATCCCCTTGACTCCGTATGCCACTGCGATCGCGGCGAAGTCCGTCACGAGGGGTCCGTCCTCGTTCTCGAACACCGTCCCGTACGTCGTGTCGTAGTGCGCCTTCTCCAAGCCGGCGATCGTGCCGAACGCGTTGTTGTTCATGACGACCCAGATGGCGGCGACGTTCTTCTCCCGGGCCGTGTAGAGAACGGCGGGGTTCTGGCCGAAGCCGCCGTCGCCGACGAGGGAGATCACGACCTTGTCCGGGCGGGCGATCTTCACTCCGACCGCAGCCGGCGAGCCGAATCCCATGGTGGCGAACCCGCCGGGAGTGAAGACGTGGCCGGGGGTGTAGATGTCGAACTGTTGCGCCATGCCGTTCTTGTTCCAGCCCACGTCGGTGGTGATGTAGCCGTCGCGAGGGAGCACCTCGCGGACCTCGGCGAGAATCCTCTCGGGCCGCATCGGGAAGGCATCCGAGGCCACGGCTTCGGCGTTGCTCTGCGTGAAAGCGGCCCGCTCGGACCTGATCCGCTCCACCAGCTCGGGGCGACGAACTCCCTCGGGGGCTAGGCGTTTGGCGACTCGGACGAGGACCTTCAGGGCCTGCTTGAGGTCGGCCACCGCACCGAGCTGCACGGGGTAGTTGCGGCCGATCTCCTGCGGATCGATGTCGATCTGCATGAGGCGCGAGCCGCCCTCGCCGATCTTGAAGGTGTATTCCTCCTCCCACGACGAGCAGTCCGCCTCGGAGAACCGGGTCCCCAGCCCCAGAATCCAGTCCGCCGACAGGGTCATCTCGTTGATGAACTTCGTGCCCCAGAAGCCCGTCATGCCGAGAACCATCGGGTTGTCGTCGGCCACGACGCCCTTACCCATGAGGGTGTGCGCCACGGGGATCTGCAGGTGATCGACGAATTCGGCGAGTTCCGTTGTGGCGTCGGCCAGGACGACTCCACCACCGACGTACAACAGCGGACGCTCCGCCTCTAGGAGGTTACGCACCATCGTCTCGGCCGTCTCCTCGTCGAGACTCGGCCGGGCCAGAGTGGGGTTGTTCAGCTTGACCCGGTCCCACAGGGCGACGTCGATCTCCTTGGAGAAGATGTCCATCGGCACGTCGACGAGGACCGGTCCGGGGCGGCCGGATTCGGCCAGGACGAAGGCCTTCTCCATGATCTCGGGGAATAGGTGCGCGCTGTCGACGCGCCACACCCGCTTGCAGAACGGGCGGTAGATCTCCCACTGGTCGGCGTCGGCGTGCATGTTCACCTCTTGGTGCGGTCCCTTGCCGTAGTAGTGGCTCGGGACGTCGCCGGCGATGACCACCATGGGGATCGAGTCCAGGGCCGCGTTGGCGACACCGGTGGCGCAGTTCGTCAGGCCGGGGGAGAGGTGGGAGAGCACGACCGAGGCGCGGCCGGTGGCCCTGGCATACCCGTCGGCCATGTGGGAGGCGAGCTGTTCGTGCCGGGTGTTGACGAACTCGATGTGCTCGCTTGTCGACAGGGCCGCCAGGACAGCGATATTCGTATGCCCGCACAGGCCGAAGATGTGCCGCACCCCGCGGTGCTCCAGGTACTTGACGAGCTGGTTGCTGATGAGGTCTTGCATGGCGATCTCCTTGGGGGTCAACGGTCCCGGGGGACGTAGCGCCGAGCCGGGCCGGCATACGTGTAGTCGATGGAGGTGGGCATGGGGCCCTTGATCCGGCCGCCCTGCTGCTTTTGTTCCCAGGCGTGCGCGAGGATTCCGACGGATCGGGACAGGATGAACACCCCGCGGCCGAGTTCGGGTTCGAGCCCGAGTTCGCAGTAGATGACGGCGGTGGCGGCGTCGATGTTCATGGGGACGATGCGCGTACGACCTTTGCTGATCTCGGCCTCGATGGCCCGCCCCATCCGGGCGAACCGGCCGTCGACCGCGCCGGCAGCAGCCGCCTCGTCGACGAGTCCGAGCAGTCGCGGGGCCCGCGGATCGAGTGGATGGAACCGGTGCCCGAAGCCGGGGAAATACTTCGTGCCACGCTCTCGCCATCGGGTCACCACCGTCGCGGTCGCCTCGGCGATCGCCTCGTCGGTGAGTTCGGCGCTCACCTGGCTCGGCAATGCGGCCGCGATCTCGTAGAGCAACTCCATGCATTGCTGCCCCGCACCGCCGTGAACGTCGTCGAGGACGTTGATGGCACTGGCCATGGCGCCGTTGACCGGCAGACCGCAGGTGACCGACATCCGTGAGATGGAGATCGACGGCGCGTGCGGCCCGTGGTCGACGGCCGCCACGAGCGCCGCTTCCAG
>JBDIAR010000264.1:0-2836 GCA_039812545.1 Dermatophilaceae bacterium | reverse complement strand
CGAACCGAAAACACGAAAGAGGACACGGTGACCGAAACGCCCGCCGCCACCCGCGGCTCGCGTCGTTCCGGCGGCGGTAAGCCCGCCGGCAACGTGTTCTCCCGGTTCTTCGCCGCGATGGGCCTGTTCATCCGTCAGGTCATCGACGAACTGCGCAAGGTCGTCCGGCCCACCTGGCCGGAGTTGGTGCGTTACACCGCGGTCGTCTTCGTGTTCGTCCTGATCATCATGGCGCTCGTCGGGGCGTTCGACTTCGCGTTCCACCATCTCGTGAAGTTCGTCCTGGACAGCGGCGAGTAACCTCCGACGCCGCTCCGCCTCGCAGCACAACACGCGCGCAGCACAACACCACGAAGGAAGTCGCAACATGCCCGACGAGTTCGCCAACGAGTCCGCCAACGAGTCGCTGGCCGATGAGCTGGCCACCGTGACGGCCGCCGAGGTCGTCGAGGCGTCCGCCGACGAGGCCGAATCTGCCGACCCGTCCGGTGCCGTGAGCGACGCCGCCGACCCTGACGAGACCGACTTCAGCGAGGCAACGGACTCCAGCGACGACACCGTCGACACCGTCGACGCCGTCGATGTCGGGGAGCCGACCGCGGAGGGCGAGGCCGCGGATGAGGCCGAGGCCGCTGACGCGCCGGTCGAGGGTGCCGACGAACCGGACCCGATCGAGGAGTTCAAGCGCAACCTGCGGCTCAAGGACGGCGACTGGTACGTCATCCACTCGTATGCCGGTTACGAGAACCGAGTCAAGGCCAACCTTGAGACCCGGATCACCTCCATGAACATGGAGGACTTCATCTTCGAGATCCAGG
The DNA here is from genome assembly GCA_039812545.1 of Dermatophilaceae bacterium. Classification (GTDB taxonomy): domain Bacteria; phylum Actinomycetota; class Actinomycetes; order Actinomycetales; family Dermatophilaceae; genus JBDIAR01. Next base: position 2,018 of record JBDIAR010000264.1, on the reverse strand, counting down.
TCCCCATGGAAGAGGTCAAGGAGATCAAGAACGGCCAGCCGAAGCTGGTCCGCCGGGTCCGGATGCCCGGCTATGTCCTGGTCCGGATGGACATGACGGACGCATCGTGGGGTGCCGTCCGGCATACCCCCGGCGTCACCGGCTTCGTCGGCAATGCGCACCAGCCGTTCCCGCTCAGCCTCGACGAGGTCTTCGCGATGCTGGCGCCCACCTTGACGCCGCCGGCGGCCAAGACCGGGGCGGCGGCCGGAAAGACCGGTGCGGCCAAGGCGCCGGTGCTCGTCGACTTCGTGGTCGGTGAGTCCGTGACCGTCATGACCGGGCCGTTCGAGACGATGCCCGCCTCGATTTCCGAGATCAACCCCGACACCCAAAAGCTCAAGGTGTTGGTCACCATCTTCGGCCGGGAGACCCCGGTCGAGTTGTCCTTCGGCGACGTCGCGAAGATCTGAGTGGTCCCGACCCCAGAATCTGCGAACCCGCCAGGACTGCCCGCAACCGGGTCATCGCCCGTCGGCGTCGGCCCACGACAGTAAAGGAAACACCGGAGCATGCCTCCCAAGAAGAAGAAGATCGCCGGTTTCGTCAAGCTGCAGATCAACGCCGGTGCGGCCACCCCCGCGCCGCCGGTCGGCCCCGCGCTGGGTCAGCACGGCGTCAACATCATGGAGTTCGTCAAGGCATACAACGCGGCGACCGAACACCAGCGCGGCAGCGTCATCCCGGTCGAGATCACGGTCTACGAGGACCGCTCGTTCACCTTCGTCACCAAGACGCCACCGGCGGCCGAACTCATCAAGAAGGCAGCCGGCATACCCAAGGGTTCGGACGTCCCGCACAAGACGAAGGTCGCCAAGCTGAGCCGGGACCAGGTGTATGCCATTGCCCGGGAGAAGATGGTCGACCTGAACGCCAACGACGAGGAGATGGCCGCGCGGATCATCGCGGGGACGGCCCGTTCGATGGGCGTCGACGTCGAGCTGTGACGAACCCTTTGCTGGGTGGAGGTAAAAGCGGGCGCTAGGAGCGACCGGTATTACCTCCACCGGCGAGGAATGGCAGAAACAGCAGTAACAGCAGTAACAGCAGCACCTGTGGCAGGACCGCGCTGGTCCGTGACGACCACAGCTCCACCGAAAGAGCGCAGTGCCCTTGAGCGAGGGCGCCGAGAACCAAGGAGTACGAGATGAAGCGCAGCAAGGCATATCGGGCGGCGGAAGAGAACATCCTGCCCGGCAAGGTGTACAGCCCGCTGGAGGCGATCCGGTTGGCGAAGAAGAATGCGACGACCAAGTTCGACGGGACCGTCGAGGTCGCGCTGCGGCTCGGCGTGGACCCGCGCAAGGCCGACCAGATGGTCCGCGGCACGGTGAACCTGCCCAACGGCACCGGCAAGACGGCCCGGGTCCTGGTGTTCGCGCAGGCCGACAAGGCTGACGCGGCTCGTGACGCCGGCGCGGACTACGTGGGCGCGGACGAGATGATCGAGAAGATCCAGGGCGGTTGGCTCGATTTCGACGCGGTCGTGGCGACTCCCGACATGATGGGCAAGGTCGGTCGACTCGGTAAGGTCCTCGGCCCGCGCGGCCTGATGCCGAACCCGAAGACCGGGACGGTGACGATGGACGTCGCCAAGGCGGTCACCGACATCAAGGGCGGCAAGATCGAGTTCCGCGTGGACAAGCACGCGAACCTGCACTTCATCATCGGCAAGTCCTCGTTCGAGGACAAGGCACTGGTGGAGAACTACGCCGCCGCCATCGAAGAGGTCGTCCGGCTCAAGCCGTCGGCGTCCAAGGGCCGGTACATCCTGAAGGCCTCGATGACCACGACGATGGCCCCCGGCATCCCGTTCGACGCGTCGAAGACCCGCAATCTGCTGGCCGAGGACGAGGCCTGACCACGCTTACCTCCGCTTGACGCCGACGCCCGGCTTCCCCTCGTGGGGCCGGGCGTCGGCGTTCGTCGAGGCGTGTCCGGGGCGCGTCGACTGGGGCGGTTCAGTTGGGGCGGTTCAG
>JBDIAR010000263.1:0-2910 GCA_039812545.1 Dermatophilaceae bacterium | reverse complement strand
TGACCTCCGGCATACCGGAGGTGGTTGCGGGACAACTGCCACAGGACCGCGGCGATGAGGGCCCCGACGCAAGCAATCGTCATCAGCGTGGCCAGAATCGTGGACATCGGGTGTCCTCCTTCGACAGCGGAACCGGAGAGCGTCAAGCGGGTATGCCATCAGCGTGCGCCGAGCGAGTCGTAAGGACAAGCGAAGGTTCGTGGATTACCGTTAAGTAAAACTGTAGGATCGGGCGATGATCGACGTCACCCGGCTTCGGGTCTTGCGCGCCGTCGTCGCCAGCGGCTCGATCCAGGCCGCGGCGACTCACCTCGGATACTCCCCGTCGGCGGTCAGCCAGCAGATGACCGCCCTGCAACGAGAAACGGGCCTGGTCCTGCTCGAGAGGTCCGGGCGTGGCGTCGTTGTCACCGCGGCCGGTCGTGAACTCGCCGGCGCCGCCGAAAGCGTCCTGGCCAGCCTGTCCGATGTCGAGAACCGGGTTCGCGATCTGGTCACGGGGCGCACGTCCAGCCTATCGATGGCCTTCTTCGACTCGGTGGGCAGCGCCTGGATGCCGACCGTCGTGCGCCGCCTGCTGGACGACTTCCCGAACCTGCGCCTCGAACTCGCCCTGCGCGAGACCTCTCCGAACGCCCCGGACGACTGGGTCGACCTGCAACTCGTCGTCGAAGATCGTGGCTACGTCCCACCGGTCGGTCTGGTCGCCCATCACCTGATCGACGAGCCGTACCTGGCCGTCGTCTCGACCACGCACCCCTTCGCCGCAGAGGCCGAGATCGAGTTGGCCAGGCTCGCCGACGAGAACTGGATCGACCACGACCCGGCCGACGGCTGGTGTCACCGAACGCTCTTCCGGGCTTGTGCGGCAGCGGGATTCGTCCCGACCAGTCACGTGCAGGTAGGCGACCACTACACCGCGATCGCGTTCGCGGCAGCCGGCGTCGGCGTCACCATCGTGCCGCGGCTGTGCACGGTCGGTATGCCGTCCGATGTCGTCGCGATTCCCGTGGTGCGTCCGACTCCCCGCAGGTCGATCACCCTGGTCGTGCGTGAATCCGTCCAGCACAGCGAACCCGTCCGACGAGCCATCCGGCACATCGTGGCCCAGGCCCGGACCGGCCGAAGCCGGTCCAGACCCACGGCATACGATGGGGCCACCCGAGCAGTGGGAGAGGAGCCGGCCGGTGGAGGATCCGTCCGCGATCGCGCGCACGCGTGAGCTGGAGCGCAAAGTCAACGAACTCAACGCGTTTCTGCGCACCAACGAGCGCAAGAACGAGGCGCTCGTGCGCACCCTCAAGGACGCCCGCGACCAGATCATCGGCCTCAAGGAGGAGATCGGCCGGCTCGTTCAGCCGCCGAGTGCCTTCGGTGTGCTGATCCACCTCGACGACGACGGCACCGCGGACATCGTCACCAGCGGTCGGCGGATGCGGGTCGCGGTGTCCAACGAAATCCCCCGTGAGGACCTCGGTGTCGGGCGCCACGTCATTCTCAACGAAGCGCTCAATGTCTGCGCGGTCGCGGCATACGAACGCACCGGCGAAGTGGTCATGGTCAAGGAACTCCTCGGCGCCGATCGGGTGCTGCTCGTGTCGCGCGCCGACGACGAGAAGGTCGGCATCTTGTCGGCGGCTGCATTGGCGGGGGAGCGGATCCGGGTCGGCGATGCGGTCCTGATCGATTCGCGCACCGGAATCGTCTATGAGCGGATCCCCAAGGCGGAGGTCACCGAACTCGTCCTCGAAGAAGTGCCCGACATCTCCTATGACGACATCGGCGGCCTGTCCACTCAGATCGAGCAGATCCGTGACGCCGTCGAACTGCCCTACCTGCACCCCGAGCTCTACCGCGAACACAACCTCAAGCCCCCGAAAGGCGTTCTCCTGTATGGCCCGCCGGGCTGCGGCAAGACGCTGATCGCCAAGGCCGTGGCCGCCTCGCTCGCCGCGCAGGTGGCGGCCAAGACCGGCCAATCGCAGGAGAAGAGCTATTTCCTCAACATCAAGGGCCCCGAACTCCTCAACAAGTACGTCGGCGAAACCGAACGCCACATCCGCCTGATCTTCCAGCGCGCCAGGGAAAAGGCGAGTGACGGCTCGCCGGTCGTCGTCTTCTTCGACGAGATGGATTCGCTGTTCCGGACCCGCGGGTCCGGCGTCAGTTCCGACGTCGAGACGACGATCGTGCCGCAGCTGCTGTCCGAGATCGACGGCGTCGAGCGCCTGGACAATGTCGTGGTCATCGGCGCCTCAAACCGCGAGGACATGATCGACCCGGCGATCCTGCGGCCCGGACGGCTGGACGTCAAGATCAAGATCGAGCGCCCGAACGCCTCCGCCGCCGCAGACGTCTTCGCGAAGTACCTCACCCGCGACGTCCCCATCCATGCCGACGACCTGGCGGCATACGGGGGAGACCTCGACGCCGCCGTCGCCGGGATGATCGCGGCCACCGTCGAGCGGATGTATGCCGACACCGACGAGAACAAGTTCCTCGAGGTCACGTATGCCAGTGGTGACCGAGAAGTGTTGTACTTCAAGGACTTCAACTCGGGCGCGATGATCCAGAACATCGTGGACCGGGCCAAGAAGATGGCGATCAAGGCGTGGCTGGAACGCGGCGAGCGCGGCCTGAAACTGGACCATCTGCTGGCCGCCTGCGACGACGAGTTCCACGAGAACGAGGACCTTCCGAACACCACGAACCCCGACGACTGGGCCCGCATCTCCGGCAAGAAGGGCGAACGAATCGTCTACATCCGCACGCTGATCTCGGGCAAGGACGGCGTCGCTCCGGGGCGTTCCATCACCGCGGTCAACCCGGACAACCGGTACCTCTGAGCGGTTCGGCGGCGACCGGGCTCAGCCCGACGAGACGGTGGGCCCTTGGTGCTCACGGCGGTCA
>JBDIAR010000262.1:0-2932 GCA_039812545.1 Dermatophilaceae bacterium | reverse complement strand
CCGCTGAGTGCGGGCGCTGCGGCGGGGGACGTTCGTGACCGAGTTGCCGCTGTTCCCACTCGGCACGGTTCTGCTGCCCGGCCAGGTGCTGCGGCTGCGGATCTTCGAACCGAGGTACCGCCGACTGCTCGCCGACCTCGTGTCGGGTCCCGCCGAGGCGCGCGGGTTCGGCGTGGTCGCCATCCGCGCCGGCCACGAGGTCGGGGTCGGCAATGCGCAGGAGCTGTATGCCGTGGGCTGCCTCGCGCGGCTCGTCTCGGTGAGCGCCGCGGCCGGCCGCGCCGAGGCGATCGAGGACAGTGCCGAGCCGATCGCGATCAGCGCCCGCGGTGGCGCACGGTTCCGGATCGTCGGGCTCGTGCCCGAACCCGACACGCCCTATCTCGTCGGCCGGGTCGACTGGCTCCCCGAGGAACCGGGCGAGCCCACGGCCCCGCTGATGGCGCGCGCCCGAGCCGCGGGCACGGCATACCGGCGGGCAACGGGCCTCCTCGCAGCTTCGCGCGACGACTCCGCCGACGCGTCGGGAGGCGACCCGGACGTCCTGGTCGCGGCGCTGGCCGACGACCTCAGCTGTCCCCTCGCCCGTCGCCAGGAACTGCTCGAGGCCCCGCTGCGGCGCCGCCTCGAGCTGGTCGCCGCGTGGGCCGAACGGGAGACCGCGCTGACCCACGCTCTGGGCACCCGACCCGCGCCGGCACGGCCCGGCGGGTTCAACCCGAACTGAGGGTGGGACGGCGGACGGGGAGTTCTCCCCATCGTCAGCGCGGCTGCGGGAACTTAGGCTGACCTCGACACGGCGGACACCGGCGCACACCACCGGACACCACAGGGAACACGAGCATCGCGGGGGGCGTGATGGCATACACGAAGGGCGCCGATCCGGACGCACTGGACGCGCTCTCGGGCCGGCTGAACGGACATGGCGCGACGGTGGCCGAGATGATCACGACCATCTCGGGTTCGTTGGCGGCGCTCGGCCGCGAATGGGGCGGCGCCGACGTGCGCCGACTGGCCGCCCAACTGGATCGCGAAGGCTTGAGCGCCCTGGGATCGTTGCGGCTCGACCTGCGCGAGATGGCCGACACCCTGCATCGCAACGCCGTCGCCCAACGGGCGGCGAGCAACTCGGAGGTCACCTCGTTCGGGACGGTCGGCTCGGCGTGGCGAGGACGCTCGGTGAAGGGTTCGGCGGTGGGCGACCCGCTCGGGGACCTGCGCCACCCGGGTACCACGACCACACGTAAGTGGAGCGCCACCCAGTTCGGGCCGTACTCCTCGTTGCAGCTCGACGAGACGTCGACGACGGTGGACGCGAACGGCAAGAAGACCACCACGACCACGACCACCAAGGCCGGCGGCTGGCAGGTCGGCCCGGGCGGCTACCGATCGGACACCACCGGGGAGTCCGGGTCCACCGACGACGACGGCGTGCATCGCGGGTCCGGCAGTTCGCGGACCGACCGATCCCTCACGGTCGGTGACACGACGATCACCGGGACCAGTTTCGGGCGCAACGGCGACATCTCCCGTGACCTGGGCACCCCGAAGGCCGGTGGGGGCGGCGACAAGTTCGGCGACAAGCTGGCCGGACTCGGCCTGAAACCCGAGGTCGGGGTGTCCTTCGCCGACGGCAAGTACAACGCCATCGAGCCCGGCGGGATCCTCGACGGCAACCAGTCGTTGTGGTCCGTCGGCGGGATGAAGGACGGCGAGGGCGCCGTGCTCGCCGTCGGCAAGGTCAAGGCCGAGGGCACGTACTCGGTCGGCATCAACGACGGCAACGCCGGCCTGGCCCTCGGGGGAAGCGCGGCGGCATACGCCCTGTATGCCGAGGCGCGCGGCAGCACTCTGGACGGGCACCTCACCGGCGGCGTCAAGGGCTATGTCGGGGCCGAGGCGAACGGCAACGCGAGCTTCGGGATCGGCAAGGACGGGCTGAAGGCCGCCGGAGGGGTGGACGCGTTCGTCGGTGGCAAGGCCGCGGCCGATGTCGGCGTGAACGCCTACGGTGTGAACGCCAAGGTCGGTGGCGAGGTCTCGTACGGGTTGGGGTTCAAGGCCAAGGGCGAGGCGTCGTTGTCGCCGACCCGGATCAAGGCCAGTTACGACCTCGGCCTCACCGTGGGCCTGGGCGCCTCGGTGAAGTTCGACATCGACGTCAACCCGCAGGAGGCGCTCAACTCGATCGGCAACGAGATCGGCGGCACGGTCGGCGAGACGCTGCACGGCGCCTCGACGGCGCTCAGCGACGCCGGCAAGGCCACCGAGAAGTTCGTCACCAACCTGTTGCGCTGGCCGACCAGGTAGCCGGCGACCACCCGGAGCGCACGTGACGGGTGGCACCGGCATACGACAGACTGACCCCACCACCCCCGGCACCACCCCCGGCAGATCGAGGAACCGATGACCCGGCTGGCCTTCCCCAGCGCGCTCTTCCCGGCACCCCCGCGGCTGACGCTCGACATCCCCGACACCTGGGAGGGGTTGAACGTCCCCGAGATCACCATCGCCGCCCGGGAGAAGGACATCACCGACCGGTTCGTCCCCAATGTGGTGGTGCGGGTCGATCGACGGGCGCCCGATTTCGACGTCCAACGGGCGCTGGCCGACATCGCCGACTACGCCCGGCGGCAGCCCGAGGGCGCGGTGACCGACCCGTTCGAGGCGTACTTCGGCGGGCGCGACTTCATCGGGGTCAACGTCTCGTGGATCGACCCGACCGCCGGGACGGTCGTCCAGGCCCAACTGTTCACGCTGGTGACCGTGCCGGATTCGCAGGTGGCCTGGCTGATCCAGGTGACCGGTTCGGTCGGCGGGTCGCAGGCCGAACAGGAGTACCCCGTACTGCAGCAGGTCATCGCGACCCTCACGGTCGAGGTGGACGGCGACCCGGCAGGGGCAGCGGGAGCCGGCTCGGGGGACGCGGCGG
>JBDIAR010000261.1:0-2971 GCA_039812545.1 Dermatophilaceae bacterium | reverse complement strand
GGGCGCGTCGGCCCGGACCGGTCGGTGCGCCACGTGCGCGGCGACCGGGACGCCTTCGGACTGCACGGGCGCAGCGCCGAACAACGGATCGCCCTCGACCTGTTGCTGGACCCCGACGTCGGCATCGTCTCGCTCGGCGGGCGGGCCGGCACCGGGAAGTCGGCGCTCGCGTTGTGCGCCGGACTGGAGGCGGTGATGGAACGCCGACAACATCGTCGGGTCATCGTCTTCCGGCCGCTGTATGCCGTCGGCGGGCAGGAGTTGGGGTATCTGCCGGGGACCGAGGCCGAGAAGATGAACCCGTGGGGACAGGCGGTGTTCGACACCCTCGGTGCCCTGGTGTCGCAGGAGGTCGTCGAGGAGGTGCTCGATCGCGGGATCCTCGAGGTCTTGCCGCTGACCCATATCCGGGGGCGCTCGCTGCACGACGCGTTCGTCATCGTCGACGAGGCGCAGTCTCTGGAACGCAATGTGCTGCTGACCGTGTTGTCCCGAATCGGGCAGAACTCCCGGGTCGTCCTCACCCACGACGTGGCGCAACGGGACAACCTGCGGGTCGGCCGGTACGACGGGATCGCCGCGGTCATCGAACGGCTCAAGGGCAATCCGCTGTTCGCCCACATCACGCTGACCCGCTCCGAACGCAGCCCGATCGCGGCCCTGGTCACCGACGTCTTCGAGCAGCTCGACATCTGAGCTCTGAGCCGCAGGTCGCTCGGGCTCTGTCGGAGGGTGCCGATAGCGTGTCGCAAACGGACACGGCATACGGCATACGGGGGGCAGATGGCATACGCGGGGCAGATGACCGGCGAGGAGGCGAACGGGCTGGCGGAGGCGGCGCTCGACGTGCTGCGCCGGCTGGTGGGGCGTGCCGAGGTGGCGTTCCGGGACGGGCAGTTCGAGGCGATCGAGGCGCTCGTCGGGCGGCGGGAGCGGGTGCTCGTCGTGCAGCGCACCGGGTGGGGCAAGTCGGCGGTGTATTTCGTGGCGACGGCGTTGCTGCGGGCGGCCGGCGGTGGGCCGACGGTCATCGTCTCGCCGTTGTTGTCGCTGATGCGCGATCAGATCGCGGCGGCCGGGCGCGCGGGGGTGCGGGCGGTGACGCTGAACTCGGCCAATGTCACCGACTGGCCGGATGTGGCGGCGGCGTTGGAGCGGGGCGAGGTCGACGTGCTGTTGGTCAGCCCCGAGCGGTTGAACAATCCGAGGTTTCGCGACGAGCAGTTGCCCGGGCTGGCGGCGCGGTGCGGGCTGCTGGTCGTCGACGAGGCGCACTGCATCAGCGACTGGGGGCACGATTTCCGGCCGGACTATCGGCGGATCGCGGACCTACTGCGCGAATTGCCGGCCGCCACACCGGTGCTCGCGACGACTGCCACCGCGAACTCGCGGGTCGTCGCCGACGTCGAGGAGCAATTGGGCGCCGGTGTGGCGGGCCGTATGCCGGTGCGCACGATCCGTGGGTCGTTGGCGCGGGATTCGTTGCGGCTGGGGGTGCTTCGGCTGCCAGCGGCCGAGGCGCAGGTCGCCTGGCTGGCCGCGCATCTGGGTGACCTGCCGGGCAGCGGCATCGTCTACACGTTGACCGTGGCGGCCGCGCAGGACGTCGCCGAGGCGTTGCGGGCGGCCGGACACGAGGTGACGGCCTACACCGGGCGAACCGATCCCGCGGACCGCGAGGCACTGGAGGAGGCGCTGCGGGACAACCGGGTCAAGGCCCTGGTGGCCACGTCCGCCCTCGGGATGGGGTTCGACAAACCGGACCTGGGGTTCGTGGTGCATCTAGGGGCGCCGAGTTCGCCCGTGGCGTACTACCAACAGGTGGGCCGGGCCGGACGGGCGACCGAACGCGCCGACGTGCTGCTGATGCCGTCGGCGGCTGATCGGGATATTTGGCACTATTTCGCGACCGCGTCGATGCCGTCGGCGGAGGCCGCCGGGTCGGTGCTCGCGGCGTTGGGGGAGTCGGACCGGCCGATGTCGACGGCCGCTTTGGAGACGGTCGTCGACGTGCGGCGCGCCCGGCTGGAGTTGCTGCTCAAGGTCCTCGACGTCGAGGGGGCCGTCCGTCGGGTGTCGGGCGGCTGGGTGGCGACCGGGGTGGGCTGGACCTACGACGCGCATCGGTACGCCCGGGTGGCCGCCGCTCGCGAGGCCGAGCAGGAGGCGATGCTGGCATACGAGCGCGGTGGCGTATGCCGGATGGTGTTCCTCCAGCGGGCGCTCGACGACCCGGCGGCTTCGGCCTGCGGCCGGTGCGATGTGTGTGCGGGGGTGTGGTTCGACGCGGCGGTGGCGGCCGGCGACGTCGAGCGGTCGGCGGCCGTGTTGCGGCGACCCGGGGTGGTCATCGAGCCGCGGACCCAATGGCCGACGGGGATGGCGCGGCTGGGGGTTCCGGTGGCCGGGCGGATCGACGTCGGTGCGCGGGCGGAGCTCGGTCGGGCGGTGGCTCGGTTGACCGATCTCGGTGTGGGGCAACGGGTTCGAGAATTGTTGGCGGGGCCGGACGGGCCTGCGCCGTCCTGGCTGCTGGAGGCCGCGGTGCCGGTGTTGCGGGACTGGGAGTGGGGGCAGCGGCCGGTGGCCGTGGTCGCCGTGCCGAGCCGTCGTCGGCCACTGCTGGTGTCCTCGTTGGCGGCGGGGATCGCCGCGCTGGGGCGACTGACCGATCTGGGGTCGCTGGAACTCGTGGGTGAGGGGCCGAGGGGCTCAGCCGGCGGGAATAGCGCCTTCTGGCTCGCCGGGGTGTGGGGTGCGATGCGGGTGGGGCCTGGGTTGGCACGACTTGCCGGTGAGTTGGATGGGCCCGTGCTGCTCGTCGACGACCTGGTCGACTCGCGCTGGACGATGACCGTGGCTGCCGGCTTGCTGCGAGAGGCGGGGGTTGGCGCGGTGTTGCCGTTCGCGGCGGCGGTCGTCGGCTGAGGGTTGTCTGCCCGCGGGTTGTTGCTCTGCCCGAGGGTTGTTG
>JBDIAR010000260.1:0-2982 GCA_039812545.1 Dermatophilaceae bacterium | reverse complement strand
CCGGCCGGGGTGACGCCGTACAAGGGGACGTACGCGCTGAAGTGGGACGGCTCGGGATGGGTCGCCACGACGCCGGCCGCCACGTCGAGTTGCACCGTCAAAACGGGCGTCATCGCCTCGGGTTACACCATGACCTCGACGATGCGGCTCCAGTTCGTCCCCGCCTCGGGCGGCGTGCCCGCCCGGGTTCACGGGACCTTGACAGCGAAGGCGACCGGAACGGCGCAGAGCCGCAAGCAGGGATGCACCGACTTCGTCGAGACTGAGGCGATCGGAGGTGCCGCGACCTCGACCGTTGAGCCGGCCACCGATGCCGCGCCGCCCCTCGGCGAGTACGACGGCACCGTGGGCACCACCGCATTGTCCCCCGCGGAGCTCGGTGCGGCTGGGACTCCGTTCTGGCTCGGGCCGATGACGTTGGGCGGCTCCGCAGCCGCCCCGACCATCAGCGGCCTGACCCGCACCGTCACTGGGTTGACGCGGGCGCAGGGCGGTTGGACGGCCGACGTGGCGAGCACCCCGTTCGACTGCCAGGGCAAGAACGGCACGACGGTCGCGCGCGGGACCGATGCCACGGAGGGTTTCCGCTCGCTGCACCCCATCGCGTACACGAAGCCGGGTACGCCGATCCTCAGCGGGACCTGGCGGCTGCACACCAACCCAACCGCGTCCGGGGTCGCCGGGACCTGCTTCACCTCGACGTGGGAGGGCGTCATCACGCTCGTCCCGAAGGGCGCGACGGCGTGACGCGATGAACGACGTCTACGGCTCGATCGCCACGCCCGACCGGCTCGTCGCGCGCGAACGCGACCCGGTGACCGGCCGGCTCACCCGCACCCGCGACGAGAAGCGGTCCGACCCGGCGGCGCGTCCCCCGCGGTTGCCGATGCCGGCGCCGACGGGACCGTCGGATCGTGGTCCTGCGCGCGACGGGGAGTCCGGCGCTGCTTCGCCTGTGGCCCGGGGCGGCCGGCCGCTGCTGGTCGGCGGCCTGGCGGCGCTGCTGCTCGTCGGGGCGGGGATCGGGTATGCCGTCACCCGTCGTGATCCCGGGCCGAGCACCGGCGCCGCGGTGGTCACCGCCGGCGCGCCCGGGACGTCGGGTTCCACCTCCTCTGGCGCGCCGGTCGTAGTGTCCCCGTTGCCCCCGCAGCCGCCGTGGCCGAACGATCCGGCGCCGAGCGCGATCCTGTTCACGTATGCCGGTGGCCGGCTCACCGAGAGCGTCTGTTTGGACCCGACCGGCGGCGGCGGGTGCAGCAATCTGGCGGACCAGCGCTTCGACCCGGTCCCGGTACTGTGCACGACCGCAGGCTGCACGGTTTACCTGTTCGGCGACAAGGTCGCGGCCATCGGCCCGGGTCGCCCGGCCGTCGCACAGGGCGACTTCGGACGTGTGGCCCGCACCGGGTGCCGGCTCACCGTGTGGAGCCAGCGCCTCACGGCGGTCGGCAGCGTCGTCACCTCGGGGATCGCGCATCCGGCCCGCATCGTCGGGACGGCCGTCGCGGAGGTGCCCGGTGGATATGTCGGCGCCATGGCCTGCATCGGGGCCCGCAAGACGTTCAGTTACGACCTGGTGCCGCAGAACCCGTCCCCCTGACCGGGCCCTGCGCCAGGCCGTTCTCAGCGGTGCGGCAGCGGTGTGGAGGCGGCGACGACCGCGTCCACTTCGTCGAGTTCGGCCGGGTCCAGCAGCCCCGCCAGGCTCGCCCGGCCCAGGCGCCAGGTCAGCGTCAACTGCTCGCCCGCGCTGCGCGTCTGCCCCGCACCGCGCCCGCCGGCGAGCCGCAGCACGGCCTCCCGGCCACCGGCATACAGGTCCTCACCGAAGGCGGTGCGATCCACGTACCAGCCGTACCGCTCCACCGCCCTTTCCAGTCGCACATGCGCCGTGAGCGACCGGGAGTCGCGGCGGCTCATCGTGCGGCAGGCCAGCACGCCACCAGCGGCGTACGTAAGAGCGACCCGTAGGGCGGCGCCGGCGGCATACTCCCCGCCGAGTTCGAGCCTGCCGGGGCGCGGTCGCACGAGCAGCCCAGGCGAGTCGATCCGGTCGAGCAACAGCATGAGGCCGGGCGCGAAGATCCGAGCGAACCGGTCGGCCAGGCGATCAGGGCCGCGCTCGGGCGCACTGACGTTGAGGTGGGTGCTGTACCCCTCCAGCGTCATGTCCGGTCCCAGCGCATGCGCCAGGGCGTCGCGTCCGTATGCCGCGAGCGCCGCCACCGTGTGCGTCGCGCCGGGGCGGACCGGGACCGGCGGGGCCAAGCTGCGCGCCGCCGACGGCCCGCGAGTCGCCGAGCCGATGCCCGGCCTGGGCTATCGCCTCGGCCCCTGGGCGAGCGGCGGACGCCCGGAGGACCGCACCGACAGCGCCCCGCCGGCTCCCACGGCACCCACGGCACCCGCGGGAGCCCCGACCCCGGCCCCCGCGCACTGACGCGCACCAGTCGACCGGCATACGAGGCATACGAAGACCCCCCGCGCACCTGGAAGAGCTCACCTGCCCTTGCTGCATTCCTGCCCTGGGGGGGTTCAGTGAGGTACCACCACACGAGGGGTCCAGCGACCAGTCTACGGTCGGGCGCGGATTCGGTCGAACCGGGCGCCCTCCGGTAACCTCCTGCGTTGGAGGATTCGCATAGTGGCCTAGTGCGCACGATTGGAAATCGTGTTGGGATAAAACCCTCGGGGGTTCAAATCCCCCATCCTCCGCCACGGGAGCCCATCCCCACGAGGCGCTGTCCCCCTGCCGACCCGGCGGGCGGGCAGCGCCTCGGCTGTTTTCCGCCCCGTATGCCGGTTATGCCTGGGGCAGCTGCATCGCTGTTGGCAGGTTTCTCGGCCACCTCATCCACGACCCCGCCGCTGTCACGGTCGAGGCGGCGCGGTTGGGGGTCTGGCTGGGTGATGAGGGAGAGGCGGCGGACGCACTCATTGAACTCGTAGAGGTCGGACACGAGTCGACGGTCGCTGCGG
>JBDIAR010000259.1:0-3005 GCA_039812545.1 Dermatophilaceae bacterium | reverse complement strand
CGGCGTTCGACGGTTACTCCGGCTGGGATCTGTTGCGGCGCAGCGCCCTTGAGGGTGGAGTCCAGCCAGTCCCCGAGCAGCTTTGCGGTGAGCAGCAATTGGGTCGAACGCGAGATCGACCCCGAGTCGCAGCCCAGGCCCAGGAAGGCCGTTCGATCGATGAACCACAGTGGTACCCGCCGCTGATCGACGCCCACACCGCCGCAGCGAGCTTGGCGTCGTACATGGCGCGAGTGGTGGCCGGGGCCACGATTCGGTCCTGTGAGCCCACGACGAAAAGGGCCGGTGCGGTGATCCCGGCAGCGGCGGCCGTGGCGGACGGGCGCGTCTCGGCGGCGGCCAGGGTCGCGATCGACTCGATAGCCGGATCCGCATCGGCCGCAAGAAGCGCGGCTCCGCCGCCCATCGAATGCCCGGCGACGGCGTCGAGGGTGGCGTGTGCGTTCGGCTGGGTGGCCCGAACCCAGCGGATCGCGCGGGTCAGATCCGCGGCGAATCGGGCGTGGTCGGGGAAGAACGAACCCTCGCTGTCCGGGGCGATCACGATATAACCGCGCGCGGCCAGCGCGGCGAGCGTCGATTGGTGTTGGCTCGTCGACTGCACGAATCCATGCCCGAAGGCGACGATCGGGTACGCCCGCGGCGCCACGCCCGTCGGCTGAACCAGTCGCGCCGTGAAGGTTCGACCGTCGAGCGCGACGGTGACCGAGGTCGTCACGGTCGGCAGCGCCGCGACGACGGTGGCGGATGCCGGGGCGGGCCCTGCGGATCGGCCTGCTGCGGACCCCAGCCCGCCTCGATTCTCCTGCTGTCGCCTCCGCGGACCTCGGGTCGGGCGCGGCTGTTCGTCGGCAGTAGGTTGGGGCCATGAGCGACCTCGCGGACCATGACTTCGTGTCGTTGACGACGTTTCGACGCACGGGGAAGCCGGTGCCCACGGCGATGTGGTTCGCCAGGACCGGAGATCACGTCGTCTTCAGCACGCCGGCCGGGGCCGGCAAGCTCAAGAGGCTCGCCCATACCAGCGACGTTGTGCTCCAGCCCTGTTCGCGTCGTGGACAGGTCGTGGCCGGGACCGTCCCCGTGTCGGGCACCGCACGGATCGTGACCGATCCGGCCGAGCGCGAGCGGGTTGAGGGCGCGCTGGCCGGTCGGTATGGGTGGCAGTGGCGCGTGGCGTTGCTGACCGAACGGCTCGTGACCGCGGCGCGTCGCCGACCCCGCCACCCTCGAGTCGCCATCGTCGTCGATCTCCTTGAGACGTGACGAAGCGGCATACCCCGCGCAGCAACGCGATGTGACGCACCCAGGCATACAGTCGAACTCACTCAACGGCGCCCAGGGCCTGAGCCCACGGGCGATACCCGACAGGATGCGTACGTGAGCGACGTCCACATCGCCGGAGCCGGCGGGTACATCGGGAGCCGGCTCGTCCCCGAGTTGGTGGCCGCAGGGTATGCCGTGCGCGCCGGCTTCCGGGACCCAGGGCAGCGCGACGGTTCGCCTGGTATACCGACGTCGAGGTTGTCCGTCTCGACGTGCGCGAGCCGGCCCTGCTCGCTGCGGCTGTGCGAGATGTTCGCAGCGTGTACTACCTCGTGCACGCGATGGCGGACCGTGATTACGAGCGGCTCGACCGGCTCGCCGCGCAAGCCGTGGCTTGGGCCGCCGGCGAGGCCGACGTGGACCGGATCGTCTACCTCTCCGGGCTGATCCCCGCCGACCGAGGGCGACTGTCGCAACACCTGCGCTCGCGCCTGGAGGTCGAGGAAAGGCCCCGTGGACATCGGCGGGCCAGAGGCCGTCTCGTATGCCGAACTGCTGCGGCTTTTCACTGTCGAGGCGGGTCTGCTGCGGCCTCGAATTCCCTTGCCGTTGGTGCCGACTGCCATGGCGGCGCGGGTTGCTCCGCTGTTCAGCGATGTGCCGTCGTCGCTGGTGCAGGCGCTCATGCTGAGTCTCCAGCACGACCTCGTATGCGCGCCCGATTCGCCGATGGGTCGGCTGCTTCCGTCCGGCTATCGGCTGCTGGGTGTGCGTGACGCGATCCGGGCCGCCCTGCACGAGTCGCCCCGACTGGTGGGGGCGGCGGCACCCTTGCCTGGGGACCCGGCCTGGGCCTGGCGCAACGCATCTCCGACCCCATGATCGAGCGGTTCCTCGACTGCATGGCCTGCCCCAAGTGCCCACCGGAGTCGGAGTTGGTCACGAGCATCGTCATCATCCGTACGGTGCTGCCCGACCTGGCGAAGTCAGTAGCCGGCTCGGCACTGCGTCGGTTCTGGAAGCCGTCAGCGCGACACGGCTGAGGGAGGCTGCCAGTTTCTCCATGGGTTTGGGGCTCCCGGGGCGCAGCCTTCGCAGCGGGGCACTTACCGCGGAGCGCGCGGTCTCCAGCCCGCTACGGCTATTGCAGGAGGGGTACCTCGAGATCGAAGGCCAAGATCACTGCCCGGGCGAGTTGGGCTTCCTGTGCAGCGGTGAGGTAACCGATGGTCCTGCCCAGATTTCCTACCGGGACGGTCAGGACGTTGTCCAGGGCCGCGACGCACTCATGGTCCAGGCCGTTCTCGGGACCGACGCGGAGTTCGCTGGACAGTCCCTTGGCGGTGCTGGTGATGGGTGCGAGGGTCACCTTGGTCATCGCCGCGCGTGCCGCTTCTCTCGTGAGAACGACAGCCGGGCGCGTCTTGTCCAGGCGTACCAGGCAAATTTCCCTCATCGGTCAGTCGCCGAGTTCGGTGTGGGTGGCGGTCCACGCAACGAGGTGATCGAGATCGTCCGGGGTGCCGACCCCACGCAGAATTTCCGCGTCCCGCTCGGCCAACTGACGGCGCATCTCACGCTCAAGCGCTGAGGCGACGAGCGCTGCCCGACTGGTGGCCTTGCCGTTGGCCACGCTTCGGTCCAGAAATGCCACCATCTCGTCCGGTAGTCGGACGGCAATCTGCGTACTCACGTACCTAGCATACCAAAGTGAATCCCGAGTAGGGATGCGTCAATGG
>JBDIAR010000258.1:0-3023 GCA_039812545.1 Dermatophilaceae bacterium | reverse complement strand
CGGCGACGGGCATCCGCCGGCGACGGGCGATCCCGTCCTGGCGCCCACCGTGGCGGATATCGTGCCCACCATGACGCGCGCAGCCCGACGCCGGCCGCTGATCCCGCTCTCGGTTCTCCTCGCCACCCTCGTGGCCACCCTCGGCACCGGGGTATCGGGCAGCCCGGCGGCCCAACCATCCCGGACCGCGCCGTCGCAGGTATCCGGGCCGTCGGCCGCCGCCGCGTTCCTCGACGTCCCACCGGGCAGTGCCTTTTCACCGAGATCCAGTGGCTGTACGCGAAGGGGGTGACCACCGGCTGGCCGGTCTCCGGTGGGCGGGAGTACCGGCCGCTGACGAATGTGTCGCGGGAGGCGATGGCCGCGTTCATGTATCGGCTCGCCGGCAGCCCGGCATACCGGGTGCCCTCGCGCTCTCCGTTCCGGGATGTGACGCCGACGAGCGCGTTCTACAAGGAGATCTGCTGGCTGGCCTCGATGGGCATTTCGACCGGGTGGATCCTGCCGGACAGCAGGGAGTTCCGGCCGTTGCAGCCGGTGACCCGCGAGGCGATGGCCGCGTTCATGTACCGCCTGGCCGACAGCCCGGATCACGTCGCGACCAGGTCGTTCGTCGACGTCCCGCTGAGCAGCCCCTTCGCCAGGGAGATCTCGTGGCTGTCCGCGGCCGGGATCTCGACGGGCTGGGTGACCGCGGCCGGACGGGAGTACCGACCGCTGGCGAATGTCTCACGCGAGGCGATGGCGGCCTTCATGTACCGGCTGGCGGCCTCCGGGCGACCGCTCGCGACCCGCTCCACGGTGATCTCGGCGTGGCTGCCGTATTGGACGCCGACGGGATCGCTCACCTCCGCCCGTGGGTGCATCGTCACGGTGATGCCGCGCACCAGCGAGACCTTCGCGGTGTGGCACGGCAAGCTCATCCCCGCGGTGTACGACGACGCGGCGCTGTCCCGGGCCGCCGATCGGCTGCGGATCATGACCTACGACCAGCACACCCCGGCCACGGCACCGGGTCCGATCGGCGGGTACGACTGGACCGAACAGATCCTGGCGTACATCGCCGGGCGGGTGGCGAACATGGCGAAGGTGCAACTCGGCATACCGGCATACGGGCGACGTTGGGGAGGCGGGGCGAGCACTGTGGCGCAACGAGATGCGGTGGCCCTGGCCGCCGCGCACGCAGCCGTGATCCGCGTCGATCCGGCGTCCCGAGAAAGCTTCTTCAGCTACGACGGCGGGCGCGTCGTGGTTTGGTTCCCCTGACTGGAGGGGTCCGCCGGCAAGGCCGCACTGGCGCGTCGATACGGCTGCCAGGGCGTCGTCGTCTGGGCGGCGGGAATGGAGACGAACGGCCTGTTCGAGGCGCTGTCCCATTGACTGCCCACCCCAGGGGCCAAGTTTGTTCTTCGCGTGTACAACCTGTACGTCAGAGTGCGACCGCCTCGGCCAGCACGCGGTCCTTCAGGCCTGGCCGGATCGCGGTGTCGGGGATGAGGTCGACACGGGCACCGATCACGGCCTCAAGCCGCTGCTTGAGCCGCCCGTGGTCCATCAGGCTCAGCGGCTCGCCTATGGTGAACTCCTCTTTGGCTGCGTCGGCCGAGAGTGCGGGTGTCAGCCGCCGAATTCGGCCAGACCGGCTCGGGCCTGCTCGAGCCACTGCTGCCGGGCCGACAGCGCCTCCTGGGCGTCCTTGATCTTGCGCGCATTCCCGCTGGCCGTGGCCTTGGCGAGGTCGGCCTCGAGGTCGGCGATCGCCTTCTCCAGTTGCACGACCAGGCTGCTCGCGCGGGCCGCGACCTCCGGGTTGGTGGCCGCCCACTTGCGGTCGTCGGCGTCCCGAACGGTCTGTTCGACCCGGCGCATGGCCTTCTCGATGCGCTCCATGTCGGCACGCGGGACCTTGCCGGCCTTGTCCCACTTGTCCTGGATCACCCGCAACGCCGCCTTCGACGCCTCGATATCCTTGACCGGCAGCAACGCCTCGGCCTCGACGAGGAGCGCCTCTTTGACGACCAGGTTGGCGCGGAACTCCTCCTGCTCGGCGGCGACCAGGGCGTCCTTGGCGTTGAAGAAGGTCTCCTGAGCGGCGTGGAACCGCTCCCACAGGGCGTCGTCCTCGGCGCGCCCGGCTCGGCCCGCTTGACGCCACCGGTCCATCAGCCGCTTGAACTCCCCGGCGGTGGCCACCCAGTCCTTGCTCGTGGCCAGCCGCTCGGCTTCGGCCACCAGCTTCGCCTTGGCGGCCTTCGCCTCGCCCTGGGTGGCGTCGAGCTGCGCGAAGTGCGTGCGCCGAGCCCGGTCGAAGCTGTTGCGTGCGGCGCTGAGTCGAGCCCACAGCCCTTGTTCGACGTCCCGATCGAGGCGGGGACCGGAGCGCTGGGCCTCCTTCCACTGGTCGAGCAACTCGCGCATCCGCGGCGCGCTGTTCTTCCAATGGATTCGCTCCGGGGGCTGGCTGGCGAGCTTCTCCGCCTCGGCGACCAGAGCCTCCCGAGCAGCGGTCGCCTCGGCCCGCGCCTGCTGGCGCGCGACCCGCTCGGTCTCGCGACGCTCCTCGACCCGTGCGCCGACGGCGGTCAGCCTCGCCTCCAGTGCCGCCAAGTCGCCGACGACACTCGCGCCCTCGACCTGACCGCGCAGTTTGGCGACCTGATCGGTCAACTCCTTGGCCGGGACGTCCGCGGAATCGGCCCGCTGCTCGACCAGGGCGACCTGGGCCGCGAGTTCGTCGTACTTGCGGGCGAAGTGAGCCAGCGCCGTCTGCGGGGACGCGCCGGGGTACGAACCCACCGCGCGCTCCCCATCGGCCGTCTTGACGTAGACCTGGCCGGTTTCGTCGACCCGCCCGTATGCCGTCGCCGGGTTGGGTCCGAGCCGCTTGGCGAGCGCGGCGGGCGAGGGCACGGCGGGCCGGGCGGCCGGAACGGGACTCGGTCGGTCCGACTCGGGTCCGACCGCCACGGGCTGCTCAGAGACGGGCACGTCGGAAGCCGGCTCTTCAGAAACGGGCTCTTCAG
>JBDIAR010000257.1:0-3041 GCA_039812545.1 Dermatophilaceae bacterium | reverse complement strand
CCATGGGCAATGTGATGTCCAGGTTCGACCTCACCGGCCGGGTGGCCATCGTCACCGGTTCCACCAAGGGCCTCGGCCAGGCGTTCGCCCACGCCCTGGCCGAGGCGGGGGCCGACATCGTCATCGGCGGCCGCGACGAGGCCGGAGCGGCCAAGGTCGCCGCCGAAGTCGAGGAACGCGGCCGCCGGGCGGTGGTCAGCCTCGGCGACATCAGCCGGCGGGCGGACGCCCAACGGCTCGTCGACGACGCGCTCGCGGCATACGGGGCGATCGACATCCTCGTCAACAACGCCGGCACGTGCGTGCACAAGCCGGCGCTCGAGGTGACCGACGACGAGTGGCGCCAGGTGATGGGCCTGAACGTCGACGCGTTGTGGATGATGAGCCAGATTGTGGGGGCGCACATGGTGGCCCGCGGCAAGGGCAGCATCGTCAACATCGGCTCGATGTCCGGCGACCTGGTCAACCGGCCGCAGTGGCAGCCGGGGTACAACGCGTCCAAGGCCGCGGTGCACCACATCACCCGCAGCCTGGCCGCCGAGTGGGGACCGCTCGGGGTACGGGTCAACGCCCTGGCGCCCGGGTACATGAAGACCGACATGGCGCCGGTGGATCGGCCCGAGTTCCAGCAGCACTGGATCGACGACGCGGCGATGAAGCGGTACGGCTATCCCGAGGAGTTGGGTGGCGCGATCGTCTTCCTGGCCAGTGACGCGTCGTCGTTCATGACCGGTTCAGTGCTGACCGTCGACGGCGGCTACTCCGTCTTCTGACGACCCGGACCCACGCCATGTCATTACACAGCGAACCGGACAGCGAACTGCTGGTCGAGGCGCGGGCGGCGATCCGACGCGAGGCGGCCGCCGTCGAGGCCGTCGCCGATCAGCTCGACGACAGTTTCGAACGGGCGGTCCGCCTGGTCGGGTCGTGTTCCGGCAAGGTCTTCGTCACCGGCGCTGGGACCTCCGGGGCGGTCGCGCGGCGGATGGCTCATCTGCTCGCGGTGACCGGGACCCCGGCGGCCTTCCTGCCGGCCGGGGACGCGTTGCACGGGACGATGGGCGTGGTCACCGAGGGTGACGTGGTCGTCATGATCTCGAAGCTCGGCGGATCGGCCGAGGTCAACGACCTCGCCCAGCGCCTCCTCGACCGGGGCGCGCGACTCCTCGCTCTCACCGAGACCGTCGACGCGCCGTTCAGCCGGTATGCCGAGGTGACCGTCGTCTTGCTCACTCCGTCGGGTGCCGACCCGGGGGATCTCATCGCGATGGGTTCGACGCTGGCCGCCGCGGCCTGGGGCGACGCTCTCGCGCAGATCCTCATGCGGGTGCGCGGTTACGACTGGGAACGCGTCCTGCACTCCCATCCCTCGGGGGCGGTGGGGCAACGGGAGCGTCCGCAGGCGCTGCCGCCGATCGTGTTGGCCGACGCGCCGGCCGTGACGTCCGACGCGCCGTCCGTGCGGCCCGGCTCTGGGGAGTGAGGTATGCCGTTCGTAGCCGGGGTGGACTGCTCGACCCAGTCGTCGACCGTGGAGATCTACGACGACACCGGTCGCGCGGTGGGGATCGGACGCACCCCGCACCCGGTGACGACGCCGCCGGTCAGCGAACAGGATCCGCAGGCATGGTGGGCGGCCTTCGTGATCGCCTTCGGGCAGGCCTGCGCGGCGGCCGGGATCGCGGGCCGCGAGGTACGCGCGATCAGTGTGGGCGCGCAGTGCCACGGGCTGGTGGCCCTCGACGAGGCCGGCGCGGTGATCCGGCCGGCCAAACTGTGGAACGACACGACGTCCGCGCCGCAGACCCCACGACTCATCGAGGCCCTGGGCGCGGCCGAATGGGCTCGGGTCACGGGTCTGGTACCCAACCCCGCGCATACGATCACCAAGCTCGCCTGGCTCCGGGACAACGAACCCGAGCACCTGGCCCGGCTGCGGACCGTGTTGGTGCCGCACGACTGGATGACCTTCCGGTTGACGGGGGAACGGGTCACGGACCGCTCCGATGCCAGTGGGACGGGCTACTACCAGAGCGTCGGCGACCGGTGGCGGACCGATCTGCTGGCTGAGTTGGTCGGTCCGCAGGTGGACTGGGCGGCGGCGATGCCGCGGGTCCTCGGCCCGAACGAGGCCGCCGGGACGGTCGTGCCGTCGGTGGCCGCGGAGTTGGGTCTCGCGCCTGGTGTCGTCGTCGGTCCGGGTGGTGGCGACCAGCATGTGGCCGCGATCGGGATGGGGCTGCGCACCGGCGACGTGGCATACAGTCTGGGCACCTCGGGGGTCGTCCTGGCCGTCTCGGACTACCCGGTGTTCGACGAGTCGGGGCTCGTGGACGGGGTGGCCGATGCGACCGGCGGGTTCCTGCCGCTGATCTGCACACTGAACTGCACCAAGGTGACCGACACCTTCGCGCGGCTGCTCGGGGTCGACCCGGCCGGGCTCGGCGAACTGGCGTTGGCCGCCGATCCGCGCGCGGCCCGTCCGGTGCTCGCCGCCTATCTCGACGGTGAGCGGACCCCGCGGTTGCCGGGAGCCACCGGACTGCTCACCGGGATCACGAATGCCTGTGGCCGCGAGTCGCTGGCGCTCGCCGTGTTCGAGGGGGTCGTGCACGGGCTGGTTCGTGGGCATCGCGCGATCGACGCGCTCGGGGTGGATACCGCGGGGACGGTACTCGCGGTCGGCGGCGGCGCGCGGTCACCGGCATACCGGCAACTGATCGCCGACGCCCTGCAACGACCCGTGCAGACCAGGGCCGCACCGGAAGCCGTCACCCGCGGGGCCGCGGTCCAGGCGGCGACGGTGTTGCTCGGTGGGGACGTGCGGGCGATGCGCGATGCGTGGCGGCCGGAGACGGTGTCGGTGGTCGAGCCGCGGCGGGGAGCCGACCCGGCGTTGATGGCCGCGTATCTGGCGACCGCGGAACTGGCTGCCGCCGCGCGCTGAGTCCTGGTTGCTGCCGGCGCGGTGCTGACGGCGGGTCGTCGGTTGTGGCAGTGTCGTATGCCAGATGCCGTGCGTCCCCAGCTCGGCCGGGTCC
>JBDIAR010000256.1:0-3049 GCA_039812545.1 Dermatophilaceae bacterium | reverse complement strand
GTCTGCCGGCCGCCGTCTGCTGTCTGCCGGCCGAGCTGGAGCGATCACGATCAGCCGAAGTGATCCCACCCGGACTCGGACAGCCCCACCTCGTCGAGGGTGACGCGACCGATCTGGTCGCCCTCGGCGGGCAGCGCCGTCCCGATGACCCGCCACCCCGCTGCGACCATGGCGGGCACGACGGTCGGCGGGAAGCACGCCAACAACGAATGTTCCTCCCCACCCGCCAGGACGCATACCCGGGCCCGGTCCGCCCCGACCGCGGGAGTGAGCACGGCGATGTCCGGTTCCAGCGCGGCCTCATGCAGGTCGAGCCGTATGCCGGAGGCGTATGCCAGCCGACCGGCGTCCCGGACCAGTCCGTCCGAGATGTCGAGCATGGCGGTGGCGCCGCCGCGGGCGGCCCGCGGGCCCTCGCCCACGGGACAGCGCGGTCGGCGGTGCGCGGCGACCAGGCCCGGCTCCGCCTCGGCGGCACCATCGGCGAGCAGCAGCAACCCGGCGGCCGAGGTTCCCAGGGTGCCGAACACCGCGAGTGCGTCGCCCGGACGCGCTCCGTCTCGGCGCACCGCCGCGGTGTCGAGCTCCCCGAACGCGGTGGCCGCCGCGACGACCACCCCGGCTGGGGCCGATGACAGGTCCCCACCGACCACACTGATCCCGGCCGCGGCGCAGGCCTCGCCCAGGCCGCCGGCCAGGTCGGTGACCCATGTCAGTTTGGTGTCGGGTCCGGCGATCAGCGCCAGGACGAGGCCGATCGGGACCGCGCCCATGGCGGCGACATCGGCGATGTTCTGGGTGACGAGCTTGTGTCCCACGTCCTGCGCACTGGACCAGTCGTCGCGCCAGTCCCGACCACGGACCATCGAATCGGTGGTGACGACCAGTCGCCCGGACGGCACGGCGAGGATCGCGGCGTCGTCGCCCGGGCCGAGCAGCACACGGGCGTCCCGCCCCGAACCCAACGCGGGCAGGATCCGCCGCAGGATCTCTTCCTCCGAGTGGCCGGCGAGCACCGAATCGGACTCCTGGAACCCGTCCGAACCCGGACCCCGATTGCACACCGCCACGGCTGGCAGGGTAGCGTCTCACTGCAGACCCGTGACCGAACCGGCCACGACACCCACACAAGCGCGGCAGGCCAGCCGCAGACCTGGCAGAGAGGTCCCACGTGGTTCAGGCATACATTCTCGTCCAGACCGAGGTCGGCAAGTCCAAGAGCGTCGCCGAGGAGATCGCCAAGCTCGTCGGGGTGTCCAGCGCCGAGGACGTCACCGGACCGTACGACGTCATCGCCCGGGTGGAGGCCGAAACGGTCGACGACCTGGGCAAGCTCGTCATCGCCCGCATCCAGGACGTCCCGGGCATCACCCGGACCCTGACGTGCACGGTGGTCCACGTCTGAGCCGTCCGGTCGCGGTCGTCCTCGTCCTCGTGGCCGCCGTCGGCCTCGGCCTGGGACTGACCGGGTGTAGCTCGCGAGTCGCCGTCGCCGTACCCGCCGCGGCGGTCGATCCCGCGTGCGCGACGGCCGGAGCCCGCTGGCCGGGCTCAGTGAGCGGTCACGACCGCGTCGAGATCGACATCACCTGGGCCGATACGGCCACCCCGGGACCCGACTCAGGACCTGCTCCGCAAACCGTCGCCGCGGCCTGGGGCTCCCCGGCGATCGTGGCCCGCTGCGGACTGGGCGCGCCGGGTCCGTCGACCGCCGAGTGTGTGTCGGTCGACGGGGTGGACTGGCTCGTCCGCCCGCTCTCCGACGGCTCGGCGTTCACGACGTACGGCCGGTCGCCGGCGATCGAGGTCATGGTGCCCGCGGCATACGGGCCCGGCCCATTGCTCCTGCCGGTCTTCGGCGAGGCAGCCCGGGCGTTGCCGACCACCGGTCGACACTGCGCCTGAGCCGGTCGGGCGTCCCTGTCGGTCGCGCGGTCGACCGGAACGATCAGCGCAAACCCACCCGGCGTTCCAGCGCCAAGGTGATGAGTTCGTCGATGAGTTCGGGGTATGCCAGTCCGCTCACGTCCCACATCCGCGGATACATCGAGTGCGGGGTGAAACCGGGCATCGTGTTGATCTCGTTGAGGATCACCCGCCCGTCCTCGGTCACGAAGCAGTCCACCCGGGCCAGCCCCTCGCAGCCCAACGCCTCGAACGCCGCACCCGCCACCCGACGAACCTCGGCTTCGACGTCCGGGTCCACGTCGGCGGGACAGACCAGGTCCACGTCCTCCTCGGCGAGGTATTTCGCCTCGAAGTCGTAGAACGCCCGATTCGCGTGGACCTGGATTTCGGCAACCCGGCTGGTCCGCGGGGCGTCGGTGCCGTGCCCCTCCAAGACCGCACACTCGATCTCGCGACCCACGATGCCCGCCTCGATCAGCACCTTCGGATCGTGCTGACGGGCGAACTCGATCGCCGCCTCGAGCCCGTCCGGGGTCGCGACCTTGGAGATGCCCATCGACGAACCGGCCCGGGCCGGCTTGACGAACACCGGGAAGGTCAACGACGTCGCCGCATCCAACGCCGCCGCCCGGTCGGTGCGCCACGCCCGGTCGGTGATGACGACATAGGGTCCGACCGGCAGGCCGTGCCCGGCGAAGACCATCTTCATGTAGTGCTTGTCCATCCCCGCCGCCGAGGCGAACACGCCGCACCCGACGTAGCGGATGTCGCTCAGCTCCAGGAAGCCCTGCAGCGTCCCGTCCTCCCCGAACGGCCCGTGCAGCACGGGGAAGACGACGTCGACGTCGCCGAGTTGCTGCGGGGGTCGACCGGCGGGCTGCAGCTCGAAGTGCCGCTCACCGGTCCGCAGCGGCACGACGACCGCGCTGTCGGAGTTCGTCACCTCCGGGATGTGCCCGGACCGCAATGCCAGCGCCGTCGGATCGTCGGCCACCAAGACCCACTGCCCGTCTTTGGCGACCCCGATCGGCAAGACGTCGTACTTCGCTCGGTCGATCGCCGACAAGACGCCGGCGGCCGTCGCGCATGACACCGCGTGCTCGCTGGACCGCCCGCCGAACACGAGCGCCACCCTGATCTT
>JBDIAR010000255.1:0-3063 GCA_039812545.1 Dermatophilaceae bacterium | reverse complement strand
GTGACCGACATCCGTGAGATGGAGATCGACGGCGCGTGCGGCCCGTGGTCGACGGCCGCCACGAGCGCCGCTTCCAGGAGGCGGGACCGACCCCGTGGGAGCAGTTCGCCCTTGAGCATCAGCCAGATCATCTCGGGGAAGGTCACATTGCCGATGAGTTGCTCGATGGGAAAGCCGCGGACCGCGATCTGACCCGGGTGGATGTCGATGATCTCCGTCGTCCACCAGGCGTGTGCCTCGTCGAGGATCTGCTCTGCCGTCTTGTCAGTCATCGTATGCCGACCGGTCAGGACATCGTCACGGCGGCGTCGGTGGGCTTGGCGTCACCTTCCGGCTCAAGGGCCGGGTCGTAGAAGTCCCCGAAGAGGTCGGCGTCCGAGGGCCGGTCGGTCTCGGTCTTGCGGGACACCCACGTGGTGTTCAGGTAGTGCTTGAGGCAGACGTTTTCGCTGATGATGTTTCCACCCCAGGTGCCGCAGCCCATCGAGGAGGTCATCGGCATACCGTTGTTGAACGCGCCGGCGTTGGCACGCGAATTCGGTTGGTTCACCATGATTCGCGAGACCGGCATCATCTTGCCGAAGTAGTCGATGTGGGCATCGTCGTTGGACGCGATCCCGCAGCTGTGGCCCTTGCCGCCGACCTCGTAGAGCTCGAGCGCCAGGTCGACGCCATCCTCGAAGCTCCCCTCGTAGGGGTGCACGGCCATCAGGGTCGTCAGCTTCTCCTTGCAGAAGTCGTGTTCCTCGCCGATGCCGGTGCCCTCGACGAAGATGAACTTCTTGTCGGCGGGGATCGTGAAACCCGCTGTCTTGGCGAGCTGTTGGGGCGAGATGGCGACGGTGTCGGCCAGCCGGTGACCCTCGTCGTCCCACATGACAGCACCCAGCGCGCTGCGCTCCTCGGCGTTGGCGCGGTACCCACCGACATCTTCGAGGGCGTCGAGCATGTCGGCATACAGCTTGCGCGGCACCAGGACATTGCCGTCCGCCGAGCAACCGGAACCGAAGTCGGAGGTCTTGGAGAGCATGCAGTTCATCGCGGTCGCCTTGACGTCGGCCGTCTCGTCGAGGAACTCGGTCGCGTTGCCGGCGCCTACCCCGTATGCCGGTTTGCCCGAGCTGTAGGCCTGGCGCACCAGAGCCTGGCCGCCGGTGGCGATGATAAGGTCCGCCCGGCGCATGAGTTCCTGGCTGACCAACAGGCTTGGGCGCGTGAGGCATTGGAGGATGTCTGCCGGGGCGCCTTCGGCCTCTAGAGCCTCACGCATCAACCGGACGGTCTCGAAGGTGGTGTCCTTCGAACGCGGATGCGGGGAGAAGATCACGACGTCGCGGGCCTTGATCGCGTAGATCGCGTTGCCCGCGGGGGTGAGGTCGGGGTTCGTCGTCGGCACGATGCAGCCGATGATGCCGGCCGGCTTGCCGTACTTGACGAGGCCCTTCTCCGGGATCTCCTCGATGATGCCGACGCTCGGCTGGCGCAACGCGTCGCGCAGCACGCCGCGGATCTTCATCCGCTTGTTCATCCGGGAGGCGTAGTCCCCGAGCCCGGACTCCTCGATCCCCATCTCCACCAGCCGGTGGAACGTCGTGGTGTTGGCGACCGCCCAGGCCACCGCCTGGCACAGTCGGTCGACCCGGGCCTGATCGTAGGTCTCGATGATCTTCAGCGCCGCCCGTGCGCGGGCGAACACCTCGTCGAGTTCCTGCTCCTGCTCGGGGGAGATGCCCTTGGGCTGGTCGTCGGCCATGATGGCTGCCCTTCCTCGGCGGCGGTGCGAGAGGCCCGGGTGAGATCCCGGCGTATGAACGAACTGGTTACTTAACTAATGTAAGGCTCGTCACGTCCGTCGTAAATGTGATCTAGGTCACATCGGCGTGGTGACCTGCGCGGTGGTTCCAGATGCGGCCGCCTGCTTGATCGCCTCGATGACTCGCAGATTCGTCAACCCATCCGCGACGGTGCACAGCGGTTCCACTTCGCCGCGGACCACTGAACCGAAGTTCTCCATCTGGAGGGCGATCGGATCGGCTCGACGTAACGTCGCAACGGAGGTCTCGAACGGTTTCCACCACGAGCGAGCAGCCGGATCGGCATAGGTCGTGAGGCGGAAGGTCGGGACGGACAGCGAACCCATCGTCCCGGCGACGTGGTAGCAGTCTTCGTCCGGATAGGTGGGGTAGGCGGGATTCTCGGCTGCGGTCTGCTCCCAGCTGCGGGCCGACGCTGCCGTATCGGAGAGCAGGAATGTCCCGAGGACCCCGGTGGCGAAGCGAAATCCGATCGCGGCGGTGTCCTCGACCTCGAAGCCTCGGGTCTGGTTGGACGTGAAGGCCTGCACGCTCACGATCTCCCCGGCCAGGATCCGCAGATTGTGGATCTCGTGGACGAGGTTCAACAGGATTGGTCCGGCCCCGCGCTGCCGTCGCCAGGGCGACTGTTCGAAGTAGTCGTCCGGCTTGCAGAACAGAGCGGTGCCGGTGATCGCGACCAATCGTCCGAGGCGACCGGAATCCGCGATCTGGCGGGCGAGTCGCATGATCGGGGAGTGGGTTCGATGGTGACCGACGAGGACGCGTGCGTTGTGGGACAGTGCCGCCCGATAGATCTGTTCGGCCGCCGCGATGGTGTCGGCGAGCGGTTTCTCGACGAGGACCGCGATGCCGGCCTCGATCGCGGCGAGGGCGTGTTCGAGGTGCAGATGGTTTGGGGTGGCCAGGACGACGCCATCCGGGGGGTCGATCGTGAAGAGCGTCGCCAAATCCGGGTAGATGGGGACACCGGTTGCCGCTGCCACGCCCTCGGGTGTGGGTGCCGGGTCGACGACAGCGGAGAGCTCGACCGTTGTGCTGGCCCGAGCAGCGGCAATGTGATCGCGTCCGATGTAGCCGGCTCCGGCGACCGCGATGCGAGTCCGGCTCATGAGTCCCTCCGTATCTACGGGGTGCGCGGTTACCCCTCCGCGGCGCGGTCCAGGGCCGCCGTCAGGTCCGAGACGAGGTCGCTCTCGGCCTCGATCCCGACGGAGATCCGGACCAGTCCCTCGCCGATCCCGGCGAT
>JBDIAR010000254.1:0-3066 GCA_039812545.1 Dermatophilaceae bacterium | reverse complement strand
AATCTGCCGTTGCGATCCCGAGTCGAGCACGCGAGCGTCCCGATCGTGGAACGGATGAACGCGCTGCCGCGGGCGGTCCCCTTCGTCGCCGTGATCGTCCTCTTCGTGCTGGCGATCGTTCTCGGCCGCTGGGGCTGGGTGCCGTTGCTGCCCGTGGGTGCCTTCGTCGGGTGGCTGATGTTCCTGACCTGGCCGCGGCTGACGACGGCCGAGAAGATGATGCGGGGTACCGTCTTGGTGATGGTGCTGGCCGCGATGGTGGTGCGCGCCTTCCCTCGATGAGGTTCGCTCAGTTTGACAATCATTCTCATTCTCGGTGATGCTGTCCGGTATGTGTCGTCCCCGTGCCGCCCTGTTCGCCGGTCTCGTCGTCGTCCTGGCCGCTACCGGCACGGCCTGTTCGGCGGGCGGATCGACCCAAAGCGGTTCGGCTGGAACAGGTTCGACGGCCGGCGGCGGCGCCCCGCGGACCGTCGTCACGTCCTTCTACCCGGTCGAATACCTCGCGGAACGCATCGGCGGCGATCTGGTGACCGTCACGACAGTCACCAAGCCGGGAACCGAACCGCACGACGTCGAGCTGACCCCGAAGGACCTGGCCTCGATCACCGACGCCGATCTGGTGGTCTACGCGCGCGGATTCCAGCCGGCCTTGGATGACGCGGTCGCCAAACGCCAAGGTCCGACCACCGACCTGTCACCCATCGCCGACCTGCCCCCGGACGCGGCCTCGGCCGGGGACGGGTCGGCGGGGTCGACCGGCAACGATCCGCACTTCTGGCTCGACCCGCAGCGTTATGCCCGGGCGGCGGCCGAGGTGGCCGCGCAGTTGGCGACGATCGACCCCACGCACCGCGCGGCCTACGAGGCCAACGCGACCACTCTGGCCGGCGAGCTGCGGACGCTCGACGGCGAATTCACCACCGGCCTCCGGTCTTGTGCCGCGAAGGATCTCGTCGTCAACCACGCGGCCTTCGGTTATCTCGCCGCCCGGTACGGCTTCACCCAGCGGGCGATCGTCTTGGACCCCGAGGCCGAACCGAGCCCGGCCAAACTCGCCGAGGTGGCCGGCTTCGTCCGCGCCAACAAGGTGAGCACGATCTACGCCGAGACGCTCGTGGCCCGGGCCTTCGCCGACACCGTCGCCCGCGCAACCGGTGCCACGGTGGCCACCCTCGACCCGCTGGAGGGCATCACGGACACCTCCGCGGCCCAGGACTACCTCGGCGTGATGCGGGCCAACCTGCACACTCTTGAAGTGGGCCAGCAATGTCCGTGACCGAACCCCGTGGCACGTCGGCCGTCGTCGAGCTCGTCGGGGCCTCCTTCGGGTATGCCGATCGGCCGGTCGTCACCGGCCTGAATCTCGTGATCGCGCCGGGCGAAGCGGTGGCGATCGTCGGACCGAACGGCTCCGGCAAATCCACCCTCGTCAAGGGCCTGGTCGGGCTCGCCCGCCAATTCGACGGCAGCGCAGCACTTTTCGGCATACCCATCGATGACTTCACGGACCGGGCCCGGCTCGGATATGTGCCGCAACGGCATACCCTGTCCACCTCGGTCGCGTGTACGGCCCGGGAGATCGTGGCCACCGGACGGCTGGTCTGTCGGCCCTGGTGGCGGCCGGCCGGCAGGGCAGACGAGGACAGCTGCCGCCGAGCCCTCCGGCGGGTCGGTCTGGCCGATCGGGCCGAGCACGAGGTGAGCACCTTGTCCGGCGGCCAGCAGCGCCGGGTGCTCATCGCCCGGGCGCTCGCCGCCGACCCGGACCTGTTGCTGATGGACGAGCCGACTGCCGGAGTGGATGCGTTCAACCAGCAGGTGCTCGCGCGCGTCCTCGGCGACCTGCGCGCCGATCGCGATGTGACCCTGGTCGTCGTCACCCATGAACTCGGCGCGCTCAGCGACGTCATCACCCGGGTCGTCGTCGTCGACGACGGCCGGATCCGCTGGGACGGGTCGATCGAGGAGTACGCCCGACGGGACGACCTGCTGCACACCCACGACGGGCACCACGTCGACACCGACCACGGACCGACCGGCGCAGTCCCGACCGACTGGCGGAGCCACCCATGATCGACGCCTTGCGCACCATGTGGTCCTTCGAATTCATGCGGCTGGCGCTGGTCGCGGCGCTCCTCGTGGGGATCGTCGCGCCGCTCGTGGGCACCTTCCTCGTCCAGCGACGGCTGGCGCTCATCGGCGACGGGATGGGCCACGTCGCGCTGGCCGGCGTCGCGGTCGGTGTCGTGACCCGGCAACAACCGATCCTCACCGCACTGGTCGGCGCCGTCCTGGCGGCGGTCGTCATCGAGCTCATCCGCTCTCGGGGCCGCACATCCGGGGATGTGGCGCTGGCGCTCATCTTCTACGGCGGGATCGCGGCCGGCGTCGTCGTCATCAGCAAGGCCCCGCGCGGCGCCGGGAGCAGCCTGACGGCATACCTGTTCGGGGCGATCGGTTCGGTGACCGCAGAGGACCTGCTGATCTTCGCGGTCCTCGGGGTCGTCGTCATCGCGACGACCACCGTGCTGCGGCAGCGGCTGTTCGCCGTCGCCAACGACGAGGAGTACGCCCTGGCCATGGGTATGCCGGTGCTCGCGATCAATGTCACCCTCGCCGTCCTGACCGCGACGACGGTGGTGCTGTCGATGCGGATCGTGGGGCTGCTGCTGATCAGCGCACTGATGATCGTGCCGAACGCCGCGGCCCAACTGCTGGCCCGCAGCTTCTCCGCGACCGCGAGGCTGGCCATGGCCTTCGGCGTGGTCAGCGCCACCGGTGGAGTCACGCTGTCCTATCTGGCGGACACCCCGTCGGGTGGAACGATCGTCCTGGTGGCGATCGCGTTATTCGTCCTCACCGCCGCCGGTCACGCGGTTCGGGAGCGGTTCGGGACGGCCCCGCACTCCCCCGCCGAGGCGCATCCGCACGAACACGGCCCCGGCTGCGGCCACGAGGCGATCACGCACGACGACCACGTCGACTATCTGCACGACGGCCACCGGCACGCTCCGCACGGCGCCCACTACGACGAACACGCCGACCACGACGACCGGCATACCC
>JBDIAR010000253.1:0-3070 GCA_039812545.1 Dermatophilaceae bacterium | reverse complement strand
TCCTGCCGCGGCCCAGCCCCCGTCCTGGCGCTGGGGTGTGGCTTTGGTCTCTCAGGAAGGGCTCAGTTTGAGGACGACATTCGCCTTGTCGTCGCTGACGTAGACCGTGCCCGCCCGGTCGACCAACAGCCCCTGCGGTTCGATCAGACGGGCGGACACCAGGGTCGTCAGTCCGGTGCCGTCGGGACGCAGCGCGACGACCCGGTGATGGATCAACCGCACATCGGTCACGACGAGCCGGCCCCACGGGTCGATGACGACGTCGTCCGGCATACCGATGGTCGCGACGAGGGTCTTGACGTCGCCCGGTCGCACGCGCCACAACCCGCCACCGCATTCGTCGGCGACGTAGATCGTGCCGTCGGCGGCCACCGCCGCGCCGGTCGGGTGGGTGAATCCGGTTGCGATCGTTGTCATTTTCCGACCGTCCAGGCTCAGCCGGTACACCACACCGGTCGGGGCGTCGGGAACGATGAGCGTGCGAGTCGCGCCGTCATAGGCGATGCCGTCGACGCCCTCCTGGCAGGTCACCGGCCGCGGGTTCCCCGGCATCCGGCGCAACAGCGTCGGGCGGGCGGCGCCGGGTGCGAACGAACTGATCTCGTTCGTCAACTCGGAGGCGACGATCACGGTGCCGTCGGCCAGTCGCACCAACCCCTCCGGACCGGCCAGCCCGCGGTGCAGGACCTGGACCGTGCCGTCGAGGGCCAGCCGCGAAATCGTGCCGTTGGTGTAGTCGCTGAAGAGCAGACCACCCGTGCCGTCCCACTCCAGGTCGTCCGGGTGGGCTCCGCGGAACAGGACCGAGATCCGGTATGCCGTTGGCGGCGTGGGGCGCAGCGTGGCACTGATCGTCGGGGGTGGGGTCGAGGTCGTGCGTGTCGGCGGCTTTGGCGTGGGTGTCACCGTGGTGGGTGTCGTCGTGGCGGGCGTCGTCGTCGGGGACCTCGCGGTGGCGTTCGTCGTGGCGGGCGTCGTCGTCGAGACGGGGGTTGTCGCGGTGGGCGAGGTGACGGGGCCGGGTGCGGAGCAGGCGCCGATCAACGACAGAGCGGCCACGGCGGCCACGATCGCCGGGAGAACACCGGGCTTCGTCATCACCGGATGATCGCAGGTACGGCTGAGATCCGGCGCAGAGGTGGCGGCTCGACCCGGTGATAGCTTCGGGTGATGGCAGCTGGGATGGCACAGGAGTGGGACGGTTTGCAGATCGACCGGATCGGGCCGGTCGGACGCATCCGGTTGAATCGCCCCCGGGTCATCAACGCCACGACGTTGGAGATGCTCCAAGGCGTCGACGCCGCCCTGCGGGCCTGGCGGGACGACGACGCCATCACGGTCGTCGTCATCGACGGGGCGGGGGAGCGCGGGTTCTGTGCCGGCGGGGACATCAAGGACGTCCGGGCCTCGATGCTCGGCGACGGGTCCCAGATCCTCGAATTGTGGCGTCTGGAGTACGGCGTCGACCACGCCATCGCGACCTACCCCAAACCCGTCGTCACCGTCGTGCACGGCGTGACGATGGGCGCCGGCGTGGGACTGGGCTGTCACGGGAGGTACCGGGTGGCGACGCCGTCCTCGCGGATCGGTATGCCGGAGGTGCGGATCGGCATGTCCCCGGACGTGGGGGGCAATCACATCTTGTCCCGTATGCCGGGACGGCTCGGCGAACACTTCGCGCTGACCGCAGCCGTGGCCGGTGGGGCGGACGCGGTGCACCTGGGTTTCGCGGACCGGTTCGTGAGTGATGACGTGCGGGCGGGTCTCGCCGAACGCATCGCCGAGTACGGACTGGAGGAGGCACTGGCATACGGGGCAATGGAATTGGCACCCTGCTCCTGGGACGAACAGCGCGCCTGGATCGATCGGTGTTACGCGGGCGATGACGTTCCGGCGATTCTGGCGCGGCTCGACGCGGAGTCGGCCCAGGACGCGTCGGCCGCGGCGGCGACGATCCGGGAGATGCCCCCGCTCAGCCTCGCGGTGGCGCTTCGCGCGGTGCGCGAGGCCCGCGAACTCGGCCTGGCGCAGGTGCTGCAGGCCGACCTGCGGATCATGACGCGTTTCGTCGGAGCCACCGACCCGAAGGAGGGCATCCTCGCCCGCGTGGTGGACAAAACCCATGTTCCCCAATGGGATCCGGCCACTCACGAGGGCGTGACGGCCGAACTGGTCGACCGCCATTTCGCCCCGCTCCCGGACGACCTTCGGCTCTGACCGGCCCGCCGCCGGGTCAGCTCCTCACCGCGATCGCGCTGGTCACCGTGACGGTCTTGTCCTTGCCGTAGCCGGCCAGGGTGAACCACTCGGCGTTCAGCGGACCCGAGAAGAGCGTGCACCCTCCGCCGCCGTCGCCGAGTGGACACGACCGCGCGACGTAGATGTTGTCCCGGTCGTCGCCGAGCAGGACCTCGACGGTGTCCGGAACACCCGGGACGGAGAGTCGAGCCGGGGCCCTCGTCCCCTCTTGGTACCACAGCTGGTGTCCGGCGCCGTCGTCCTTCGACACCAGCAGACCGGTCGGCCCATGCCAGGCATCGACATAGCCGGAGTCGTACCCGGACGGCGTCAGGCCCGGTTTGGCGAAGGTCAGTTGGGTGGGGGCGCCCCCCGCCACCGGGAACTCGTAGACATTGCTCGGGATGCTGAGCGGATTCAGCGGATTGCACGAGGCGACCAGCTGACCCGTCGAGGCGGAGAAGTGGCGCGGGAAACAGACCTCCGTCCCCGCCGGTGCCGGGAAGGTGCGCACGGCGGCGCCCTGGGGGTCGTAGATCGTCAGGCCCGCCGGTCCGGGGACCGCGATGAGTCGGCCGTCGTCCGACTGGACGGGTGCACCGGAGATCGTGGTCGGAAACGCGTTGAGTACCGTGCCGCTCAGGTTGACCCGCACCGCCTCGGGTCCGCGGGATCCGTCGGCCCGCCAGACGATGACGGTGTCGGGGTGGGCCCGACTGAAAGCCGCGGTCGTGACTCCGCCGGCGATCGGGAGGGAAGCGACGACCTTGGCCGAGGCGAGGTCCAGCACCGCCAGGGAGGTCCCGGTCGATGTCGGCTCCTTCGGTTCGAT
>JBDIAR010000252.1:0-3133 GCA_039812545.1 Dermatophilaceae bacterium | reverse complement strand
GTCCTTCGCCGTCGGGACTGCTGCTGCGTCACCCGAAAAGTGCCGTTTCGCTGACCGTATGCGGCTGCGGTGAGACTCTGGGGGTAACCGATCGGCGCGTGGAGAGGGTGGGAGCGCGATGGGCACCTCGGAATCGGCACGGCAGGACCCGCAGCCCGGGCGGCCGTGGTTCAAGAAGAAGCGTTACGTCATCCCTGGGGCGTTGGTGATCCTCGCGGCCGTTTCACCGAAGGGCGGAACGGACGGCACCGCGAACTCCTCGGCGACGACGACGCCGGTGCGTTCGACCACGGCCTCGAGTTCACCGGGGGTCGTCTCAAGTTCGACTCCGTCGGCGACCAGCACCACGAGCGCCACCGTGGACGCCACCACAAGTACCACTGCGAGCACCGCGCCGCAGACCCCGTCGAGCCCGGCTCCGAGCCTGACGCCGAGCCCGGCTCCGAGCCTGGCACCGAGCATGAGGTCGGTCCCCAGGGCCGTCGCCACGTCGCTCACCGCCCGGCGATTCGTGGCCCCCGCCACGCCCAGTTCCGCGCCCAGATCCGCGCCGAAGGCCTCGGTCCCGAAGACCGCGTACTACGCCAACTGCGCAGCGGCCAAGGCGGCGGGCGCCGCACCGCTCTACCGCGGGCAGCCCGGCTACAGCCGCAAGCTCGACCGGGACGGCGACGGGGTGGCCTGCGAGCGATAGCGGCCGACCCGACCGACGAGGCCGGTGGGCGGAACCCCGCGTGCCCGATGAGAGACCTCCGTCTCGGCGGCCCGGGTTACCGAATGGAACCGCCGCGCACCCCCGAGGGTCATAGGGTCGGTGGTGGAGCAAGGCCGGGTATGCCGGTGCTCGGGGTTCTCGAGCGACCGGGCCGTGGCCCACCCCGAACAGCACGCCAACACTGCGAACGAGGAACGTCATGGGTGAATTCGTCGTCGGTCTCCTGCTCTTCGTCGGGGGCCTCCTGTCCTTGCGGTTGAGCCGTGCGCCCCGCCGGCCGGCGGTCGCGGCCAGCCCCGTCGATGCCGAGCAGACGTCGTCCACCGGCAAACAACCGAAGGGCTCCGCGGCCCGCGGCTCCGGCCGATTCGGCTCGTTCGGCGGGCTCGGCTCGGGTGGCGGCCAAGGCGGGTCGGGCACCTTCAAAGGGGGCATGATCGGCAAGCTGGTCGGCGCCGCGATGACCGTGGTCGGCGCCGTCATGCTTTTCGGCTCCTTCCTCTACACCCAAGACGTCGGCGAGGCCGTCGTCATCCGTACGCCGGGCGGGACGATCGGCGGTGTCGACACCACGCCCGGCTTCTCGTTCAAGGCGCCGTGGAACGACGCCGTCCGATTCGACGTCCGCAACCAGATCATCACGATGGCCGGCGAGGGCGGCGCCAGCGACGGCCCGGCCATCAACGCCCAGACGTCGGACAACGCCACGGCGGCGATCGACATCACCATCCGGTACTCGATCGTGCCCAGCGAGGTCGGCCAGATCTACCAGCAGTACCGCACCCAGGCCAGCCTGGTCGACCGCGCCCTCGACGTCGACGTTCGCTCGATCGTGCGTGACATCCCCGTGAAGTACACCGCGGGCGAACTGCGCCAGAAGCGCACCGACGTCGCCGCCGACATGGCCAAGGCGCTGCAGGATCGGTGGAGCAAGCTCGGGGTGACCGTCGACTCCGTGGATCTGCGCGACATCCGGTACAGCCAGGAGATCGAGTCATCCCTGGCGGCGGTTCAGACCGCCCGCAGCCGGGTCGAGTCGGCCCGCGCCGAACTGGAGTCCGCGAAGATCAACGCCGAGAAGGTCAAGACCGAGGCGCAGGCCCAGTCCGATTCCGATCAGATCATCCGGTGCGGCGCCACCTCCTCGACCGTCAAGGAGATCATCGCCGGCAAGGAGGTAACCACGGTCAAGGTCGTCCCCGTCCCGCCCGCGCAGTGCCAGAACCGCCTCAACGAGCAGGTCCTCACCAACAAGTACATCGACATGCTCAAAGAGGCCGCCGCCCGCGGCAACACGATCTACGTCGTCCCGCCGAGCCAGAACTCCATCCTCCAGTTCCCGGCACCGACACCCACCAAGACGTCGTGACCGTATGCCGGACCGTGACCCTCAGCCGGACCCACACCGTGCGCCGCAACCTGCTCCCACGCCCGACCCCGGCAGCACGAACCAGCCGACTGATCCGCTGCGCACACCCGCTTTGTCCCGCACCGCGCCGCTGGTGCTCCGCGGACGGGTTCTCGACAATGCGCATCCCGGCGTCATGGCGATCGTCAACCGCACCCCCGATTCCTTCTACGGCGGCAACCGGTTCGCGGATCTGGACGCCGCACTCGCGGCCGTCGACGCCGCCGTCCTGGCCGGCGCCGACATCGTCGACGTCGGCGGTGTCCGCGCCGGCCAGGAGGGACCGGTCGTCACCGTCGACGAGGAGATCCGGCGAGTGGTGCCGTTCCTCGAAGTGATGCGGGAGGCATACCCGAAGCTGCTGGTGTCACTGGACACCTGGCGTAGCGAGGTCGTGCGAGCCGGGGCCCATACCGGCATCGATCTGGTCAACGACACCTGGGCCGGTCACGACCCGCAGCTGGTGCGCGCGGCCGCCGAGATCGGAGCCGGTGTCGTGGTCAGCCACACCGGGGGCCTCCCGCCCCGAACGGACCCCGTCAAGGTCTCGTACGGCCCGGGCCGATTCGACGTCGTCCGAGACGTCTTGACCACCCTTCGGCGCGGCGCCGACCTCGCCCTGAACGCCGGTATCCCGGCCGAACGCGTTCTGGTCGACCCGACGCTGGACTTCGGCAAGACGACGGCGCATTCCCTGGAGGTGCTGCGGCACACCGAAGCCGTGGTGGCCCTCGGCTACCCCGTCCTGCAAGCCATCAGCCGCAAAGACTTTGTCGGCGAAGTGCTGGACCTGCCCGCGGACGAACGACTGGAGGGGTCGCTCGCGGCCACGGCGGTCGCCGCCTGGCTGGGCGCCACCGTGTTCCGGGTGCACGACGTCCAGGCCACCCGGCGAGTCGTCGACCTGGTGGCGACTCTTCGCGGCCACCGTCCACCGTCGATCGCCGTTCGCGGGCTCTGACCACAGACCGCCCGGGGGGGTGTCGCCAGAGGGGTGCAGCCCGAGGGGT
>JBDIAR010000251.1:0-3160 GCA_039812545.1 Dermatophilaceae bacterium | reverse complement strand
CTCGATCCAGAGCCGCCCGATCATCCGACACGACGCGCAGGTGTGGCTGGATCGGGCCAGGGCCGCCGCCTCGCGAGCCGCGGCCGCCAACGAAGAGGTCACCCAACTCGAGGAGGGCCGGCGGTACAACCCGTGGTCGATCGGGACGGCGAATGTCGGGCCGGGGCTGCGTACCGGTCTGGAGTCCCTTGAGGACGCGATGTTCGCCGTTCGCGCGCTGCTCCTGATCATCCGCAACGAGGCTCCCGAAAGCGCTCCCGAAAGCGCTCCCGGTGTCCACGGTGCCGACGGTCTCGGTGTCGACGGTTCCGACGGTCTCGGCGTGGACGGTCTCGGGGTCCAGGTTCGGGCGGCGTTCGCCGTGGTCCTGGAGGAGATCGCCCGGTGTTTCGACGCATACGGGCAACTCATCGAAGCCGAGGCGGAGGGACGCGTCGCCGGCGCCGAGGCATACCTGACCGAGACGCTGTCGAACCTGCGTGAGAGCGAGGCGTTCATGGCCGAGTTGGTGATGGCCGAGGTCGCCGACGTGGCCGAGTCCTCCGATCACAAGGAACTCTGGCTGCTGCACGGCAGCATCCTGCAAGCCGTCCACCACATCATCGCCACCTTGGACGTGGGCGCCCGAGCCCGGGTGCGTTCGGACCTGGAGGACGCCGCCGCCCAGTCCGGGCTGGCCGCGATGCTGAGCCGGGCCGATCTGCCGCCCGGTCTGGCGAACCTCACCGAACGCCTCCGGCCCGACCAAGGGTCGGACCCGCAGGAGCCGAAGGCGTAACCGCCGGGGTCCCGTTCCGCCCGGCAGGGGTCCCCCCTACGATGCGTCGTATGCCACTGGTACGCATCGACACGATCAAGGGTCAACCGGGCCGCGGGTCGGACTTCGGGCAGGCGGTCGGCGAGATCGTCTACCGCTGCATGATGGACACGATCAACGTGCCCCCGAAGGACAACTTCCGGGTCGCGACCGAACACGAACCCGGTTCCCTCGTCTACGACCCCGAATACCTCGGGATCGAACGCACCGACGGCATCGTGATGATTCAGATCACCTTGAACGCCGGGCGGACCACCGAGATGAAGCAGGCCTTCTTCGCCCTGCTCGCCGACCGGCTGCACGACGAACTGGGGGTCCGCAAGCAGGACGTCCTGGTCGGACTGGTCGAGGTGACCAAGGAGAACTGGTCGTTCGGCGACGGCATCGCCCAGTACGCCTGAGGGGACGGTTCGGCGTGATCGCCGAGCCGCCCCCTCCGTCGATGCCTTGGAGCGCGATGCCGGAGCGCGCTGCGCTCAGAGTGCTTCGATGTCCGCCTTGATCGCGGTCGCCGCGTCCTGCCCGATCATGCCGCCGGCCATGGCGACGGCCTGGGCCGCCGGCATCCCCTTGGCCATGGCGAGCATCGGGTTGCTCGTGATGCCGGGGGCGTGCTTCTCCATGATGTCGGCACATTCCGGGTCGTCGAGCAGTTCGCCGAGCGTCACAACGTTGATGTCGTACTTGGCCATGTGGAGCCCTCCGTCGTTGGATGGATCTGTGGGGTCGATCTCTGGGGTCGATCAGTTGGATAGAGCGATGCCCACCCATTCTCCGGTGCGCTCCCATCGACGGACAGGGCCGGGACGCGGAGTGTGACGCATGACACGTGACGGATCGGCGCGGGCCCGCCGCTGCCGCCGCGATGTGAGACCTCTTACTTTGGCCGTCCACGCCTCCCGTGCGGGGTCCGGTTTCCGTAAAGTCATGAGCACGCTCGTCTGTGCCGGGAGCCGGTGATCGTATGCCGGCGCCGGTCACCCCTCGCGTTTGCCCGCGTGGGTTCGGCGGTGCGCTCTACCCAGCGAAACGGGAGGTCGTCGATGCCGCGCAATATCTACACCGAGGATCACGAGGAGTTCCGGCTCGCGGTCCGCGAGTTCGTAGACCGCAACCTCAAGCCGCGCGCCGAGGAGATGATCGCCCTCAAGTCCATTCCGCGTGAGATCTGGCTGGCGGCGGGCGCTCAGGGCCTGCTGGGGTTGTGCATCCCCGAGGAGTACGGCGGCGCCGGGGCGGACGACTACCGCTTCAACGCCATCGCCGCCGAGGAGTTCGCCGCCTTCAACGCGGCCACGAACGCCTGCTTCGGCATACACTCCGACGTCTGTCCGCCGTACATCGTCTCGATGGGCACCGACGAGCAGAAGAAGCGCTGGCTGCCCGGGATCGCCTCCGGCGAACTCATCATCGGCATCGGCATGACCGAACCCTCCGGCGGCTCGGACCTGGCCGCGCTGAAGACCACCGCGGTGCGCGCCGACGACGGCTCCGGCGACTGGATCATCAACGGTTCCAAGACGTTCATCACCAACGGGTACCAAGGCGACCTGATCATCGTCGCGGCCCGGACCGACCCGGCCAAGGGCGCCAAGGGCATCAGTTTGTTCATGGTGGAGCGCGGTATGCCGGGGTTCGAGAACGGCCGAAAGCTCGACAAGGTCGGTCAGGACGAGTCCGACACCGCGGAGCTGTTCTTCGCCAAGGTGCGGGTCCCGGACGCCAACCGGATCGGTCCCGAGGGCATGGGCTTCATCGCGATGATGAAGCACCTGCCGCAGGAGCGCGTCGGCGCCGCCGTCGGCAATGTCGCGCACGCCAAGCAGATCCTGATGGAGACCATCCAGTACGCCAAGGACCGCAAGGCGTTCGGTCAGCCGATCGGGATGTTCCAGCACAACAAGTTCAAGATGGCCGAACTCGTCACCAAGATCGAAGTCGTCGAGGCATACGTCGACGACTGCATCATGGCGCACTCCGAACACAAGCTGAGCGCCGTCGACGCGGCCAAGGCGAAGTGGTTCTCCGCGCAGGTTCAGGGCGAGGTCCTCGACGACTGCCTCCAGTTGCACGGCGGCTACGGCTTCATGAACGAATACCGCGTCGGGCGGGCCTGGCGCGACGCCCGGGTCACCAAGATCTGGGCCGGCTCCAACGAGATCATGAAGGAGCTCATCGGCCGCGACCTCGGCTTCTAGTCCCGCCGGACGCCGCCGCCTCCAGCCCGCCGTCACCTCCAGCCCGCCGTCACCTCCCGCCCATCGTCACCTCACACCCTGCTTCACCTCCAGCACCGCACGCTCGAAACCCGCACCGCCGGCACGAGAAGGAGAAGAGCATCAT
>JBDIAR010000250.1:0-3187 GCA_039812545.1 Dermatophilaceae bacterium | reverse complement strand
CTGCTGGAGGACTATCGGTCGGCCATCGGAGCTCGCGGAGACATTCGTTCACTCCTGGACGCGCGCAGTCTCACACGAGCCGACGGTGAGCTCACCGTCGCGGCATACCTACTCTTCGCCGACAACCCCAGCCGTCGTATGCCGCATGCTCACGTCCGCGTCCTGCGGTACCGCGAGAACGAACGCGGGACGGGGGCACGCCTGTCTCTGGACGCCGATTCCGACCAGCGCATCGAAGGGCCGATCCCCGACGTCCTCGAGCGCGCAGCCGACGCTATCGACAGACG
This sequence comes from Dermatophilaceae bacterium, assembly GCA_039812545.1. Lineage (GTDB taxonomy): Bacteria > Actinomycetota > Actinomycetes > Actinomycetales > Dermatophilaceae > JBDIAR01. The sequence continues at coordinate 2,900 of JBDIAR010000250.1, read as the reverse complement.
CTCGCCCAAGCGTCGGGCCCTCACTGCTTCGGGTCGTTTCGAGCTCGTCCCCGTCATCCCGCGCGACGCTTGGTTGGAGGGCTTGGTCAATGCGGTCATCCATCGCTCCTACAGCATCGCCGGCGACCACACCCGGGTGGAGGTCTTCCCCAACCGCATCGAGATCGAGAGCCCGGGGCGCTTCCCGGGGATCGTGGACCCGACCAAGCCCTTGGACATTCGTCGCTATGCCCGCAATCCGCGGATCGCGCGTGTCTGTGCCGACCTCAACATTGGTCGTGAGCTCGGCGAGGGAATCCATCGCATCTTCGAGGAAATGCGTATCGCCGGCCTCAACGACCCGGTTTACGAACAGACGGCTCAGTCCACTCGCCTTATCCTCCTGGCGTCGGCAGCCCTCCCGGAGGCACTCCGCCGACAGCTGCCTCGAGGCTCCGAGCGCATCCTGGCGGTGCTCCGCGCAGCGCCGATGCCGTTGGGGACTGGAGAAGTCATGGCGGCCGCCGACTTGAGCAGGCCCACAGTGAAGAAGGCTTTGCAGCTACTGCGCGACGCCGGGTACGTCACCTGGACTGGCGCGTCGGCCAAGGACCCGCGCGCAACCTGGAGCATCACCTGACGTCTGCCGCCTTGTCAGGGGGCATGCGCGCGGTCACCGACCGCTGGTCAGGTCCAAGGATCGATCAGGGTGAGCCCGGAGCAGGCAAGACCCGCGATGTCCCTGGTGGCGACCGCCGCCTCCCGGCTGCGGGCGATTGCCGCGATCTGCGCGTCCATCGTGGAGATGGGCCTACCGAGTTCGCGACGTTCCACGACGATGAGTGCGTACTCCGCCGCGGCACATTCGTCGAAGGCCCACACTCGCCCGGCCAAGGAGTCGAGGACCATCGCAACCGCCTGCGCGAGGGAGTCGCGGCGACCACCCGCAGGCAGCGCCCCGACTCCGAGCAGGAGTTCGGCCATAACCGGTGTGGCCGTGGAGAGTTCGTGGTTCGCGGTAGCGGCCAGCCATGAGATCACTGCTGGGTCTGGTGAGGGTCGGATGAGTTCTGACAGGACGTTGGTGTCGAGGAGGATCACAGGACCGGAATCTCTGCCGCGTCATCCCGGACGGGCACCTCCAACTCGACTCCCCCGGTTTCTCGACGGAACCGTTCGGCCGCCTCGAGCAAAGTGGGCCGACTCTGCCCCCGGACATACCCTGTGAGCACTGCTCGCACTTCAGCCTCCATGGACCGACCATTGCGCGCGGCCAGGAGCCGCAACTCGTCGCGCACGTCGTCGTCAAGGTCGCGCACCGTCAACGTGGCCATCTCGCCACCTCCCATGGATTCAATGCCGTCAATGACAGCATACAGCCCACACGGCGTCAGGCGGTGCGGGATGCTTCGTGCTCGACTGCTCGTCGGATCCACGCCGAAACGGAGGAGTCGTCCGCTTCAGCAGCACGACTGACCTCGTCAAGCAGGTCAGCGGGGAAGCGCGCCGGCACGGGTGTGCTCATCGGACGCCTGTTGGCGGAGATCCGACATCCGCAGTGTGCATCATGATGCACGGCAGCGATGCTAAGATGAGTCGTGCGGACGACCGTGACCATCGACGACGAATTGCTCGCCCAGGCCAAGATGCTGGCCGCGCGTACTCGCAGGACCCTCAGTTCGGTGCTGGAAGATGGTCTGAGGGAGCAGCTTCGCCGTGCCCAGGCGCGAGAGGGCGACCCTCCGTTCGACCTTCCAGTGTCCGGTGATCCGCACTCGCGGCCCTTGGTCGATCTTTACGACAAAGACGCGGTCGCCGACGCGCTGGGTGGTGTCACCTCGCGCGACGTTTTCGCGTGATCCTCTTCGACGTCAACGTCCTGGTCGAGGCATTTCGGGCCGACGCCCCACATCACGCGCGCGCTCGTGAGGTCGTACTCGGGGCGCTGACCGGGATCGAGCCGGTGGCGATTGACGACCAGACGCTGGCCGCCGTGGTCCGCCTCGTGACGCACGGCAGGATATTCCGGCCGGCCAGTATGCCAGGGGATGCGCTCGCCTTCTGCGAGCAGATCCGCGGGGCCCCCGCCGCGTGCCCACTCCCCCCAGACGACGTGACGTGGCGGACCTTCGCGCGGCTCGTCGACGAACTCGGCCTGCGTGGCAACGACGTTCCCGACGCGTGGTTGGCGGCCCGCGCACTCGCCCTGAGCGCGCGGCTCGTCAGCTTCGACCGCGGGCTGCGTCGCTATCCCGGCGTTCAGGCGGACATCCTGGAGCCGTGACCCGCCTCGTCGACGCACCTCGGCGAGGTCGCGCCGCGCACCAGGGGCGCCCGAAGGGGGTGGCTGGGAACGGTCCAGCGGCGATACTGCCCTCCCAGTCCCACGCCACTCGGCCGTCATGAAGGCCGTTGTGCGGTCTTCCGGACGCATCCGATGAGGTCGGGAGTGACGGCGTATTGGGAGACCGCCGCGGCGGCGATCCGGGTTGTCGATCTCGGGTTGGCGAGGATTCGGGCGAGCGTGACGCCGAGCGGGGGGGCCCGAACGGCGGCTCGTCGAGACGTGGCTGCCGCACCGAGGGCCAAGGCCAAGCTGCTGTGGCTGCGCACACCTGGCGTGCCGATCAGACACCGCTGCGGGAGCGGCTCGCCGCGGATGATGGCGAGGGTGAGGAGGGGCAGATTCACCCCGGAGGCGGCCGCGGTTCCGGGTTCGACCGTGCGGGGGTTGCACTCGATGATCTGCGGGTGGCCGTCCACGTGGAGGTAGTCCAAGGTCAATCCGCCGTGCCATTCCAGCGCTGCACCGATCATTCGGGCCGCGTCCCGGGCCTCCGGGTGGTCCACACTCAGTCGCGCGGCGGCAGACCCTCCGACTCCGATCCCGGTCCCGACGCAGGTGTGAGCGGCGACCATCC
>JBDIAR010000249.1:0-3258 GCA_039812545.1 Dermatophilaceae bacterium | reverse complement strand
CGGAGCTGAGCGACGTTGCGGCATTCATGCATGTCGACGATCTCGGCATACCGGTGAGCGACGGAATCGCCATTTCCCCAGGCATACGAGGGTTCGGGGTTGAGCCAGATCACGTGGCGCGCGCGCTCGACGATGCGGCGTAGCTCGTCGTAACACGGGTCGGTGCCGTTGCTGCGGGCGTCACCGAGGATGAGGACGGTCGTGCGCGGTCCCACCGCCCCGAGGAAGCGCCCGGTGAAATCGGTGAACGCCGTTCCGTAATCGCTGTAGTGATGCCACCGGGTCATCCGCGACATGTCTTCGAAGGCGCGCGACAGGTCCGCACCCGGCGACGCTCCGACGACGTCGTCGGTCAACTCGTCGACGATGTTCACGAACCCGAAGATCCGGATGCGCTTGAACTGGGCGGCCATCGCCTGCATCAGCAGGATCGTGAATCGCGAGAAGCCACTCACCGAACTCGACATGTCGGCGAGCACCACCAACTCCGGGCGACCGGGGCGTCGATGCCGATGCACGGGACGGATCGGAATCCCCCCGGTCGACAGCGACGAGCGCAGCGTGCGCCGCAGGTCGATCGCCCCGGATGACGCCCGCCGGCGCCGGGCCGCGAGCCGCGTCGCCAGCTTCCGCGCGAGCGGATCGATCGTGCGGCGAAGCTCCTCCATCTCGACGCGCCCGGCCAGAGCAAAGGGCGTCTGGTCGGCGGTGGTTCGCACGGAATGTCGCGAAACCCGCTCCGCCCCCAACACTTCCGCGTTCAGGCGACGCACCTCACGTTCCACTCGCCGGCGGAACTCGGCAATCGCAGAACGCATCTCATCGACGTCATACCGGGCGGCGTACCCGCCTCCGCCGGCTACCCCGCCGGCCCCGGCACCACCACCGCCGCTGCCCCCCGACCCATCCCCGGAGCCGCCCGGAGCGTCCTGCGCCGCATCCTGCAACCGAGCCAGGGCCGCCGCCAACGCAATCGCCGGATTGAGGGTATGCAGGGCCTGTGCGCTCGACCACTGCCCGGCCTGGCCAGCCGCGGTGACGGCGCCGAGTTCACGAACGACGCGAGCGGCGAGCTCCTCGAGTGCACGCTCGTCTGCCGCGGCCAGCGCGGCGGACAGTTCGCGGCGCAGCAGCGTGGCCCGCTCGCGCCTCGCCTGAGCCGTGTCGTCCGGAGGCGCCGCCGCCAGGACGCCCACGCGAGCCCCTGATGCGGCGGGGAACCACACATCGAACAGGTCGTCGAACACCCCCCGCTCCCCCGTCCGACGCAGCATCGCAGCAGCCAGACCCTCCCGGAGCCGGGCGCGATCCTCCACACCGAGCGCCTTCGCCACGTGGGCGGCGTCGACGAACTCGCTAGGACCACAAAGGATTCCGTGACAACGAAGGGCCCGCCCGAACCCGACGATCCGATCGCCGAGGATGCTCCGGCCGGCTGTCAGCTCGTATGCCATGTCGTGCCGACGCCGGTCAGCGCGCCGCCGCGCGCAGGTCAAGCGCGACGACCGCTCGTTCAATGTCGTCTTGGTGCTTGAGCAGAACGCCGAGATTGTCGCGGATCAGCGTGTCGTCCAAGTCGTCGGCGCCCAACGCCAGCAGGGTGCGCGCCCAGTCGAGGGTTTCGGCGACCGAGGGCGACTTGCGCAGCCGCAGATCGCGCAGGCGGTGGACCAACCGCACCACGGACTGGGTGAGCGCGTCACCGAGCCCGGGGGCCTGGACGGCGACGATCGCCGCCTCGAGTTCGGGGGTCGGGTAGTCGATGTGCAGGAAGAGACAGCGCCGCCGCAACGCCTCGGACAAGTCGCGAGTGGCATTCGAGGTGAGCACGACGAACGGCCGGTGGGTCGCGCTGATCGTGCCCAACTCGGGCACCGTCACCTGGAAATCGCTGAGCACCTCCAGCAGCAGCCCTTCGATCTCGACATCGGCCTTGTCCAATTCGTCGACGAGCAGGACCACGGGGTCGGCGCTGCGGATCGCGGTCAGCAGCGGTCGCGGCAGCAGGAACTCTTCGGTGAAGATGTCGTGCCGCAAGGCGTCCCAGCCACCCTCGGCATCGCTCTCGGCTGTGATCCGCAGCAGCTGCTTGGCGTGATTCCACTCGTACAACGCTCTGGCCTCGTCGACCCCCTCATAACACTGCAGCCGCACCAGTCGGGCGCCGGTGGCGGCCGCGACGGCCTTGGCCAGCTCGGTCTTCCCCACACCCGCCGGCCCCTCGACCAGCAGCGGCTTGCCCAGTCGGTCGGCGAGGAAGACGGTCGTGGCAATGGATTCCGACGGCAGATAGCCGGTGGCCGACAGCCGCTCGATGACCTCGTCGACGGAGTCGAACCGATACTCAGACATGCTCACCCGTCCATGCTGACACGCCCGGGCCACCGACCCGACCGACACCCGGCGCGTCGCCCATGTGCAGCGGCGACCCGGCGAACTCCGTAGGCTGATCTCGTAGGGATCTTCGTTCGAGCACAGGGGAGGAACGCAATGCCCGACACGTCGGCAAGTCACGAGTCGACCAACAGCTCGACCAGCGCGTCGAGTCAACAACCGTGGGGGGACGACCCAACCGCGCCAACCAGCCCACCGTCACCACCCGACGGCGAGAGTTCAACGTATGCCGGGTATGCCGGTCCGCCGCCGGCCGCGAGCCCGCCGCCACTTGCCGATCCCCCACCGGCTCCGACCGGCGCGTTCCAGAACGCCCCGGCCCTGGGCATGGCGGGCGCGATCACCCCTGGCGCAGGCCCGATCGGCAAGGTCAGGCCGACCGGCGTGACGATCTTGCTGATGATCGTGACGCTGGGGATCTACGGCTATGTCTGGTTCTACTTCGTCCACGACGAGATGAAACGGCATACCGGACGCGGCTTGGGTGGTGGGATCGCGGTCGTCCTCGCCGTGCTCGTCGGCGTCGTCATGCCCTTCCTGACCTCCAACGAGGTCGGGGAAATGTACGAGGCCCGCCGCGAGCCGCCGCCCGTCTCCACGATGACCGGTCTCTGGAACTTCCCGGGCGCCTTCATCATCGTCGGACCGATCATCTGGTTCGTGAAAACCAACGGCGCCCTGAACCGGTACTGGGAGTCGCTCGGCGCCACACCCTGACGCGCCGGCCCGAAACGGCAGCTGCTTTGCCACCGGCGCCGCGGCATCGAGGGGGTTTCCAGTGACTTCCGACACACTCCGTCGGCTCTGCCCGCCGACGCCCCTAGCGTCGAGTTGAGCGGGAGTTTCGTACCTCCACGGTAACGA
>JBDIAR010000248.1:0-3285 GCA_039812545.1 Dermatophilaceae bacterium | reverse complement strand
GGAGTGCGCAAGGGGGGATTTGAACCCCCACGTCCTTGCGGACACTGGCACCTGAAGCCAGCGCGTCTGCCGTTCCGCCACTTGCGCGTGACGGTCGATTATGACCGGCCCGCCGCCAGAGCGCCAATTCGCCCCGGCCGCCCCGAGCCCCGGCCCAGCAGCAAAGTCCCGTCGCGCCCGGCCCGAGCAACCTGCCTCGAACCGAGCCCGACGTCCCCAATGACCCCCGAGTGGCCCCGGCTCGAAGGTGCGTCCGAACCGTTCCCCGCCGTCTCCCAGTGTGACCTAGATCACGTCGAAGCGATAGGGGTTGACCCAACGGAAATTCCCGGCATACGAGCAGGCATACCGGCCGGCATACGGGGAGGGCACGCAGGGCAACCACAGCCGCCACCCCCGCGTCACCCCCTTATGTCCGGGGTCCTGCCAGAGGCCCCCGGTAGCATGTCACCAGACCAATTGCCCTGAGGAGGACGCCGTGGGTCTGTTCGACCGTGTCGAAAAGAAACTCGAGCGTGCCGTCAGTGGAGCCTTTGCCAAGGCCTTCCGTTCGGAGGTGCAGCCCGTCGAGATCGCCAGCGGCATCCGCCGCGCGATGGACGAGCGCGCCTCGGTGATGGCCCCCGGCCGCACCGTGGTACCCAATCTGTTCACCATCGAGATGGCGACCACCGACTACCAGCGGATGCGCGATGTCGAGGACGATCTGCGCGTCGAACTCGTCGCCGCGGCGCAGGAGCACGCCGAGTCCGAGCGCTACGCCCCCGGCGGCCCGTTCGAGGTCTATTTCGGCGAGGACGGCGCGCTGGAGACCGGGGTCTTCCGGGTGCGTACCGCCGTCTCGCGACGCAGCGCCGAGGCCGAACGTCCCGCGGGCGCGTCGAGTTCGGAGAGCGCTGTCCCGTATGCCGGTGCTCACGTCCCAGCCCAGCCGGGCGGTGCGGCAGCGGCGGGCGGAGCGGCGGAGCCCCGGCCCCGGCACGTGCCGGCGGAGGAGTACGACGCCGCGCCGTACCAGCCGCGGGACAAGCCGCGCGTCGGCCCCGCGCAGCGCCCCTGGCTCAGCGTCGACGGCGAGCGCTACCCGCTCATCTCGGCGCTGACGGTCCTCGGCCGCGACACCGCCGCCGACATCGTCCTGGACGACCCCGGCATCAGCCGCCGGCACAGCGAACTGCGGGTCACCACCGACGGCCCGCACCTGGTGACCAGCATCCGCGACCTGGACAGCACCAACGGAACCTTCGTCAACGGCGAACGGATCACCAGCCGCCGCCTGGACAACGGCGACCAGATCACCGTGGGTCGGACCACCGTCGTCTTCCGAACGGGCAAGCGCGGATGAGCGAACTCACCCTCACGATCATCCGGCTCGCGCTGCTCGTCCTGCTCTGGCTCTTCATCTTCTCGGTGCTCGGCGTGCTGCGCCGCGACATCTACGGCACCCAGATCTCGCGCCGCAGCGAACGGCGAGCCCGCGCCCAGGCCCGCCCGGTCCCCGCGCCGTCACCCGCCCCCGCCGCCGTGCCCGCCGGAGTAGGCGCCGCCGGCGGCGCGCACACCCAGGGCACCCTGCCGCCCGTGGCCCCAGGGATCCCCGGCGGCGCCCCAAACACCCCCACCCCCGCGAACGCCGGCGCCGGCGCCGGCGCCAAAGAACGCCGGTTCGGCCGACGCCGCTCCAACCCGCTCACCCTCACCATCACGGGCGGAAAGCTGGCCGGCACCTCGATCCCGCTGAAATCGTCCGGCATCCTCATCGGCCGCAACCCGGAATGCTCCCTCGTGCTGGACGACGACTACGCCTCGGGCCGGCACGCCCGGATCTTCGCCCAGGGCGAGCAGTGGTTCGTCGAAGACCTCGGTTCCACCAACGGCACCGTCCTGGCCGGCCAGAAGATCACCGGCGTCACCCCGATCCGCACCGGCAGCGAACTCAAGATCGGCACCACCGTCCTCGAAGTGAGGGGGTGAGATGGCCGACGTAGCCGTCCGCTACGCCGCGCGATCCGACCTCGGCCTCGGCCCCAAGACCCGCAACGAGGACTCGGCATACGCCGGCCCACACCTGCTCGTCCTCGCCGACGGCATGGGCGGCCACGCCGCCGGGGACGTCGCCAGCTCGATGATCGTCGGCGCCCTCGCGCCGCTGGACGACGAAACCCCGCCCGCCGAACACGCCCTCGACATCCTCGACCAGACCTTCGCCGAAGCCAACGCCCGGATCGCCGAGGCCGCCGCCGAAAACCCCAAACTCGGCGGGATGGGCTCCACCACGATCGCCCTGTTGCGTACCGGCAACAAACTCGCGATGGCGCACATCGGCGACTCACGGGCATACCTGCTGCGCGACGGCAAGGTCTCCCAGATGACCCGCGACCACTCGTTCGTTCAGGCCCTGCTCGACGAGGGCCGGATCACCGCGGAGGAGGCCGAACACCACCCGCAGCGCTTCCTCGTCACCAGGGTGATGACCGGTATGCCGGACGACGAGCCCGATCTCAGCCTGCGGGAGGCGATGCCCGGGGACCGGTACCTGCTGTGCAGCGACGGCCTGTCCGATTACGTGCGGGCCGACGCCATCGAGGAGATCCTCGTCAAGGCCGCCACCCCGGAGGAGGCCGCGGACCGGTTGATCGCCGTCGCCCTCAAGGCCAGCACCCGCGACAATGTCACCGTCGTCGTCGCCGACGTCGTCGACCTCGATCTGGTCGACCCACCGAGCACGGTCCCGGTCGTCGTCGGTGCCGTCGCCGAACGCCGGCAGGCAGGCGGCCGCACCCGCGGCATACCGGTCTCCCCCGCCGAGAAGGCCGCCGCACTCTCCCGCGAAGCCACCGGCCGGGACGAAACCGCCGCCGAGTCCGACGACACCGACCCGGACACCGTCACCCTCGCCGAGGAACCCGTCGGCCCGCGCGCCCGCTGGGCCCGACGGATCGCGCTCCTCACGGTCCTGTCGGTCGTCGCGATCGCCGCGCTGCTGGCATACAACTGGTCGCAACGCCAGTACTACGTGACGGCGGTCGACGGTCGGGTCGTGGTCTACCAGGGCGTCCCGCAGAGCCTCGGGCCGTGGCAGCTGTCCCACCTGGATTCGACCTCCGACGTCCTGGTCGCCGACCTGCCGCCGGTCACCCAGGAACTCGTCGGCGGCACGATCCAGGTCGCCAGCCAGAGCGAGGCCGCCGAAAAACTCGAACTGTTGCGTACCCAGGCGGTCATCTGCCGCCTGCAAACCGCGATGGGCTCGGCCTGCACCGGCGTCCTGCCGATCGGGACGCC
>JBDIAR010000247.1:0-3318 GCA_039812545.1 Dermatophilaceae bacterium | reverse complement strand
GAGGCTTCACGAATCCAATCGGGCCAGCAACTTCGCCCGCAAGCCTTCCTCGGGTGGATACTCCGCCTCGATCCGCGCCCTTACCTCGTCGCCCCTGCGCTGTTGCTCGGCAAGGTAACTCTCGACCTCGGTCCGGTGTCGCAGGTAGTAGGCGACGATGGCGTAGACGTCGGCCAGGGCGACCGTTTCGTAGCCCTCATGGATCGCCTCGGGGGTCTTGCCGCGCTTGAACGCCGCAATGAGGACGTCGAGAGAGATGCGGGTGCCGGGCACCATCAGGCGACCGGCGTCGTCGCGAACCAGCGGTACCGGCTGGGGCTCGATCGCGGTGGCTGCCATCGGGTTGCACCTCCTGTCGGCTCAGGACAGCGGGCGATGCCCGTCCCTCCTGGGCGGCTAGTTTCCGTCGGCGACGGCCCCGGTGGCCGGCCGGGGACGTATCAGGGGCAGCAGTTCGGCGCTCTCCGATGAGAAACAGCTAGCCGTGATCTGGGTCACACCCCGATGATGGGGGGTGGAGCACTGGCTCGACCTCCCTGCGGGGGCCCGAGGGCCGGCGACGCAGATTCGGCAGTTCTGGCACGCGAGCCGTTCGGGAGGAACGCGGTGATCGGACAGGTGCGCCGTGAGGTGGCGATGGTCGGCCGCGACGCCGAACTCGCAGCCATCCGTGCTGCCTTCGCCCAGCCGGACCTCGGCGTGGTCCTGGTGTGCGGACCCACCGGTGTGGGCAAGAGCCGACTCGTCCTCGAAGCACTTCGGGCGGCGCGCGCCGATGCGCTGACCACCCATGAGCTGCGGGCCTGTCCCGCGTCTCGGCCGATTCCCTTCGGTGCTCTGGTCCAGGCCTGGCCGGGTCTGGTGTCCGGCGACAGACTGCAGGTCCTGGCGGCGGTCACCGCCGCCATCGACTCCGAGCGGCTTCAGCGGGGGGCGCCGCGCGCTGTCGTGGCCGTCGACGACGCCGACCAACTCGACGACGCCGGGATCGCCGTCCTCCACCACCTCGCCGTGACCGGCACAGCACTGGTCGTGGCCACCACCCCGGAGCGCCTTCCCGACCGGCTCGCCTGCCTTGGGAAGCTCCCGCACGTGCGAGTGGACGTCGGCGAACTCGATCGCCGCGGGTCCGACGAACTGGTCAGCTGCCTGCTGTCTGCGAAGGTCCCCGCCCATGTGCTCGCCTCGATCCACCGCATCACCGGCGGCAACCCTCTCTACGTCGGCGAACTCGTCCGCGGTGCGACCGCCTGCGGCGATCTGTACCAGCACGAGGGCCGTTGGGAAGCAACAGGATCGGCGTTGTCCTCGGCGCCGCTCACCGAACTCGTCGCGGCGCGCGTGGCCAGGCTTGGCGCCACGACCGAGGATCTCGTGGAGCTGCTCGCGTATGCCGAACCGCTCCCCGCCGATTGCCTGGATCTCCTCGGGATCGAAGAGGACACGGTGCTGGCGGTCGAGCGTTCCGGGGTGGTGAGCACGCGGATCAGAATCGATGCGGCCCCGGGCACCGAGCGACTCGAGGTCGTCCTGGCCCATCCGGTGTATGCCGCGACCGCGCCCGTGGCAACCTCCGTGGCCCGCCGCCGAGCGCTGGCGCGACGGTTGTGCCGCTCGGGCGCGGTCGACCTTCTCGGCGACCCGGTGCGTGCCGCGCTCTGGCATCTCGACGCCGGACTCCCCGCAGCCCCAGGCGCTTTCGCCCGAGCCGCAGCCCTCGCCGAAGCCGCCCTCGACCTGCCCCTGGCGCTGCGCTTCGCCATCGCGACCACCGAGCCCGAGGCCGCCGAACTCGTTGCGCGGGTGATGATCTGTTCCGGGCGGCCACAGGAGGCCGACGACTACCTGCGCTCGGCATACGAGAACAAACCCACCGAACCCGCGCGCTCGAGGTTGGCGACGATGCGCGCCTGGAACCTCACCTTCCAGCTCGACCGGGCCGACGATGCCGAGCGGGTCCTCGCCGAACTGGAGGCGGCGAATCGGGCCGACCCGGAGAGCGCGTGCCTGCGTGCACATCTGGCGGCATATGCCGGTGCCCCGGCCGCCGCTCGCCGCCATGCCGACCTGGTTTTGACCGACCGTGGAGCTGAGCTGCTGGACGGTGATCGGGATTCGATCTCGTTGCGGGCGCTCGCATTCCGTTGCGACGGTGAACTGCTCGCCGGGGACGCCGATGCCGCGGTGGTCACGGGCCTGTCGGCGCGTGCCGAGTACCGGGCGCGGCACGGTGCGAACTGGTCGTTCGACGAGGAGGAGATCGCCGGCGCCCTCGCGACGGCCAAGCTGTATGCCGGTGCCCCGGCCGAGGCCGAAGACCTGATCCGCGACCGGCTGGGACGGTGCGAGGCGGCCGGCTGGCTGCCCGGTGTTCGGCTATGGAGTGCCGCCCTCGTCGACGCGTTGACGTTGCGCGGCGACATAGCCGCGGCGATCGCGGTGATCGATGCTCTGGACACCGAACCCCTTCCGCTCGCGCCCTACGCGCAGTGGCTTTCGCGGGCCGTCGCCGGGGCCGCGGTGCGCGCCTACGCGCAGGCCGGGCGGAGCCATCCGCGGGGGTCGGCCGCGTTGGGGGAGCCGCTGCCCGCCTGCCTCGGGGCCCTGGAGGTATGGGCGGGTTCGGCCCGGGCGTGGGTTTCGGCGGCGCTCGGCGATCTGCCCCAGGCGGTGCAGTCGGCCCTTACCGATGCCGAGCGGGCCCGAGCGGCGGGGCAGAACCTGTGGGAGCTCATGGCGCTGCACCAAGTCGTCCGGTGGGGGCAGGGCGAACGCGTGGCGGGGCGGCTCGGCGAACTCTCGGTCCTGGTCACCGGTCCGCTGCCGCGGGCGTATGCCGCGCACGGGATGGCGATCGGGCGTCGGGACGCCGTGGGCGTCGAGGAGGCCGGAGACCGGTTCGAGGCGTGCGGGGCTTTGCTGCTCGCGGCGGAGGCATACGCGCAGGCGACCGTCCTGCATCGCGGTGCGGAGCGGCGCCGGGCGGCCTTGGCCGCCTCCGCCCGGGCCGATGGACTCCTCGTGCGGTGTCCGGGTGCCGACACGCCGGCGTTGGCCGCGCTGTCCAACCCGGTGTGGCTCACCGGCCGGGAGACGGAGATCTGTCGTCTGGCGGTGGCCGGATTCGCCAGCCGCGCGATCGCGGACAAGCTGTCCATCTCGGTACGCACCGTCGACAACACCCTGGGCCGGGCCTATGCCAAGCTGGGGATCACGAGCCGCACCGAACTCGCCGCCCGGTTCGGCGCGTCCCGGCGCCGAACGGTGCCCGAGGCCGGAACCCCCGTCGCCCTGCGCGCCCTCGGGACATAGCCATTG
>JBDIAR010000246.1:0-3407 GCA_039812545.1 Dermatophilaceae bacterium | reverse complement strand
GGTTGGGGGCCGAGCTTGCGAGGCACCCGGCCCCCGAGACCAACTTCGCCGGTTGGAGGTAAACGCGGTTGCGATAAGCGCCCAGAATTACCTCCAACCGGGGTCGGTGGGCAGCGGTAGGGCGGACTGCCGGCGCTTCAGGTGATCCCGTTCAATAGCGTTGTCGCACAGTTCGATTGCTTCCTCGTATGCCGTCCGAGCCTGGTGCGGACGCCCGGCCCGGACCAGGAGTTCGGCCCGCACGGCGGCCAGTCGATGAGAGCGCGGCAAGGCGTCGTCCAGCCCGTCCAGCAGCGCCAGCCCGGCATTCGGCCCGTCGGCCTCGGCGACCGCGACAGCCCGATTGAGCCGCACGATCGGCGAACCGGTGAGGTCATCGAGCCGCGCATAGAGCAAGGCGATCTGCGCCCAGTCGGTGTCCGCCGCGACACGAGCAGTGGCGTGGCAGGCCGCGATGGCCCCCTGCAGCGCGAGCTCGGCGGTCCAGCCCAGCAAGGACTCCGGTGCCACCAGCACGTCGTCCAAGAGCGCGACAGCCTCATCGATCTCGTCGGTGTGCCAGCGCGTGCGGTCCTGCTCGCCCAACAGGATCACGCCGCCGTCGCCGCTGACCCGCGAGTCGCGGCGCGAATGCTGCAGCAGCATCAGCGCCAGGAGCACATCGAGCACCCGATGACCCGGGAGGACCCGGCGCACCACCCTGACGAGCCGGATCGCCTCGCCGGCCGACTCCGGCCGGTGCAGTTCCGCACCGGACGGCGCGGCATACCCGGCGGTGAACGCGAGGTACGCGACCCTGGCCACCGTCTCGACCCGCTGCGGCAGTTCGGGCGCCGAGGGGACCTGGAACGGTATGCCGACAGCGCCGATCTTGCGTTTGGCGCGGGTGATCCTGGCGGCCACGGTGGCCTCGGAGGTCAGGTACAACCGGGCGATGTCGGCGGTTGACACCCCGAGGACGAGCCGCAGGGCGAGCGCCCCGGCGGACTCCGGCGCCAGCGCGGGGTGGGCACATAAGAACACCAGCCGGGCCAATTCGTCGCTCACCACGACCTCCCCGGTGTCGGCCATGATCCGTTGGGCGCGTTCGACCGTCGCCGCCTCGACGAGCAGCAACGGTTCCTTTCGGGCGGCAACCGCTTCTGCGCGCTGACGATCCACCGCCCGGCGGCGCGCCGCGGTGAGCAGCCAGGCCGCCGGGTTCACCGGCCTACCCTCGGCCGGCCACACGCGCGCCGCCGCCTCGAAGGCATCGGCCAACGCGTCCTCCGCAAGATCGAGCCGGCGGTACCGCGCAACGAGCAGGGCCAGCAACCGGCCCCACTCCTCGCGCCACACCCGCTCGAGGTCCGCCGAGACCGTCACGTCGACCCGAACCTCAGGTCAGGCCCTCGACGCGGACGCAGGGACGGACTTCAACGGCATACGGCTCGGGCAACAACCGGCACCAGCCCAGCACCGTGTCGAGATCGGACGCCTCCACGAGGTAGAAGCCGCCGACGACCTCGGCCGTTTCGGCGAACGGACCGTCGCTCAACGCCTCGCGACCCCCTCGCCTGCGAAGGGTGGTGGCCGTGTCGGTGCCGGCCAGCGCCTCCCCGGCCAACAGGTTCGGCCCGACCTCGCGGGCGAAGTCGACGTGCCGTTGGTGGTATGCCGCGAAGGTGTCCGGGTCGGCGTCGGTCCACATCCCGGGGGCGTGCGCGAGCAGGACGAGGTACTTCACGACCGGCTCCCTTCGCGCGGGTTCTGACCGGCCCGATCGTCATCCGGTCCCGGCAGCCGACGGATCTCCAGCAGGTCGCCGGTGCTCGCAAGCTGGCGGCAGCAGGCGAAAAAGCCGTCGGCGTCGTCGGTCTCGACGAGGTAGTAGCCGACGATCTGTTCGGCCGACTCGGCGAACGGGCCGTCGGTGACCAGGGTGCCGCCGGTCCCGTCGGGGCGCATCGAGACCGCCTGATCGGATGGCGTGAGCGGGCTGGACGAGACGATCCGGTGGCCGCCGTCCGCGAGCTCGCGGTTGAAGCGCTGGTGGGCGCGCATGCCCTTCTCGTGGTCCTCCGGCGGCAGTGCGGCCCACTGCGCATCGGGGGCGGGCAACAGGACGAGGTAACGCGTCATGGATAGATCCTCTCTCGGTTCGGGCACCCGCGTCGGGCGCCGTCACCTCGATGACGGTCGAGCATCCACGAAATCGACAAGGTCGCTCCACGGATTTCGGGGACAGCCCCGTGGCGGCGATTGCCAGCCTCGCTCATGTCGTGACCCGCAGGGCGGCGCATCAGTCCCCGACGACGTGATACGTCACGCCCAGCAGGTCGTAGGTCCGCAGGGCTCGCCGATCGCGGGTGAGCAAGGTATGCCGATACCTGAGAGCTGCCTCGCCAACCAGCGCGTCGTACGTCGAGCCCCCCCGGATGCCGACGACGCCGAGGCGCGCAAGCAGGGCCGAGGCATGCTCCGGCGAGAGCCACAGTGTCGTTGGGAAGACCCGCTTTATCAGACGTGACGCGGTTGCCGAGTCGACGGCCAAAGAGCCGGGCATCCTGGTGAGGACCGAATAGGTTTCGAACGCGGCCTGTCCCGCCAGCGCCGGGCGTAGCCGACGCACCGCGTCGAGGCACGGTTCGTGGGCCGTGTGAGCACCGTCGAGCGCGGCGATCGCGACACTTGTGTCGACTGCGTATGCCGTGCCGATCCCGGGCACAGCGTCTGCGGGATGCGCGTCGTTCGCCCTGTCCTCACCGTTGGTCGGCATCGCGCCATCTCTGGACATCGGAGTCGGTCACGCTGCGGTGCGCGACCGGTCGCAACACCGGCCAGCCATCGACCTCCACGACCTCGCGACGTGCCGTGCGCAACGGTGTCAAGACGAGCGTGTCCCCCTCGATCTCGATGGTCAACGGGGTGTCGGACTCAAGACCGAGACGGTCCCGCAGCTCTTTCGGGATGACCACCCGGCCAGCCCGATCAATGGATGCCAACATGGTTGCCATTTCACCATCGGCCAGATGCTGACAGCGACCCCCGTGGGGGCACCAGCCCGGCGCGCTCGACGACGACGTCCCGCAGACCGGCTCACCCCACGACCGTCGTCAGGGCAGGACGGCGTCTCGGTATGCCGAACGGCGCAGGTATGCCGTGGCGATCAGGAGCAGTCCGGCGCCGGCGAGCATGGCGGTCCGGCTCCCCCAGTGCGCCGCCACCCACCCCGAGAGGAACGAGGCGAGGGCGAGACCACCCCAGTTGAAGGTGCGGATCGTGGCGTTCATCCTGGCCCGCAACCGGTCCGGCGTGACGGCGGTCCGGTAGGTCATCATGAGCGAACCGCTGATCGCGGTGAGTCCGTCGAGCACCTGGGCCACGACCAGGACGGCCAAGGCCCAGCCACCCGGCCGGGCGAGGAC
>JBDIAR010000245.1:0-3455 GCA_039812545.1 Dermatophilaceae bacterium | reverse complement strand
TCGTAGACGCAGCCGCCGGCCGTTTCGCTCATCCCGTAGGTGGTCACCAGCGGGGCACCGGCCTCGTGGGCGGCTCGGGCCAGTGGTGCCGGGAGCGCGGCGCCGCCCACGAGGACGGCGTCGAACCAGGTCAACGCCTCGCGACCCGCGCGGTCCTGCAGCAGCCGGGCCAGTTGGGTGGGTACGAGGGAGGTGTACCGCGGTCCGTCGATCCGGCGGATCCGCCCGGCCGCCTCGCAGAAGGCGGCCGCGGTGAACGGGACCGTCAGGTCCAAGACGTCGGGTGTCGTGCCGGCCAGGATGCTGCGCACCAACACCTGGACCCCCGCGATGTGGTGGGGGGCGAGGGCGAGCAGCCAATGGCCCGGCCCGTGCAGGCGGGCCAGGGTCGCGGTCGCGGAGGCCCGCAGGTTGCCGGCGGTCAGCATGGCCTGTTTGGTGGTGCCGGTGCTGCCGGAGGTGCTCACCACGAGCGCCAGCTCGCGTGGGTAGGGCACCAGCGGCAACGCCACCTTCGGCGCCCCCGGGGCCAGCGGCAGGATCGGCGAATCGCCGTCCAGGGCTTCGGCGAGGCGCGGCAGCAGGTCGAGGACGCCGGGCCCGGCCGGGAGCCGCAGTTGCTCGAGGGGTTTCATCGCAGGGCCGTTTTCGTCCGGATCGTCACCGGATCGCGGCGAACGCGATGACGACGAGCAGGACGATCGCGGGGATCTCGGCGAGCCCGACGAACTTGGGGGTGATCCCGCCGCGCGGGTCGAGTGCTCGGCGTGGGACGACGAAGGCGCGCAGCGTCAGCACCAGCCAGAGCAGGCCCAGCCACGGCGACAGCCACCACGCCGCCACGGTCGCGACCGCGTGGTACCCGACCGACAGCGCGAGGTGACCGGTCGAACCTCGCTCTCGGATCACCGACTTCACATAGAGCAGGGTCCCGACGAAGTACCCTGCGACGACCGCGGTCAGCAGCCAGATCCGGTGCCAGTCCGTACCGTCTCCCGCGGCATACGCGACCGGAGCCATCAGCGCCGAACCAACCACCGTGGCCACCCCGCTGCCGAGCGACCGCTCGACCCGGGACGCGGCGGCCCACAGCCCCACCGCGAGCGGCAGGACGAACAGCGGCGCCCACAGGATCAGACCGGGCCGCATCGCCAGGGTGACCAGTCCCGCGACCGCGCTACCCCCGGCATACACCAGCATCGGCAGACGGAACCGGTCGCGCCGCCCGGACTTCAGCCACAGCGAGGTCGCGAAGAACGCGAAGTACCCGACGAACCAGGTGACAGCCAGCGGCAGGTGAACCAGGGCGACCCGGCTGGCCAGCACGCCGACGAACAAGGGAACGGCGAGCATCGCCCACGCGCCGTGCTGGTTCGGGACCCAGCCCGGCCCGAGGTGGCGGGGGCTCCTGGCCGGTGTCGTGACCGGTGCGCCGCCGCCGACCGTATGCCGGTGCGAGGTGGTGCTCATGGCCTCAGGTTATGCCCTGCGGCGGATCCGCCGGACGGGTGGATCCGCACGTAGCGGGCCCGGACGGCCATCGCGAGCGTGCCGATGAGGGCCACGGCCGCGACCCCGAAGCCGACGCCGGGGATGAGCGGGATGCAGATGCCGAGGGTCCCCCCGACGACCCACATGATCTGCAGGAAGGTTTCGGACCAGGCGAAGACGCTGGTCCGGATCTCGTCGGGAATCTCGCGTTGGATCAGCGCGTCCTGGCACAGTTTGGCGACCTGGGCGGCGAACCCGTTGACGAAGCCGACGAGCGCCAGTGTCCACAGCGAGTAGACCCAGGCGACGGTCACGCAGGCCACGACGCAGAGCAACGTGGTGGCGGCGGCCAGCCGTTCGGGGTGGTGGGCGCGGGCCGCGCCGCCCATCAGGCTGCCCAGCCCGTTGCCGAGCGCGGCGGCCGCGGCGACGATGCCCAGGACGACCTCGGGCCGTAGCTCGTCGATGGGGTGCTCGCGGGCCAAGAAGGCCAGGAAGAGCAGCAGGAACCCGGTCAGGATCCGCGTACCGCCGGTGGACCACGAGGAGTGCATGACCGGCCACGGCATCGCCGCGATCCGGTGCCGCAGCCGAGCCACGGGTGATTCTCGTATGCCGGAGGAGGGTGGGTGTCGATCCGGGGCCCCGGCCGGGAGGCCGAGTGGTCGGGTGGCGTCCAGCGGCAGCGGGTAGGTGCCGCCGTCGAAAAGCCCACGGTCGGGGTCGGGCCGCAGTTGATCGGCGGTGGGGGCGGTCTCGTCCTCCAGCCCTTCTTCGCCCTGGCTGGAGTCGACGGCGGCCGGTAGCCGAACCGCCTGGATGGTGCCGACGACGAACACCAGGAATGCCGTGCGCAGGCACCACTGCGGCCCGAGCTTGAGCAGCACGACGCCGAGCAGGCCGCCGACGCTGGCGCCGATGACGCCGGACATCGAGATCTTCGAGTTGGCCCGGACGAGCGTCGACCCGTCCGGCAACAGCCGGGGCACCGCCGCGGCCCGGGTGATGTTGTACGCCCGGGACGCGACCAGGCACCCGAGCGCGGCCGGATAGAGCCAGCGCGAGTCCGAGGCGAGGGCGTCGGCCAGTACCCAGCACAGGAACGCCCGAATCGCGGTCGTCGCCCCCAGAGCCCATCGTCGGCCGTGTCGGAACCGGTCGAGCAGCGGGCCGATCAGCGGCGCCACCAGCACGAACGGCACCATCGTCATGATCAGGAAGACGGCGACCTGGCCGCGCGCGGTATCAGTCGTGGGGGATAGGAACAGGGTCCCGGCCAGGCTCAGCGTCATGATCGTGTCGCCGGCGGTGTGGCTGAGGTGCAGTTCCACCAGCCGGTTCAGGCCCGACTCGCCCGCGCCGCCCGACGCGGCGTACCGCTGGAAGGCGTCGGTGGCGCGTTTGGTTCCCCGGCCGGTCACCCGGGCCGTGCTCCGTATGCCTCGGGCGGTGACCCGGGCTCCGGTGGCCACTCCCTGTCCGGCGGCTTTGGCGCGTGCGCGGGTGCGGGCCCGACGGGCCGCCTTGTCGAGCGGGTCGGCGCCGTCCGAGATCGGCGACGAGTACGGGGTCGCGCCACCCTTCGCGAACCCCGGGTCGGGGCTGCGCTCGCCGGACACGCTCAACGTGGGGTCGTCGCCGGATGACGGCGCGCCCAGCGGGTCGAGCGGTTCCCGAGTCACGGGTCCATCCTGCCCCGTGTTCGCTCCGTCACGTAGCAGCTCGGTCATGCCGCTGCCGTATGCCGGTGGGCCGGGTACCAGCGGACGCCGCCGGTCCTGTTGTCGGAATCGCCGTCGTCGGGGTCGCGGTGGTCGAGGTCGCGGTCGATGGTGGCGGTGAGGTGGTCGCGGTGCACGATCGTGTGGTGGCGTTCGCAGAGGAGCACCAGGTTGTCCAGCGCCGTAGTCCCGCCTGCCGCCCACGGGGTGATGTGGTGGGCTCGGCACCAGCCCGGTGGCCGA
>JBDIAR010000244.1:0-3476 GCA_039812545.1 Dermatophilaceae bacterium | reverse complement strand
TCGCCTCGGCCCGCGACTACTTCGCCTCGGCCCAGCAGTGCATGGTTCGGACGTCCGCGACGAACCGGACCGGTGCGCCGCCGGACCAGCGACGGCTGGCCTCGGTCAGGGTGGCCGACACGATGCGCGATGCCGCGTCCGCGGTGTGGGCCGGGCAGTGGACGAGAACCTCGTCGTGCAGACAGAGCACGATCTGGCCGCCGAGCTCGCGCAGCGGACCGCGCATGGTGGCGACCCAGGCCTTGAAGAGCTCAGCAGCCGCACCCTGGACGATCGCGTTGCGACCGAACCGGCCCCGCGGTCCCGCAGCCTCGGCCCCGCCCCAGTCGAGTGGGATCAGCCGACCACCCCAGGTGCGCAACGGGCCGCCGGCACGCCCGATCTCCTCGGCGGCGGCCAATAGGGCGAGCGCCTGCGGGTATGACCGGCGCAACCGCGGCAGCAGTTCACCGGCGGCCCCCGCCTGACCGCCGTACATCGCCGCGAGGAAGGCCACCTTGGCGACCGACCGGTCCACTCCCAGCGACCGTGAGACCGGGGTGTACAGGTCGTCCTGCGCGGTGGCCGCGGCCAGGGCCGGATCACCGGAGACGACGGCGAGGACGCGCGGTTCGATCTGGCCGAGATCCGCGCGCACGAAGACGTGTCCCGGCTCGGCCACGACCGCGGCCCGCATCGGGGTCGGCAGGGAGTGCAGGCCGGCGGTGGCGGTCATCCGGCCGGCGGCGCCGTCACACGCACCCCAGTCCCCGCGCAGCCGGCCGTCGATGCCGAGGTTCGCGTCCAGCCAGCGGTACCCGTGCGTCGTGGCGATCCGTTCCCGCTTTCGCCACGTCAGGAGGGCATCGACGATCGCATGGGTATGCCGGTAGGGCGACAGTTCGTGAGCTCGGGTCGACTCGACCCGGATCCCGTGAGCCGCCAACAGGTTTCGGACCTGGGCCGGGTTGCGCAAATCGGTGTGTTCGTGTCCGGGGGCCAGTGCCAGCACGGCGGCATCGCGCTCTTGTCGCAGCCTGCGCTCGTGCTCCTCGGACATCGGGCGGGGCCCGGCCGCCGTCCGGATCAGGTCCTCGGCCACCGCGGCGTCGACCGGCAGTCCGTCGCGGCGCAACTCCAGGCAGACGACGGCGGCGGCCGACTCGGCCCACGCGGTCGGTACCGCGCGCGGCCCCACCGCGGCCAATGCCCGCCCCTGCTGGGCCGCGCAGCGGGCGGCCAGCCGGGCCCAGGACGTCAGACGGTCGTCGGTGTCCAACCAGGTGCGGTCGGCGGTTCGTGGCAGCACCCGGCCCTGATCGTCGGTCACCGCATCGGCTGCCATCCCGAAATCGCTGAACAGGTCGTCCTGCGGGGACAGCCCGGGCGCAAGCCGCGGTATGCCGGTCAGCAGGGCGACGACATCGGCGGGCTCGGCCGCCGATCCGCCCGCCAGCAGCCGGTGCGCCTGGGCGATGTCCCACGCGCGGTGGATCTCGACGCCGGCGAGGACCGGTGCCAACAGGTCCGGTTCCGCCGACCAGACCACGATCCGCAGCGCACGACCGTGGCGACCGACCTCGGTGCGGGCCACCTCGGCGGCGTGCCGGGCCACCTCGAAGGCGGCGCCGGCATACCCGTGCCCGGCACCGGCATACCCCTGCCCGGCGCGCAGCAGCACTCCGCGCGACGCCCCGGTGACCAGGACCAGATCGTCCGGCGCCTCGTGGGGGTCGGACGAGGCGGACATGGGTCCATCCAAGCGCACGGATCGAGCTGACGATCGGCCTCCGGCACGCCGACCCCACCAGGATCGTTAACCTGAGCGGGCCGGCCCGTCGGGACGGCAACGGCGACGAAAGGATCGAGCGTGGGCTTCTTGGGGTTCGGCAAAGATGAGCGGCGAGAGGCCACGGCGGATTCGGATCTCCTCGCGACGGCCGCCGGCCGGGCCGCCCGCGGAGAACCGCTGAGTGCGTTGGAACGGGCCGAGGCCGAACCGCAAAGTTCCGGACTGGGGGGTGCGGCGACGAAGCTCATCACCAGGTTGCTCGACCTGGGGATCGACGGCAAGGGCCCGCTGGACTCGGCCGACGCGGTGGCCGAAGCCGTGCTGGCGACCAGAGGCGGCGATTCCGCACTCAAGGAGATCGAGAAGTCGCACCGGCGGATGGTGGCGGTCGGCGGATTCGTCACCGGGCTCGGCGGATTCGTCACGATGGCGGTCTCGTTGCCCGCCAATGTCGTGGAGTTCTACGTCCTGTCGACTCGGATGGTCGCGGCGATGGCGCGGGTGCGCGGGTACGACCTGGCCGACCCGCACGTGCGGACCGCGGTGCTGTTGACCCTGACCGGGACCGACAGCGACGACATCCTCAAGAAGGTTGGCCTGCAGGCCGCCGGCGGCCGGTTGACCTCCATGGCGACGAGTCGGTTGCCCGCGCCCGCACTGATGGTCTTGAACAAGGCGGTCGGCTTCCGGCTGATCGCACGGGCCGGCGGACAGACCCTGGCCCGGTTCGGTCGGGCCGTGCCCGTGGCCGGCGGTGTGCTCGGGGCCGGGCTGGACGTGTACCTGCTCGGCAAGATCGCCGACCAGGCCAGGGCGGAATTTCCGGCTCGGCCGGCGACCGGGGCCACCGTCTGACGCGGGCATATGGCGGGCTGACGCGGGCATAGGGCGGGGCGCTGCGACGTTGAGATGTGCGACCGGGTGACGCAACCCGGCTGAACACCTCGGGGGCACAACATGACCGCACGATTCCAATCCACGTCCGACCGCTTCGATGGCCGCTCTCCTTCCGGCGGGTCCGGTCGGTCCGGTCGGTCGGGTCGGTCGGGTCGCAGCCGGTCTGCGCGACGGGCGCGCGCGAGCGCGCTGACCTTCGCCGCAGCCCTGCGCTCGGCCACCGGACCTGGTTCGGCCGGTCTGGGGACCCGGCTCGCGGCGCTGCCGCGACTGGTCCGATCGGCGCTGTCCGGACGGTACTCGGGCACGACGCTCGGGCGACTCGGGCTGGCGGTGCTGGGCCTGGCATACCTCGTCTCCCCGGTGGACCTCGTCCCCGAGGCGGTGCTGCCGTTCGTCGGACTGGTCGACGACGCGGTCGTCGCCGGCTGGCTCGCGACGGTGTTCGTCGCCGAGACCGAACGCTTCCTGGTCTGGGAGCAGGGGGATCACGGCGGCGAGCACGACGACCGGGTGGTCAGGTCGCACGTCGTCGTGTGAGCCGGCGGCCGCACGGGGGAAAGGCACCCGCGGCGCACCGCACCGCGGCCTGTTGTGGACCGGTAGCCCCGGCAAGCGGTTCGGGACCACCGATTCACCGCGCTGACAATCGCCCTCGCGGGCGGTGAGCCGCCCCGGCAGGCTCGGGGCATGACCGCACCTCTTCCGCACGACGACACCGCGCCGGGTCAGCCGGGTCGGCCGACGATCCGGCTGGACCGCCTGGACCACCTCATCGCGGTGGTTCCCTACCAGTTGGGATTCGCTC
>JBDIAR010000243.1:0-3538 GCA_039812545.1 Dermatophilaceae bacterium | reverse complement strand
TACAAAATCGCCCGATCGGGCGAAATCGGGGACCGGATCGCGGGAGCGGCATACAAAATCGCCCGATCGGGCGAAATTGGGGACCGGGGCTCGGTCAGGGGCGGGCCGCGATCGAGGCGGTCAGGTCCGCGGTGAAAGCCAGCTGGGCGGCGCCGAAACCGGCATACGCCTGCAAGAACCCCGGCGCGCCCCGCAACGGTCCCCGCAGATGCCGTACGCCGGTACGCCCCCACTCCTCGCGGACCCAGGATTCGAAGAAGTATGCCGTCGCGCGCGCCCAGGGGTCTGCGCCGGGGGCGGGCAGCTCGGGTTCGCCGCCGACGCGCCAGGTCCCGGACGGGTCGCCCACGAGGTCGACCACCTCGCCGGCCGCATCGCGTCCCGCCGAGCCCGCCGCAGCCCGCAGCACCGATCCACCCCGCGCCGCCGTCAGCACCGAGGCGGCGAATTCGTCCATCCCGTCGCCGTGCAGCGCGCTCGTGCAATGGATCTTGATCCGCGGCGCGTCGAACGGTCGCGCCAGCCACAGACTCGCCCGCAATTGGTGGTACGCCACCTTCGCGGCCGGCTCGTCCCACTTGTTGATGACGAACGAGTCGGGGATTTCGATGATCCCGGCCTTGAGCATCTGGACGTCGTCGCCACCGTTCGGCGCGATCACGAGGTACACGGTCTGCGCGAGCTGCCGGATGTCGGTCTCGGACTGCCCGATCCCCACGGTCTCGACGAGGACGCAGTCGTACAGGCTCGCCAGCGCACGGCATACCGTGAACGTCAACGGAGCCAGCCCGCCGAGCGCGGTGACGGAGGCCTGCGAACGGAAGTACATCCGCTCCAGCGTCCCCGCGTCCCCGTCGTCGCCCCACCGCATCCGGGTCCGGTCGCCGAGCAGCGAACCCCCCGACGTCGGACTCGACGGGTCGACCGCGACGATCGCCAGCGTCAGGTCCCGATCCATCGCCATCAGCCGCCGGGTCACCGCCGCGGCGAGCGAGGACTTGCCGGCGCCCGGGGTACCCGTGATCCCGACGACCGAGGAGGTATGCCGGCGCTCGGCGGCGCATTCGTCGAGGACGCGCTGCGCCTCGTCTTTGGCGAGCGCGGCGCTGGGCCGCACGTCCTCCATGAGCGAGACGAGCCGGGCGACGTCCCGACGCCGACGGGACTGAGCGGCATACGCCAACTCGGCCCCACGGGCGAGTTCGTCGGCACGCGCCGACTCGTCGCGTGCCGACCCGGCGCCCGCGCTCACCTCAGCTGCGCGCCTCGACGAGCCCGACGATCGACTCCATGATGTCCATGACGTCGTAGTCGCTCGGGGTGTAGACCCGGGCGACGCCGAGGTCCTGCAGCTTGGCGATGTCGCCCTTGGGGATGATGCCGCCGATGACGACCTTGATGTCGTCGGCGCCCTCGGCCTTGAGTTCGTCCATGATCTGCTGGGCGAGTTCGACGTGCGACCCGGACAGCACCGAGGCGCCGATCACGTCCGCGCTCTCCTCGACGGCCGAGCGGACGATCTCCTTGGAGGACAACCGGATTCCCGAGTAGATGACGTCGAACCCGACGTGCCGCGCGGACACGGCGATGACCTCGGCGCCGTTGGAGTGCCCGTCCAGGCCGGGCTTGCCGACGACGATGCGCGGCCGGTGGCCGAGGACGTCGATGAGCGCGGTGATCCGGGCGCGCAGGGATTCGACGCGGTCTCCGACCAGGCCGAGCTTCTGGCCGTCGACGCCGGTGGACGGCCGGTACTCGCCGAACACCTCGCGCAGCGCGTGCGCCCATTCCCCGGTGGTCACCCGGGCGTGCGCGCATTCGATGGACGGGCCCATCATCGACTCGCCGGACGTCGCGGCGTCCTTCAGCGCGGTCAGCGCGGCCTGGGCGCGGGCCTCGTCCCGCTTGGTGCGGGCGGCCTTGAGGTTGTCCAGGGTCTCCTGGGTGTCGGCGACGTCGATGGTGAACAGGCCGCCGTCGTCGCCCCCCAGCAGCGGCGACGGTATGCCGTCGGTCCACTTGTTCAGGCCCACGACGAGCAGTTCGCCGTTGTTGATCTTGGAGACCCGCTCGGACATCGAGCGGACGAGCGCGGACTTCATATAGCCGTTCTCGATGGCGCCGATGACCCCGCCCATCCCCATGATCGTGTCGATCTCCTTGCGGGCCTGGGCCTTCAAGTCATCGACCTTGGAGCGCACGACGACCGAGCCCTCGAACAGGTCGGGGTACTCCAGCAGGTCGGTCTCGTAGGCCAGGATCTGCTGCAGCCGCAGCGCCCACTGCTGGTCCCACGGCCGCGGCAGGGACAGCGCCTCGTTCCACGCCGGCAGTTGCAGTGCGCGGCACCGGGCGTCGCGGGACATCGTCACGCCGAGGGCCTCGATGAGGATGCGCCATGCGTTGTTCTCGGGCTGGACCTCGGTCAGGCCGAGCGAGTTCACCTGGACCCCGTACCGGAACCGGCGGAAGCGTTCGTCCTTGACCCCGAAGCGTTCGGCGGTGATCTCGTCCCACAGTTCGGCGAAGGCGCGCATCTTGCACATCTCCTCGACGAACCGGATGCCCGCGTTGACGAAGAAGCTGATCCGCCCGACGGCGCGTTCGAACTGGCGCTCGTCGAAATGACCGCGCTCCTTGATCAGGTCGAGCAGGCTGATCGCGTTCGCCAGCGCGAACGACAGTTCCTGCACCGGGGTCGCGCCGGCCTCCTGGAGGTGATAGCTGCAGATATTGGAGGCGTTCCACTTCGGCACCCGGTCGAGGCAGAACTCGTACATCTCGGCGATGATCCGCAGACTGGCCTGCGGCGGGAAGATGTACGTCCCGCGGGCCAGGTACTCCTTGATGAGGTCGTTCTGGGTGGTGCCGGTCAGCGACTCGATCGGCTCGCCCTTCTCCTCGGCGAGCGCGACGTACATCGCCAGCAGCCACATCGCGGTGCCGTTGATCGTCATCGAGGTGTTCATCTGGGACAACGGGATCTGGTCGAACAGGATCGCCATGTCGTCGATGCTGTTGATCGGCACCCCGACCTTGCCGACCTCGGGCAGCGCGATCGGATCGTCCGAGTCGTACCCGCACTGGGTCGGCAGGTCGAACGCGATCGACAGCCCGGTCTGCCCCTTCGACAGGTTCGAGCGGTACAGCTCGTTGGACGCCCGGGCGCTGGAGTGACCGGCATACGTGCGGATGATCCACGGCTTGTCGCTGGTGGGCAGGCCTTCGCTGTCGAGAAGCTGATGCTGCACGGTGGTCCCCAATCGTCGTCGATCTGTGGGCGTCCTGGGTTGAGCTGCCTTGCTCTAGATGGTAGTTGTCGCGGGGTATGCCGGGTCAGGGGTCGGAAGGCCCGAACCGGGGTGGCATAGGTCACGTCCGGCCGCGGCCGGAGGTGACCGGCAGCCGGGCGACTGGGCGTTGGTTGGGCGTTGGGCTGGGCACAGTCGACTCATGGCGGGGGGACAACGGCGGGACAACCCCGACGAGGAGTCTGTATGCCATGACGACTCTGCCGCTCGCCCCCCGTCCGCTCGCC
>JBDIAR010000242.1:0-3613 GCA_039812545.1 Dermatophilaceae bacterium | reverse complement strand
CGGTTCGAGAAGAGTCAATCGGTTCCCGAAGATTTAGGAATCTGGAAAGGAACGCCGCCCCAGCGCTTCCTACCGTTGTCCTCGTGAGCACCGATGTCATCTCCGCCGTCCGGCTGTCCAAGACGTACTCCCACCAGGGCTACCAGCAGCATGTCCTGAGCAACCTGGACCTCACCATTCCGCGGGGCGAATTCCTCGTCGTGATGGGGCCGTCCGGGGCCGGCAAGTCCACGTTGATGCATACCCTCAGCGGTTTGGACCGGCCGAGTCTCGGTCAGGTGTGGTTCGACGGGGAGGACATCGCGGCATACGACGAGAAGCGACTCGGGCGATTCCGGCGTGGACACTGCGGTTTCGTCTTCCAGCAGATCCACCTGCTCGACGGGATGAACGTCCTCGACAATGTCCTGGCCGTCGGCTACTTGCTGGACCGACCGCGCGAGGACGTCCGCCGACGGGCCCGTGAACTGTTCGCACTCGTCGGGCTCGGGCAGAGCGACTGGGACAAGTTCCCGGACATGCTCTCCGGCGGGGAGGCGCAACGCGCCGCCGTCGTGCGGGCGCTCATCAACGAACCCGCGGTGCTGTTCGCCGACGAACCCACCGGCCAACTGAACAGCGACTACTCGCGCCGGGTCCTGGACCTGTTGACCCAGGTCCACGTCGGCGGACAGACCGTGGTCATGGTCACCCACGACCTGCGCTCGGCCCTGCGCGGTGAGCGCGTGGTCTACCTGCGCGACGGCGCGGTACGCGGCGAATGCCGGCTCGGGCGATGGGACGCCGACGACGCGCAGCGGCATACGAGGCTGACGGCCTTCCTCGACGCGATGGGCTGGTGACCCCGTTGGGCACCGTCCTGCTCTTGGCCAGGCGCCAATTCCGCCGCAGCCGAGGCCAATTGGCCACCGTGGGGCTGTTGATGCTGCTGGCCGCGGCGCTCGTCAACCTGGGGGTTGTGGTCGCCACCGACTACCCAAACGCCGTGACCGAGCGGGCTCGAATGGAACACGCCCCCGACCTGCAGTTCAGCCTCACCGACCCGCGGGCGGCCGCGGACCTGGTGGGCGCCCTGCGGGCCGATCCTCGAGTAGCACTGGTCGAGGACGCACCCGTTCTGACCGAACAGGTCGGCTTCACGTATGCCGGCAGCACCCTGCCGACCCGGGTCGCCTACGTGGACCTCGACCGAGATTGGCAGTTGGGCCGATTCACGATCGAGGAGAGCGCGCAACCGCCGATCGAGCACGGTGTCTATCTGCCGCAGATCCTGCGCGACGGCGGCGGCTACGCGCTGGGGGACACGATCGCCTTGGACAGCCTCACCGGCAAGCGGTCCTTCCGGGTGCAGGGCTTCTTCGCCAACACCTATCTCGGGACGGTCAACATGGGTCTGACCGGTGTGGGTCTACGGGCCGCCGACTATGCGGCGCTGGCCGCCGTCCCCCACGGACCCCGACCGAGCCACCTGATCCAGGCCACGTTGACCGAACCGGCATACGCCGCAGTCGCTTCCGCCGTGACCGATCAGGTTGTCGCCGCCGCCGCGGCGCGGGGCGAGCCGCCGCCGCAGACCTCGGGGATCACCTGGGATCTCGTCAGATCCGCGAGCCTCATCGGATCCGGCGTGTATGCCGGTGCCCTGGTGTTGTTCGCCCTCATCGTCCTCGTCGTCGCCCTCGTCGTGAGCGGGTTCTTCGTCGCCGCCGCCATCCGGCAGGACCTCGTCGGGATCGGGACGCTGACGACGGTCGGTGTCGTTGTGGGACAACTACGTCGGGCGGTGGCCATCCCGGCCGTCGCCACCGTGGCGCTGGCGGCCGCTGCCGGGGTGGGATTGTCCTACCTCGTGCTGCCCGCGCTGGCGACGGCGCTGTCGGCGCAGGCGGGGATTCCGTGGCGGCCGGGTTTCAGTCCCTGGGGTTCGGTCGTCGCCGTCCTCGTCCCGGCCGGTGCGGTCGCGCTGGGGGTGTTGGTGGCGACGCGGCGGCTGCGTCGGATCGCGCCGGTCGACGCCATGCGCGGCGGCGCGCCGTCGCACAGCTTCCGGCGCAATGTCCTGCCGCTGGCGCGGGCGCGCGGCAACCTCAGCGTCACGCTCGGGGCGAAGCAGGGCTGGGCCAATGCGGCCCAGGGCGCGTTGGTCGTCGCCGTCATCTCCATCGTGACCTTCGCCGCGATGTTCGCCGCCTCGCTGTACTCCAATGTCCTTGCCGATCCTGACAATTTCGGCCGACTGCTGATCGGCGAGTCGGCGGATGTCTCGCTCGAGGCCGCGTCGCCGGCGCTCGTCGATCCGCTTCTCGCGCAGGTACGGAACCGCCCCGGCGTGCAGCGGGCCCACGCCCTGGACTATCTGCAGGGCACGGTCGGCGGAATGCGGGCTCAGGTCGTCGTGACCCCGGACTGGTCGGTACAGGCATACAGCTCGGTTCATGCGGGTCGAGAGCCTCGGTACGCCAACGAGGTCGCCATCGGCGATCGGCTGGCGGCGCTCACCGGCAAGGAGGTGGGGGACACCCTCGACTTGTCGGTGGGGCGGGTCCGGCGCTCGTTCCTCGTCGTCGGGCTGGTCAACACGATCAGCTACAACGGGCTGCGGGCGGATCTCACGGACACCGGGTACCGGCGGCTGGCGCCGGCTTGGCGTGGGACGGGGGTGGCGGTGTTCGTCACGGACGGGACGAGCCCGGCCACGGTCCTCGGCGATCTGCGGGCCACCCAGGGGTCCCGATTGGCGTCGGCCGTCGACTACCGCGCGAACATCCACAGCCAGTTGGACGTGTACCTGCGGATGTGCGCCTCGTTGGCCGTGGGCATCCTCGCCGTCACGGCGGTGGTCGCCGCGCTGGTCATGGCGTTGCTCGCGAGTACATTGCTCCGCCGGGAGCGACGCTCCTTCGGTGTCCGCCGGGCGGTCGGGTTCACCTCCGGCCAACTGGTCGGGCAAACCGTGGTGAGCTATCTGCCGGCCGTGCTCCTCGGTACGGCGCTGGGGGCCGGCGTCGGGGGAGTGCTGGTCGGACCGGTCCTGCAGTGGATGCTGCGCGCCGTCGGCGTCGTGACCGGGGGACTGAGCGTCGACCCGCGGCTGGTTGCCGCGATCGCCCTGGGGCTCTCGGCTCTGGCGCTCGGAATCGTGCTGGTGCGCTCCCTCGGGCTGCACCGAACCCCGACCCTGCGCCTGATGACCGACTAGATGGTTGGGGCGGCTTGGGTGGCTCCGGGAGGCTGTGTCGGTGGGGCGTGCTAGGAATTGACTGGGGCGCTCTGTCCGTCGGGTTTCGTTGGGGGTCATAGAGATTCGACGTTTGCCGACTTACATGTCGATCAGAGTTGCGATATTCTGTCGGTATGCCAGACAGCCCGCAAAGCGTCGCCGAACCCGCCGGCTCGGTCGAGTTCTTGACGGGCGGGTGCGCGGCGGTTCGGGCCGAAATGTTGGCCGCGGTGGGGCAGGTGTGGCGGGTTCAGTCCGGTGACCTCGCGGAGGCGGCTGGTGCGGTCGCGGGGGTGATCGCGGCCGGGCAGGCGGTGTTGGTGGCGTTGACGCGCGAGGCGATCAGCCGCGGGGTAGTGGCCAAATCGACCGCGGTGAACCCGACGGCGTGGC
>JBDIAR010000241.1:0-3674 GCA_039812545.1 Dermatophilaceae bacterium | reverse complement strand
GCCAAGAACACCGTGGCGGCCAAGAACACCGTGGCCGCTCAGAACGCTGTGCCCGCCAAGGCCGCCGCCCGGCCGTTACGCCTCGTCGAACCCCCCGCGGGGGCCACCGGCCCGGCCTCCGCAGCCGACTCCCCGGCGGCCGTCGACGCCGCGGCCGCCACCGCGAACCGCCGCCCGGCCCGCTCCGAGTTCGCCCGCAACCGGCCACCGCGCACCCCGGCCCCCGTCCCGGTGGTCGACACCGCGGGCGCGGCCGCCGGACGCGCCGCCTCGGAGGGGAGTGTGGCCGCGGTCGCGCGGGCCGCCGCCAGACACGCCGAGTCCGCCTCGACCGGCGCCACCAAGGTCGACCCGTTCCGGCGCGACGCGGCCGACCCGCACTTCGGCGACCACGACGACCTGTTCTCCGGCTCCGTCGACGACTTCGTCCACAACCTCGTCGAGGTGATGCGACTCGCCCTGACGGCGACGGGACTGTCCCAGGAGGCCGTCGAGGCACGCATCGCGCACGCACTGGCATACCTGCGTCGTCGGGTGGACGGCAGTTTCGTCGTCGACGACTTCGGGTTCGACCAGGACTTCACCGACAACGTCTTCCTGCCGCTGCTGCGCCCGCTGTACAGCAAGTGGTTCCGCGTCGAGGTCCGCGGCCTGGCGAACCTGCCCGCGACTGGGGGCGCCCTCGTCGTCGCCAACCACTCCGGCACCATCGCCTTCGACTCGCTGATGACCCAGGTCGCGGTCCGCGACGAGGCCGGGCGCAATCTGCGGATGCTCGGTGCGGACATGATCTTCGCGATGCCGCTGCTCGGGATGCTGGCCCGGCGCACCGGCACCACCCGCGCGGGGCACATCGACGCCGAACGCCTGCTCAGCCGCGGCGAACTCGTCGGCGTCTGGCCGGAGGGTTTCAAGGGGATCGGCAAACCGTTCTCGGAGCGGTACAAGCTGCAACGGTTCGGGCGCGGTGGGTTCGTCTCGGCCGCCGTGCGCGCCGGGGTGCCGATCGTGCCGTGTTCGATCGTCGGCGCCGAGGAGATCTACCCCATGCTCGGCAACGCCAAGGCGCTGGCCCGGGTGCTCGGGCTGCCGTACCTGCCGATCACGCCGACCTTCCCGTGGCTGGGTCCGCTCGGTCTGGTGCCGCTGCCGAGCAAGTGGATCATCGAGTTCGGCGCCCCGCTGCGCACCGACGATCTGCCGCGTGAGAGCGCCGAGGACCCGAGCCTCGTCTTCGACCTGACCGACCGCGTCCGCGAGACCATCCAGCAGACCCTGTATGCCTTGCTGCTGCAACGCCGGTCCGTTTTCTCGTGACGCACCTTCAGGACGCCCGCCTGATGACCCACCCGACTCGTGGCTGATCCCGGCCGCGCACCGACCGACCCGCCCCCGTCGATGCCGGACGGGGTCGTCCTGATCGGCAAACCCGGGTGTCACCTCTGCGATGAGGCGCGTCCCGTGGTGGCGGAGGTATGCGCAGCGGCGGGCGTGCCCTGGCGCGAACAGTCGATCCTGGACGACATCGCCCTGGAGATGGCGTACTGGGAATTCATCCCGGTCGTCCTCGTCGACGGTCGCGAAATCGCCCGCTGGCGCGTCGATCCGGACGCCCTGGCCGCGGCGCTGGAGACCGCCGGGTTGGCCCGGCCGCGCGGAACGGCATAGCCTTCGAGAATCCGTCGACCCGCAGGCGTCGGCGCCCGTGGACAGGAGTGGGTGAACGATCTGTGGGCAGTTCCGTCCCGCGCCGCGATCTGCCCGACGCCACCGTCTCGCGACTGTCCGGCTACCTGCACATCCTCACCGACCTAGCCGCCGCCGGCGTCGCCCGGACCTCCTCCGACGAACTCGCCGCCGCGGCCGGCACCGGATCCGCCCAGGTCCGCAAGGACCTCTCGTATGCCGGTGGGCACGGAGTGCGCGGCGTGGGCTACGAGGTCGCCCAGCTCGCCGAGAGCCTCGGTCAGGTCCTCGGCGCCGAACGCGACTGGCCGGTCATCATCGTCGGCCTCGGCAACCTGGGCCGGGCGCTGTCCAGTTACGCCGGGTTCGCCGAACGCGGGTTCGCCGTCGCGGGGCTTTTCGACGCCGACCCCAAGCTCGTCGGCCGGCGACTGGGCGGCCAGACGGTGCGGCCGATGTCGGACCTGGCCGGCCGGGTCCGCGAGCTTGACGACGAGTACGGTCCCGGGGCCGCGGTGCTCGCCGTGATCGCCACCCCGTCCGCGGCGGCCCCAGCGGTGTGCGACGAACTCGTCGCCGCCGGGGTGCGCTCGATCCTCAGCTTCGCCGCCACCCCGATCGTGATCCCCGACGGGGTGGAACTGCGCCGGGTCGACCTGGCCACCGAACTGCAGGTCCTGGCCGTCCGCCACCTGGCCGCCGCGCTGCCCGGCGGTGGGCGATGAGCGTCCTGGTCCTCGGGCTGTCCCACAACAGCGCCGACCTCGGCCTCCTCGAACGGGTCTGCCTGGACCGCGCCGGAGTGCGGGCCCTCGGCGCGGACCTGGCGGCCGTCCCGGACCTCGGCGAGGTGCTCGTGCTGTCCACCTGCAACCGGGTGGAGGTGTATGCCGAGGCGAACACCTTCCACGCCGCCGTCGAGGCCGTCGCCACCACCCTCGCCAAGCGCACGGGCATCGCCTTGGCCGAACTTCAGCACGCGGCATACGTGCACTACGACGAACGCGCGGTCAGCCATCTCTTCGAGGTCGCCACCGGGTTGGACTCGATGGCGGTCGGCGAGGCCGAGATCCTCGGCCAGCTCAAGTCGGCGCTGGCCCAGGCGCAGGAGGCCGGGTGGGCAGGGCCCAGTCTGAACGCCCTGATCCAGCACGGCCTGCGGGTCGGCAAGCGCGCCCACAGTGAGACCGGGATCGATGCGGTGAGCGTCGGTTTCGTGCAGGCCGGGCTGGCCCGGGCCCAGGTCCGGCTCGGCCCGATCTCCCAGTTGCGGGTCGCGGTCGTCGGCGCCGGCGCGATGAGCGGACTGGCCACCGCCTCCATCGCCCGGCACGACCCGCGCTCGCTCACCGTCGTCAACCGGTCGGCCGAGCGGGCCGAACGCCTGGCCGCCGCGGCCGGCGCCGACCCGGCGCCGTGGACCGCGCTCGCCCAGGTCCTGGAGGTCAGCGACCTCGTGGTCACGTGTACCGGTGCGCAGGGTCATGTCGTCTCCGGGGAGTTGGCCCGTCGGGCCCGGCTGGTCCACGGCGGCCCGCAGGTCTACCTCGATTTGGCGATGCCCCGAGACGTGGCCCCGGGTGTCGAGGGCCTGCCGGACGTCGAACTCCACTGGCTCGATGACCTCGCCGGCGACACCCGGCATACGGCGTCGGCGCCGGTCGACGAGGTCCGCGCACTGGTCGCCGACGAGGTGGCCCGCTTCCTCCAAGACCGCCGACACCGCGCGGTCGGGCCGACGGTCGCCGCCCTGCGAGCCCGGGCCGGTGCACTCGTCGGGGCCGAGCTGGACCTGCTCGACGCCCGCCTGCCCCACCTGGACGAGCAGGCCCGCCACGAGATCCGGCGAACCGTCTCGCGGGTGGTCGACAAGTTGCTGCACGCCCCGACGGTGCGGGTCAAGGAACTCGGACACCGCCCGGCGGGCGACTACGCCCGGGCGCTGCGCGAACTGTTCGACCTCGACCCCGGCGCGGTCGTCGCGCTCA
>JBDIAR010000240.1:0-3745 GCA_039812545.1 Dermatophilaceae bacterium | reverse complement strand
GGGATTCCCTACTTGGCGAGGACCGTGGCGGAGCGCTGGGCCAGCTTGACCGCGCCGTCGGCCGTCAGGAACTGCGGGAAGAAGTTGGTGTACATCGCGACCCGGTTGTCGACCCGGACCACGGTGACCGAGCCGTTGATCGGGCCGGCTTCGTGGTCGGTGCCGCCGAGGCGCCACCAGGTGATGTATGCCGGGACGCCCGACGGCGCGGGCAGGTAGCTCTTGTCGGAGGGGACCGGATTGGCCATGATGTGCGACCGCGACCAGGCGCTGCACTGGGCGACCCATCGGATCGCGGTGGCCTCGGCCTTCTTCGCGGCGGCCACCGTGCGGAACTGGCCGGCGACCTCGTACACCGCGCCGAGCGGCTTACCCGTACCCCACACCCGGATCGTGGCCACCGACGTGGCGCCGAGGGCGGCGAAGCGGTCCTGCTGGCACGCCGACACCGGAGCGTGTCCGTCACCGGGGAAGGGGCCGTCCATCGTGGAAACGGGCACGCCGAGGACCTTCATGCTCGGCAGACCCATCACATTGTTCGTCGAGAACCTCTTCGCCACCGGCTTCGTGGCAACGGGGGTGGTTGCACCGGCCTTGCCGGACGGCGTTCCCACCGTGCTCGGTGCCGCCACCGTGGTCGGCGTGGGAGCCGACGCGCGAACCGGCGTCGCCACCGTCGTCGCACTCGGCACACTCGTCGCACTCGGCACACTCGTCGCACGCGGCGCCCTCGGCGACGCCGGGGTGGACACCTGGGTCACGGTCCCGGCGGCGTTGTCCGAGGCGGCCGGGCTCTGCAGCGCGTGGTAACCGAGGACGGCGGTACCGGCGATGGCCACCGCGGCCGCCCCTGCGAATGTCGACTTCATCATTGATCCTTCTCCTTCGTCTGTGGCTCCGTTCCCCGGAGCTCGTCTATACCCCCTTCGATGCGCGGGCTCGGACTTTGGTTGTGATCGCGGGTCGCCCGATTCGCGCGGCCTTCGCCGACCCACTCGACCCGGCCACCTTGAGCGGAATAGACTCAACTTCAGCGGGCGTTGGACCTGGGTGAGTCCGACACATGACACACGCCCCCGAGAAGGCGAGGAGACACCGCATACATGGAGATTCAGATGACCACCAAGGCCCAGGAGGCCTTCGGTTCGGCGACCCAGATCGCGCAGACCCGGGGAAACCCGCAGGTAGAGCCGGCCCATCTGGCCGTTGCGCTCGCCTCGCAGCAAGACACCTCGACCCCGGCGCTGCTCGAAGCCGCGGGCACGACGCCGGGGGCGCTGGCCGCCACCGCAACGGCGATCATCGACAAACTGCCCAAGGTCAGCGGTTCCTCGGTCGGCCAGCCGCAGCTGTCCAAGACGGCGTATGCCGTCGTCGAGCAGGCCCAGAACCTGATGCGCGCGATGGGGGATACCTTCGTCTCCACCGATCACCTCCTGCTCGCGCTTGCCCGCGGGGCCAAGGACCTCCACCTGGACGCCGGTGCGATCGAGGCGCAGATCCCGATCATCCGGCGTGGTCAGAAGGTGACCACCCCCGAGCCCGAGGGCAGCTACGACGCGCTGAAGAAGTACGGCACCGACCTGACCGAACGCGCCCGCGAGGGCAAGATCGACCCGGTCATCGGGCGCGACTCCGAGATCCGGCGGGTCATCCAGATCCTCAGTCGGCGAACCAAGAACAACCCGGTGCTGATCGGCGACCCCGGCGTCGGCAAGACCGCCGTGGTCGAGGGCCTGGCCCAGCGGATGGTCGCCGGCGACGTGCCGGAGTCGCTGCGCAACAAGCGCCTCATCAGCCTCGACCTCGGCGCCATGGTCGCCGGTGCGAAGTACCGCGGCGAGTTCGAGGAGCGGCTCAAGGCCGCCCTGGAGGAGATCAGCGGCTCCAACGGCGAGATCGTCACCTTCATCGACGAACTCCACACCATCGTCGGTGCGGGAGCCTCCGGCGAGGGTTCGATGGATGCCGGGAACATGCTCAAGCCGATGCTCGCCCGCGGTGAACTGCGGCTGGTCGGTGCCACGACGCTGGACGAGTACCGCCAGAACATCGAGAAGGACGCCGCCCTGGAGCGGCGCTTCGCCCAGGTCTTCGTGGACGAACCCAGTGTCGAGGACACCATTGCCATCCTGCGCGGCGTCGCCGAACGCTACGAGGCGCACCACAAGGTCGCCATCGCCGACGGTGCGCTCGTCGCCGCCGCCACGCTGTCCGACCGATACATCACCGGCCGCAAACTGCCCGACAAGGCGATCGACCTCGTCGACGAGGCGGCCTCGCGGCTGCGCATGGAGATCGACTCCAGTCCCGTCGAGGTGGACGAGTTGCGGCGCAGTGTCGACCGGCTGCGGATGGAGGAACTGGCGCTCGCCAAGGAGACCGATCCGGCTTCGGTGGAGCGCCTGGCCCGACTGCGCTTCGACCTGGCCGACCGTCAGGAACAACTGGCCGCGCTGAACGCCCGCTGGGAGGCCGAGAAGGCCAATCTCAACAAGGTCGGCGACCTGAAGGCCGAGCTCGACGAGTTGCGGATGGCATACGACAAGTACGTCCGCGAAGGTGACCTGGCCAAGGCGAGTGAGATCGCCTACGGGCGCATCCCGCAGTTGGAGAAGCGGTTCAAGGAGGCTCAGGAGGCCGAGTCGACGGCGTCCGGCAAGGACCTCATGGTCAAGGACGAGGTCGGTCCGGACGACATCGCCGAGGTCGTCAGCAGTTGGACGGGCATTCCGGCGGGTCGGCTGCTCGAGGGTGAGAGCGCCAAGCTGTTGCACATGGAGTCGATCCTCGGCGAGCGCCTGATCGGCCAACGCGCGGCCGTGCGAGCCGTGTCCGACGCGGTCCGGCGATCGCGGGCCGGGATCGCCGACCCCAACCGGCCGACCGGGTCGTTCCTCTTCCTCGGCCCCACCGGCGTCGGCAAAACCGAACTCGCCAAGGCCCTGGCGGACTTCCTGTTCGACGACGAGCGGGCGATGGTCCGCATCGACATGAGTGAGTACTCCGAGCGGCATTCGGTGGCCCGGCTGATCGGCGCCCCGCCAGGGTATGTCGGGTACGAAGAGGGCGGTCAGCTCACCGAGGCGGTGCGACGGCGTCCGTACTGCGTCGTGCTGCTCGACGAGGTCGAGAAGGCGCACCCGGAGACCTTCGACATCTTGCTGCAGGTCCTCGACGACGGCCGGCTCACCGACGGGCAGGGTCGCACGGTCGACTTCCGGAACGTGCTGCTCATCATGACCTCCAACCTCGGCTCGCAGTTCCTCGTCAACCCGCTGCTGGACCCCGAGGCCATGCGCGAGGCCGTCATGCAGGCCGTCCGGTCCAGCTTCAAGCCCGAGTTCGTCAACCGGCTCGACGAGGTCGTCATCTTCGATGCGCTGTCCCTGGAGGATCTGACCAAGATCGTCGACCTGCAGGTCGCGGCCCTCGCCAAGCGGCTGGTCGAGCGTCGGGTCCAGCTGACCGTGACCGATGCCGCCAAGGCGTGGCTGGCCGACAAGGGGTACGACCCGGCCTACGGGGCGCGGCCGTTGCGCCGGCTCATCCAGCGCGAGATCGGCGACCAACTCGCCAAGGCTCTGATCGCCGGGGACATCCTGGACGGGACGGACATCGTCGTGGCGCGGCCGGAGGACTCCGAGGTGCCCGAGGGTGCATACGTGCTGATGATCGGGGAGGGCGCCGAGTCGACGTGAGCCCGGTGCGGTCGTCGCCGCCCGGGCGCGTTTCGGCCCGGGCG
>JBDIAR010000239.1:0-3796 GCA_039812545.1 Dermatophilaceae bacterium | reverse complement strand
AAATGATCCGGCGGGGAAATGATCCGGCGGGGAAATGATCCGGCGCGCTGAAGATGGACCTCGCGGCGCATTCCTGATGGACTGGCGCGGTGAGCCGCGAGCCGAACCCCCCCGCCGGTCGTGATGCCGATCGTGACGCCGGTCGTGACGGAGAGCGCGACCCGGCATACCGAGACGCGGGCGACCTGGCATACCGAGACGCGGTGCGCGACTACTACGACCGGTATGGCGACGCCGAACGCGACCGGCTGGCCGCGCGGGTGCGGGGCCGGGTCAGTTTCGAGGTGCACAAGGGGTTCCTCACGACCTTCGTGGGGCCCGGCGCGCGGGTGCTGGAGATCGGGGCGGGGCCGGCGCGATTCACCGAGGTGCTCGCCGAGTTGGGGGCCCGCGTCGTCGTCACCGACCTCTCGCCGGTGCAGCTGTCCCTCAACGAGCGCTACCTGGCGGGGCGGCCCGGCGAGGCCGCGGTCGAACGTCGCGAACTGCTCGACATCGCCGACACCGGACAGTTCGCCGACGGAGAGTTCGACGTCGTCCTCGCCTTCGGCGGGCCGTTGTCGTATGCCTTCGACCGAGTCGACGAGGCGATGGCCGGGCTGCTGCGGATCACCGCCGACACCGGTTTCGTGCTGGCCTCGGTGATGTCGCTGCTCGGGACCTGGCGGCACTACCTGCCGGGGGTCACGGCCCGGGCCGCCGTGATCGGCGAGGACGTCAACGACCGGATCTTCGCCACCGGCGATCTGCGCCACGACCCGGCCAGCGAACACATCTGCCGGATGTTCCGGGCCCGCGAGGTGCGCGAACTCGTCGAACGCAACGGCGGGCTGATGGTGGCGGCCTCGGCCAGCAACTGGGGTTCGCTCGCGGACGAGGCGACCCTGTTGGCGCTGGAGTCGGACCCCGTGCGGTGGCGGCATTTCCTGGCCAACGAGATCCGGGCCTGCAGCGAACCCGGGGCGCTGGACGGGGGAACCCACATCCTGTTCGCCGCGACCCCGGCGCGCTGAACCGGTGATCCACTCGGGTGCTTCTGCTCGGGTGGCGATCTGTCGAATCACCCATCGGACAACCTGGTTGCGGGGCTCCCGACGTGGGACAGTGTTGGCATGCGCGACGGGCTGGGTGCGGTCTGCTCTCAGCCACGACATCGTTGTCAGTCACACCAGCGGTTTCGGTCACGACAGGCATACCGGCCACAAGGACGTGGGTAGGAGGACGGGTTTGACGCGCGCTCACACGTATCGGGTGGAAGTCGAGTGGGACGGGCAGCCGGCGGCTTCCGGGTTCGTGGTGTACGACCGCGACCACGTCGTCACCGCCCGCGGGCGCGACCCGATCCTCGCCTCCTCGGACCCCGCCTTCCGCGGCAGCCGGGACCGCTGGAACCCCGAGCAACTGCTGCTGGCCTCGATTTCGCAGTGTCACATGCTGTGGTACCTGCACCTGGCCTGCTGGTCGGGGGTCGTCGTCACCGACTACCACGACTACCCCGAGGGGTACCTGCTCGAAAACGAGGACGGCAGTGGGCAATTCGAGGCCGTCGTCCTGCACCCCGTGGTCACCGTGACGCACGAGTCGATGGTCGAAGCGGCATACCACGTGCATCACCGCGTGGGTGAGAAGTGCTTCATCGCCCGATCACTGAACTTCCCGGTCCGTCACGAGCCCGTGGTGCGGGTCCGCGAGTCGTAGGGGCCGCCGGTTTCGGGTCACCGGACGCCGGCCACCCGGAACTGCACCGAGATGCGTGGCCCGACGCCGCGATTCGTCTTGGCGATGCCGTGGTCGAAGTCGCGTTGGCAGGCACCGCCCATGACGGCCAGATCGCCGTGTCCGAGAGGTCGTCGGAACACCGTCGGTCCGCCGTCGCGGGGCCGGAAGGCCAGGGCGCGCGGCTGGCCGAGCGCGAGGATGGCGACCATCGTGTCGGTGTCGCGGCCCCGGCCGATCCGATCGCCGTGGAAGGCGACGCTGTCCGCCCCGTCGCGGTAGAGGCAGAGCCCGGCGGTGACGAAGGGTTCGCCGAGTTCGGCGGCGTAGTGCGCGTTCAACAGGTCACGGGCCGTGACCAGCAGCGGATGGGGGAGTGGGTCGGCGGGGCCGTAGAACGCGGTGAGCCGGGGCACGGCGACGACCTGGTCGTACATCTGGCGACGTTCGGCGCGCCACGGCACCCCGGCATACAGGGCGTCGAAGAGGTCCCGATCACCGGCCAGCCAGCCGGGGCGGACATCGATCCAGGACCGGGCGTCCAGCTGGTGTCGGGTCAGGCCGGCGCCGACCGGGCCGTATGCCGGTGTCTGCCCGGTGGGGTTGGCCCACAGCGAGTCCTGCACGATCCGGGGGCCCGCGAGGCCCGCGAGGTGCCCGAGGTGCTCGGCGAAGGCGTTGTCGGTGCTCGGTGGCATGCTGTCAGAATAACCGATAGATCCGAACACAAGTTCGAAGAGCGACGGGACGAGGCCGAGATTCGAGCGGGACTTGACAGGTCGAGCGGGGCGGGCCGTACAGTTGTTCGATAGGACTTGAGTTCGAATAAATCCATCCATCGACCACCCTGATCCGAGAGGGGGCCATGTCGTCATGCGCAGATTCAGCGAACCGATCCAGGTGCGTACCACCACCCCGGTGGCGCCGGGGGATCCCGAGGCGTTCATCTGGCGCGACCGGCTCTACGTCGTGCGCGAGATCCTCGGTCATTGGCGAGAGCGCCGGGCCTGGTGGCGCGACGCGTCGGACGGTGCGGTGGGCGACCCGTCCCATCGGCCCGGTGACGCGCTGGCGGCGGCCGCGCGCGAGGGACACGTCTGGCGGGTGTCGGCCAGCCCGGGCCGGGCCGCCGGCTCGGGGGTCTACGAGCTGGCCCTCGGCGTGGTCGGCGAGGGCTGGCGGCTCGTCGGCGTGGCGGACTGAGGGGACCGACGATGACTGCTCTCCCGTATGCCGTGCCGTCGGCTCCTGCACGTATGCCGGGTCCCGCCGGTGTGTCGGGTCCTACAGGTGTGACGGGTCGTGCCGGTATGCCGGGTCGTGCCGGGGTGGGTCCCGACCGCGGCGCGCCGCCGGTGCCGGCGGCCGCCCTGGACCTGCTGGACCGAGCCCGGGCCAGTCTGCTGGCCGGCTGCCGGGCCGGCGACACCTACGAGCGTTTCCTGGCCGCCCACCTCGGCGCGTTGCGCGCCGCCGCGGCCTTGCTGGCCGCCCGGTCGTCCCCGAGCCGGTCGAACCGGCCGCGCAGTGTCTGGGAGGTGCTGCCGCGGTGTGCGCCCGAGCTGACCGAATGGGCGAGCTTCTTCGCCGGCTCGGCGCAGCAACGGGCGGCGATCGACCGCGGCGCGGTCCCCACGGCGCGGGCCGCCGACGACCTGTTGCGGCAGGCCGAGATCTTCCTCGAAACCGTGCAGGGCGCCCTCGGTGTCCCGCTCACCGTGCCGCTGCCCGATCTCATCGTCCCCGCCCATGCGAATCGGCCGGTGGCGCACGCCCGCCGCCGGAGCCTCGGCCCCGAGGCGGCAGACCCAGGAGAGGAGCTTCCCAGGTGAGCGAGGAGTTCGTCCACCTGCACGTCGCCTCGGGCTACTCCATGCAATACGGCGCGTCCACTCCCGCGGCTCTCGTCCAGCGGGCCGCCGCCTGGGGGCAGCCGGCCCTGGCGCTCACCGACCGGGACGGCCTCTACGGGGCGGTGCGATTCGTGCAGGCCTGCATGGATCACCAGATCGCCCCGATCCTCGGCGTCGACCTCGCCGTCGTCCCGCCCTCACCCGGCCGGCCGGTGTCTGCTCCGGGG
>JBDIAR010000238.1:0-3846 GCA_039812545.1 Dermatophilaceae bacterium | reverse complement strand
GTCGAGTACAAGTACGACGTCGTGCCGGCGTGCGAGGCGAACAACCCAAATAAGAATAGGGTCGACAACGTCAGCTGCATGCGCTCGGTACAAGGCTGTCGTCCTGCTGAGGGTCCGTTGTACGAGATCTATCAACTGACGTTGACGGGAGGTGCGCCCACCGGACCCTGGCGGATGATCGGGACGGTGTGCGGGTCGCCGGGATGGATCACGCCACGACCCGCCGTCACGATGCCGATGATCGAGTCGGAGTTCAAGAAGATCGCCTGGGCGAAGCTGGGAGCGAAGATCCAGCCGCCCAAGGGGGTGACCCTCGTGAATCTCAAGACCTATTTCGAGGCGTCTTGGCAGGTGGCCGGGTTCCAGCCGGACGAGACCGCGACCGTGTCCCTGCTCGGCAACACGGTCGATATCAGGCCCGTCCTCGTCGGGTACACGTATGTCTACGGCGACGGCAGCAGCTTCGGCCCCACGCTCGACCCGGGCGGTGACTGGAAGACCGGAAGCATCTTCCACGTCTATCAGGATCCCGGGTCGTATCGCCCGCGGATCGATGCCACGGTGACCGCGGACTTCCGGATCAACGGCGGTCCCTGGGATCGGGTTCCGGCGGAGGCGACGATCACCGGTGTTCCCAGCCCGCTGCGCGTAGCCACCGCCCACCCCGTCCTCATTCGCTGACCAGCAGCCGATGGCCGATGCGATGACCGATGGCATGACCGGAACGAACCGGCGTACCAGGGGACAGGTGTCGTCCAGAGCGTGGCCGGCCGTGGCCCTGCTGGCCGCCGCAGCCACGACCGGATGCGTGGCCGGCCCGACGATGACATCGACGACATCGCCGACGTCTCTGACGTCGCCTGCCACGAGAGTCCCGCCCGGTATCGGCGGGTCGTCGCTGCCGGTGATGCAGCCCGCCGCCCGGGTCGAGTCGCGAGACGGGGCACTGGCATACGTCGGCTATTACCTCGCGCAGGTGAACGCCGGGGCACGGCGAGCAGACGCCACACCCGCCGTCGCACTGGCGACACAAGGTTGCGACGGCTGCCGCGAGGTGGCCGCCGACATCGCCAAGAGGACGGCCGACGGCATCGGGCTGACCGCGGACTACTGGACCTTCGTGAGGGGGTCGCTGCACAGCCGGCGCGGTCACCTGTGGTTGATGCTGGTGTCGGTCCATCGCCCCGGGGGTGAAACCCGTGTCTTGTTCACGCTGGAGTTCGACGGCACGTGGCGCGTGGCCGAACTCCAGGTTCAGTGAGGCGCCGCGGGTGCCTCAGTGCCAGGCGTTGCGCGCGATCAGGACGTCGCGCAGGACGTCGATGGCATCGCTGACGATCCCGTCGACACCCAGATCGAGCAGCCGGTTCATGTCGTCGGCGTCATCGATCGTCCAGACGTGGACCTGCTTGCCGTGACGGTGCGCGCGCCGCAGGAGTTCCGGCGTCACCACCGTCACGTTCCGACCGAACACGGGGTATGCCGTGGGCACCTGAAGCACGTCGGCGGGAGTGTGCAGCCAACGGTCCACGACCCCCGGGACGAACCGCATGGTCGCCGTCCCGACCTGCCCCGCCGCCGTCGCCACCCGCCCACCGGACAGCCGCCGGAACGTCCACAGCGTCCGCGTGCTGAACGACCCGACACAGACTCGGTCGTAGGCCGCGTGCGCCCTGATGACATCCCACAACGGCCGCAGGGCGGCATACGCCTTGATGTCGATGTTGACGCGCGTCTCCGGGAACTCCTCAAGAAGATCCGACAGCAGCGGGATCGGCTCCGACGCGCCCACCCGAGCCTGCGACACCTCCGACCACGGCAGGGCCCCGATAAGCCCCGACCCGTCGCTCACCCGATCCAGCGACGTGTCGTGGAACGCCAAGACCCGCCCGTCGGCGGTGGCGTGCACGTCCGTCTCGACGTACCGGTACCCCAACTCGATCGCCCGCCGGAACGCCGCGGCGGTGTTCTCCAGGCCCCGGTTCGGACCATAGGCGGACCCACCGCGATGCGCCAACGCGATCGGCGGTGCGTCGAAGTACGGCCTGCGCGGCGGGGCCATGCGGGGCGCCCGGTTCATCCAGTCACCAGCGGGCCCACACCGCGGTATCCGTCGGGACCAAGCCGTCCTCCGTCAGCGGAGCCGACACGACGAGCAGCTCCGCACCCGTCGGGAGAGCCACCGGCTCCGTTCCGAGGTTGACCAGGACCAGCACCCGTCGCCCCTCGCCCGGGGTGTTCGCGTATGCCACCACGTCGTCTCCGTACCCGTCGAC
Source organism: Dermatophilaceae bacterium (assembly GCA_039812545.1). GTDB lineage: Bacteria > Actinomycetota > Actinomycetes > Actinomycetales > Dermatophilaceae > JBDIAR01. The sequence continues at coordinate 1,570 of JBDIAR010000238.1, read as the reverse complement.
GGCCAACAGCGACCCGCGCCCCAGCCCGAGGAACCGGCGCCACCGCAACAACTCCCGGTACAACTCCAACGTCGACCCGGCCACCCCGAGCTGTCGGTCCACGGCATACGGCTCGAACGAATCCGGTTGCGGCAGCCACGGATCCGCGCCGTCGCCGAACCCGAAATGCCGGGCATCCGAATCCCACGGCAGCGGCACACGACAGCCGTCCCGGCCGACTTCGGCGCCACCACTGCGGAAGAACGCCGGGTCCTGGCGCACCGAATGAGGAAGTGCGGTGGCCTCCGGCAGACCGAGTTCCTCGCCCTGGTACAAGTAGGCCGCACCCGGCAGCGCGAGCATCAGGGTCGTCGCCGCCCGCCCCCGGCGCAACCCCAACTCCTCGTCTGGCTGGGGGTCGTCGGCCGAGATCCCGTGCGGTCGCGGTGTCCCGATCTCCAACCCGAGCCGCGAAACGTGCCGTACGACATCGTGATTGGACAACACCCACGTCGTCGGCGCACCCACGGTGTCCGACGCCGCCAGCGACGATGCGATGGCCGAGCGCAATTCGCTTGCCGCCCATGGACATTCGAGGAACGCGAAGTCGAACGACTGGTGCATCTCGTCGGGCCGGACGTAGGCGGCCCACGCCTCCAGCGGCGAGACCCACGCCTCGGCGACCATCATCCGCTCCGGCACACCATAGGAGTCGAGGACCCGTCGCCAGCCGCGGTAGATCTCGTGAACGCCCGGCTGATCCCACATCGGCGCCTTCTCGGCGGCCCCACCGGCGCCGTCACCGTCACCGGCGCCCGCACCCTCGCCCACCGCGCCCCCCAGCAGTTCCTGCTCAGCGCCCCAATCCGGCAGCCCCGCCGCCTTGATCAGGCCGTGCGCGACGTCGACCCGGAACCCGTCCACCCCGCGATCGCACCAGAACCGCAGCGTGTCCTCGAAGTCGGCCACCACCTCCGGGTTCTCCCAGTTGAGATCCGGCTGCTTGGCGTCGAACAGGTGCAGGTACCACTGCCCGTCGGCCGCTCGGGTCCACGCGGGCCCGCCGAACACCGAACGCCAATTGTTCGGCGGCTCAACGCCGCCCACCCCGGCGCCGTCACGGAAGATGTACCGCTCGCGCTCCGCACTGCCCGCCGGTCCCGCCAGTGCCGCGACGAACCACGGGTGTTCGTCGGAAGTGTGATTGGGCACGATGTCGATGATGAACCTCAACCCCAGCGCGTGACACCGCGCGATGAGCGCGTCGAGGTCGGCCATCGTCCCGAAGATCGGATCCACCGCACGATAGTCCGCGACGTCGTACCCGGCATCGGCCTGCGGCGAGGGGTAGTAGGGGGACAGCCAGATCCCGTCGACGCCGAGATCCTTCAGGTATGCCAGGTGCCCGCTGATCCCGGCCAGATCCCCGATGCCGTCGCCGTTGGAGTCCGCGAACGACCGCGGATACACCTGGTAGATCACCGCATCACGCCACCACTGGGTCCCGGTCGCGCTGTCGTGCAGCCGGGCCCCGAGCCGAGGGGACACCGACATGACGTGCGTCGCGGTGAGTGGGATCGTCGAAGCTGAT
>JBDIAR010000237.1:0-3887 GCA_039812545.1 Dermatophilaceae bacterium | reverse complement strand
GCCTTGGACAGCCGGATGCCGTCGATCAGCGACGCATGGTTCAGTTCGTCGGAGACGATCGCGTCCGATTCGCCGAAGAGCACCTCGAACAGGCCGCCGTTGGCGTCGAAACACGAGGAGTACAAGATCGTGTCGTCGGTCCCCAGAAAGTCGGACAGGGCTCGTTCGAGATCCTTGTGCTGGGTCTGCGTGCCACAGATGAACCGGACGGACGCCATCCCGAAACCCCACCGGTCCAACGCATCTCGGGCCGCGGCGACGACCTCGGGGTGGTCGGCCAGGCCGAGGTAGTTGTTGGCGCAGAAGTTCAACACCCGCACCTCATCCGCTGCTCCCCCCGAGCCCTCACCGGCCGGGAGCGCGCCGACGTGCGCGGACTGCGGTGTCGTCAGGGCGCGTTCGCCCTTCCAGAGCCCGTCCGCCTTGATCTGGGCGAGCGTCGCGGCGAGTTCGTCGCGCAGACCCGGGTATGCCGGTGTGGAGGATGACATGAGCGCTTCCTTTCAGCTCCAGTCCATGACGACTTTGCCGCACTCGCCGGATCGAGCGGCGGCGAAGGCGTCCACCCACTGGTCCGCGGGGAATCGGTGGGTGATGACCGAGGAGATGGCGTCTCGGAAGGTCTGCGAGGTCTGCAACATCGAGCTCATGGCATACCAGGTGTCGAACATCTCCCGGCCATAGATCCCCTTGAGGGTGATCATGTGCGTGATCACGCGCCCCCAGTTGATCGGGAAGTCGGTCTTGGGCAGTCCGAGCAGCGAGACCCGCGCCCCGTGGTTGAGGTTGTCGATCATTTCGGCGAGCGCCGCCGGGTTGCCGGACATCTCGAACCCGAGGTCGAACCCCTCGCGCATCCCCAGATCGCGCTGGGCCGCGGCGATGCGTTCCCGGCTCACGTTGACGACCCGGTCGGCGCCGGCGTGCAGCGCGAGGTCGAGACGGTAGTCGGAGACGTCGGTGACACAGATGTACCGGGCGCCGGCGTGCCGGGCGATCGCGGTCGCCATCACCCCGATCGGCCCGGCGCCGGTGATGAGCACGTCCTCGCCCACCATCGGCCACTGCAGCGCGGTGTGCGTCGCGTTGCCGAGCGGGTCGAACACCGCGCACAGGTCGGGGTCCAGGTCGGCCGGCTGGACCCAGGCGTTGCTCGCGGGGATCACCACATAGTCGGCGAACGCGCCGTCCCGGTTGACCCCGATCCCCTTGGTGTTGATGCAGACATGCCGTCGGCCCGCGCGACAGTTGCGACAGTGGCCGCAGACGACGTGGCCCTCGCCGGACACGCGATCACCGACCCGGACGGTCGCGATCGCCGGCACGTCCTCACCGATCTCGACGACCTCACCGAAGAACTCGTGGCCGATCACCAGTGGCGACACGACATTGGCCGCCGTCCAGTCGTCCCACTGTTCGAGGTGCAGATCGGTCCCGCACAGGCCCGCCCGCAGCACCCGGATCTTGACATCTCGCGGCCCGCATACGGGTTCGGGTCGGTCGACGAGTTCGAGCCCGGGTCCCTCGGTCAGCTTCGTGAGCGCCCGCAAGAGATCACCTCCGTATGCCGGTCGACGCCGGCCGCGTCGCTGTGCTGGCAGCCTACGCCGTGCCCCCCACGGGTACCCGCCACGCGCCCCCTGGCGGCCTGCAGCGGCCCGGGAACGGACCTGGACGGGTCAGGGGCGCACCAGACCGGAGCGGAAGGCGAGCACGACGGCTTGGGCGCGGTCCCTCGAACCGGTCTTCATCAGGATGCGTGCCACGTGAGTCTTCACGGTGGACTCGCTGATCCGCAACCGGGCACCGATCTCCCCGTTGGACAAGCCATCGGCCACCAGCGCGAGCACCTCCCGCTCGCGTGGGGTCAACCCGTCGAGCCGCTCGGGCGACGCGGTCGTGTCGGCCAATCGACGCATCGTCTCCAGCACGCGCGGTGCGACTGCCGGATCCAGCCACGCGTCCCCAGCGGCGACCCGGCGGATCGCCGTCGGTAGATCAGCGGGCGACTGCTTGAGCAGAAAGCCCTGGGCCCCGGCGCGCAACGCCCCGTACACCACGTCGTCTTCGGCAAAGGTCGTCAGGACGAGGACCCGGGTGGCGACATCGGGGTATGCCGGGTGGTCGGCGGTGATCCGTCGGGTGGCCTCGACGCCGTCCAGACCGGGCATCCGCACGTCCATGACGACGACGTCCGGTTGCAGCTCCTCCACCAACAGCAGGGCGCCGACGCCGTCGGCCGCCTCCCCGACGACCTCGATGTCGGGTTCCGCCGACACAACCATGCCGATACCGGCGCGGACGAGGTGGTCGTCCTCGGCGAGGACGACCCGGATGGTCACCCGACCTCCGGGAGCGAGGCACCAGCGCGACCGGACGGCTGCAACGGGAACGAGGCCGAGGTGAGGAAGTCGCCGTCGACGGGGCCGGCTTGGAACCGGCCGCCCACCAGCTCGACGCGCTCTTGCAGCCCGAGCAGCCCGAGTCCGAGCCCGCCCGAGCCGGCCGGGAGCTCCCCGGGGAATCCCGGGGCGCTGCGAATCCGCAGATCGAGACGCTGCGGATGCCACTCGATACCCACGTCCACTCGACCGTCGCGGCCCGCGTGGCGCATGGCGTTGGACAGCGACTCCTGCACCACCCGATAGGCGGCGAGGTCGACACTCGGGTCGAGGGCGACGGCCGAGCCAACCGTGCTGACCGCCACGACCTGACCGCTGTCTCGCGTCGACTCGATCAAGCCGTCGAGCCGGCCGATGCTGGGCCGGTCGCCCACGTCGGTCCCCTCGTCGGGCAGGTCGCCGTCCTGAGTGCGCAACAAACCGAGGAGCCGATGGAGCTCGCGCATGGCCTGTGTCCCGGCGTCCTCGATGGTCCGCAACGCCGCCACGACCCGGGCGTCGGTGGTCTGGTCGGCCGGAGCACGCCCCGCCAGCGCTCGGGCGCCCGCGGCCTGCAAGATCATCGCGCTCACCGAATGGGTGAGGATGTCGTGCAATTCGCGGGCCACCCGGGCACGCTCCACCGCCGTGGCCCGTGCGGCAGCCTCGGCGAGCGCCGCCTCGCTGTGCCGGGCTCGCTCATGGGCCCGGTGAGCGCTGCGCCCCACCGACCACACCGCCAGCGCCACGACGATCCAGATCGCCAACGGAACGACAAAACGAGCCGGCGCGCCACTGCTGAGGGCATAGGCGTTGTACGCGTCGATCGTGACCGGCACGGCGCTCGCTCCCAGCGCCAGCCGAGCAGTCTCACCCGGGCGACGTTGGGCGACGGTGAAGAGCATGACAAGCAGAGCCACGAAGGGCTCCATGCGCGGCAGCGCGACGGCCGCCCCGACGGTGAAAATCCACACGACGACAAAGACGCGCACCGGATGGGCGCGACGCACGAACAACACGGCATACACCACCGCGGTGCCGACGAAGACGACTGCCGGAGGCAACGCTCCACCCCACCGCAGTCGCGCATCGCCACCCCAGAACAGCATCTCGGCCGCGTATGCCAGGGCAAAGACCAGTCCGTCACGCACCGGGGCCGGCAGTCGGGAATGCACCGTGATCACCAACCAGGAACGATCGGACCACGATGAGAACTCATGCGGTCCAGTCTGGTGGGCCGGCCCCCCTCGTGTCAGCTTGGCGGGAGAACCGACCGCCGGGTCTGACCCCGGTCGGTCGGTCCGCCACACCCCCGTCCCCCGCCGTCGGACGCTCGACGGCACCGCACCGGCCGTCGAACCCCCTCGGGCGCCCATCGGATCGTCATCCCACGACATCCAGCCGGTGACCTGTCAGCCCCCGGAGCAGCCGGGCAGCTGGGGAAAGAGCCAGCAGTACCACGGCTCCCCTTCGCGCTGCTGGTCCTGACTCTCCGGGTCGCTCTCC
>JBDIAR010000236.1:0-4033 GCA_039812545.1 Dermatophilaceae bacterium | reverse complement strand
GCCGGGACGACGGAGCCGCGCGAGCCGAGGACATTGCCGAACCGCACCGAGACGTAGGTGCCGGAGTCGTGGCTGGCGAATCGAGCGGTCAGGCGTTCGGCCAGCCGCTTGCTGTAACCGAGCACGCAGGTCGGGTCGGCGGCCTTGTCGGTGGAGATGTTGACGAAGGTCTCCACCTCGACCCCGGCGGCGGCGGTCAGGACGTTCAAGGTGCCCAGGACATTGGTCTTCCACGCCTCGATGGGGTACCGCTCGAGCAGCGGCAGGTGCTTGAGCGCGGCGGCGTGGAAGACGACCTCGGGCCGGGCGGCGTCGAAGACCGCCCGCAGGGCGTCCGGGTCGCGGATGTCGGCCAGGACGAGGTCGTCGCTCTCCAGCAGGCCGTTGCCGGCGAGCGAGAGCTGCGCGGCGTGCAGGGCCGACTCGTCGCGGTCGAGCAGGACGAGCCGCTCGGGGGAGAACTGGGCGATCTGGCGGCAGAGCTCTGAGCCGATCGAGCCGCCGGCGCCGGTGACCAGGATGCGTCGGCCGCGGATGGTCTTCTCGATGACCTGCCGGTCCAGCTTGATCGGCCGACGGCCGAGCAGGTCGGCCAGATCGACCCCGCGCAGGTCGGCCGCGGAGAGTTCGCCGATCATGTCCTTGGCCGAGGGCAGCACGAGCACGTCGAGGCCGGCGTCCTCCGCGCGGCGGCGCAGGTCGCGGATGAGGGTGCTGTCCGCCGAGGGCACCGCGATCGCCAGGGTGTCGGCGTGCGTGCGGGTCGCGACGGCCGCCAGGTCCTCGCGGGTGCCGCGGACCTTGACCCCCTCGATCGACAGCCGGGACTTCTCGTTGCTGTCGTCGAGGATGGCCACCGGCTGGTAGGTGGCCTGCCGGTCCCGCCCGATGGACCGCAGCAGCAGCCGACCGCCGTCCCCGGCGCCGAAGACGATGATCCGGCGCTGGCCGGGCTGACGACGCCGGACCATCATCCGGTAGGCCCGCAGCACGGTGCGCATCCCCAGCATCCCGGTCAGTGCGAGCGCGGCCGCCACGATCGGCACGCTCTTGGGGACCAGGATCGGGTTCGCGATGAGCACGGGGACGAACACCACGGCGGCGGTGATCGCCACCGTCTTGGAGAGGTCGATGACCTCCTCGAACGACCCGCGCAGGTGGCCGATCCGATAGGGCCCCACCGTGAACCCGACGATCGTGTGGATGACGGCGGTCGCGGCCGCGACGATCGCGATGCCGCGCAGCATCGGGGTGGTCAGCGAGAAGTCGTACCGCAACCAGGTGGCCGCCACGATGCAGGCCATCCAGACGATCGGATCCGCGACGGCCCAGGCCAGCCGGAAGGGATGCTGGGTGGGTACGTCCGGGAGCGTCGGGGTCTCCTTGCTCACGTGTGATCCTTCTCCTGACCCGGGCCGTCGCCACCGACGAAGCCGTCCGCCGATCTGGGATCCAACTCTACTTGCCGGTTCGGGATCGGCCCGGATTTCGCGACCGAGCCCACGCGGTGGTGCGGGGTTACCCTGGCCGCCTCGGGCCCACTAGCGTGGGCGTCATGCTTGCCGTGTATGCCGCCAGCCAGAGTCCCAGCGATCCCCTGTCCGGTCTCGTCGTAGGCGACCGGCCCGCACCGACGCCACCGCCCGGCTGGGCCGTGGTCAACCTGCGGATGACCGGCCTGAACCATCACGACGTGTGGTCGCTGAAGGGCGTCGGGCTGCCGAAGGATCGCCTGCCGATGATCCTGGGCTGCGACGGAGCCGGGACGACGCAGGACGGTCGCGAGGTCATCGTCCATTCGGTCATCGCCTCGCCGGGTTGGGTGGGCGACGAGACCTTCGACCCGCGGCGCTCGCTGCTGTCCGAAGTCCATCAGGGGACCCTCGCCGAACAGGTCATCGTCCCAGAGGGCAATCTCGTGCCCAAACCCGCCGAGCTGAGCTGGGAGGCGGCCTCCTGTCTCGGGACGTCGTGGCTCACGGCATACCGGATGCTGTTCACGAACGGCGGGCTGCAGCCCGGGGCCACCGTCCTGGTCCAAGGCGCCGGTGGCGGGGTGGCGACGGCACTCGTGCAATTGGGTGCGGCGGCCGGTTACCGGATGTGGGTGACCTCCCGCGACGCCGCCAAGGGCGAACACGCACTACAGATCGGCGCGGACGCCTGGTTCGAGTCCGGGTCGCGACTGCCGGATCGCGTCGAGGCGGTCATGGAAACCGTCGGCGCCGCCACCTGGTCCCACTCGGTCAACCACCTCAAGCCCGGCGGCGCCATCGTCATCTCCGGCGCTACCTCGGGCGACGCCCCCACGAAGGCCGAGCTGACCAAGATCTTCTTCAAGCAGTTGCGGGTCATCGGCTCGACCATGGGCAACCGGGACGAGTTGGACCGGCTGGCCAGATTCGTCACGTTGAAGGGCATCGAGCCGGCCATCGACTCGGTCCGACCCCTGGCGTCGGCCCGGGAGGGCTTCGAGAAGATGATCGCGGGCGACGTGTTCGGGAAGATCCTCTTCACGCTCTGATCGACGGTACGACCGTTCCCGGGGCCGCGGCCCTCAGCCTCTGGTCGAGGGTGAGATTCGAGGGTGAGGCGTCGGGTTCTGTACTCGTGGCTCAGGAGTCCGACACGGCCAAGAGGTCGATGACCACGCGGTCCGCGGTCCGGGTGACCCGGCGGGCGCGCAGCCGCTCCGGCCACAGCGCCACCTCCAGCCGGGCGATCCGCTGACCCACGGCATACGGATCCTGCCCGGTCACGACGAGCTGCCATTCGCGCGGTCCGGGGCGCCGGATGCGGACGTGCACGTCCGCGGAGTCGGGGGCGGCGGGGGAAGAGAGGGCGGCGAGGCGGACCGCCCGCGCCAGCCGGTCCGCGAGGGGTTCGTCCGTGCCGATTCGCGGTATGCCGACGGCGGCCGCGGCGGGGCTGCCGGGTTCGGCGCCGAGGGCGCCCCGGACCGCCTCGACCCGACCGTGACCGAACCAGTCGTCCGCTCCGGTACGCACCAGGTCGCGTCCCGGGGTGGGGGAGTGCTCGCCGGCGCCGACCACCGCGCCGGGCAGTCCGCGCACCACGGCCGCCGGTACGCCGGTGGCCTTGCCCTTGACCAGGTCGGCGGCGCTGCACAACTCGTCCCCCAAGGCGCGGGTGGTGACCTCCAGAACCCGGCCGTCCGCGTCGGTCGACCCCCGCAGATCGTCCAAGACCCGCACCCCCCAGGCGCCGAGCGCGAAGTCCCCGACACCCAACCGCCAGGGCCGACTCGAGGTGTCCGACAGCACGATTCCGAACCGCGGCGGGTCCTCGCCCAGAGCGGCCGAGATCCGCTCGAACAACTCCCGGCAGACGGCATCGGGGTCGGGCGGCAGCAGGAGGTAGCGGCCGTGGGCGCCGGTGTTCGAGGCGTCGATGCCGGCTGCGGCCATCACCGGACCGGCGATGGATTCGACGACGCGGGTCGGGCGACCGGAGGCGAGCAGCCGCTCGGCGACGACGCGCCGGGACTGGGAGCGGACCAGATCGTCCTTGCCGTCATCGGGTAGCTCGTCGCCGTGACCCTCGGCCGCGTCCACCGCCAACCCGAGGGCCTTGCTGGCCACCTTGCTGGACACCACCAGGACGTCCCCGTCGAGGAGCCCGACGCCGCTGTCGGTCAGCGCCGCCAGGAGCAGGCCGGCCAGGTCGTCGCCGGGTCTGACCTGAGGTATGCCGGTCAGCGGGATGACGTGGACCGCACCTGGACCGGCCGCCGGCGTCACCGAGGGGGATGTCATCGATCGGCGCGGCGCAGCTCGGCGGCCAGATTCAGGGCCGCCCCGGCCAGGTCGGCGGTCCGGGGCAGTGAACTCATCAGCAGCGGCGCGCCGAGTACGGTCGGACCGCCGGTCGGACCGCCGGCCGAGTCGGCCGAGCCCGCCGGGACCTGCGGCACATCATCCGGCGCGATCAGCCACCCGTCGAGGAAATCGGCATACAGGCCGGCGACGCCCATCGCGGTGCAGGGGACGCCGATCGCGGCCAGGCAGGCGTC
>JBDIAR010000235.1:0-4056 GCA_039812545.1 Dermatophilaceae bacterium | reverse complement strand
CCCGTATGCCGACCCTGCCCGTATGCCGAGCCGGCTGTTTGCCGGGCCGGCTGTTTGCGACGCGACTACCTCCCGGATCCGGTCGGGCGCCGAGTTGACGGACCGCTCCATCGAGGTCTATCGTCGCTATATCGACAACAGTCGACGAGCTAACGATAGAAAGGAACGATGTCATGCGATACGACATCAGCACACATCTGCCCCACCACGATCACGGCCCGACGACCGGTGGGGCCGAGCCCGGTCCGACCGATCGCGCCGACCGACGCAGGGGTCCACGCCGCGGTGGTCGGCACGGTGGGCCCGGACCCCGCAGAATGCGCGGGGAGGGCCGGCCCGCCGGCGGTCCCGGCGGTCCCGGCGGCCCCTTCGGACCCGGGAGCCCCTTCGGGCCGGGCAGCCCCTTCGGACCCGGCGGTCCGGGAGCGCATGGTGGGCCCAGCGGACCGTTCGGGCCCGGCGGACCGCTCGGCCGGCGCGGTCGCGGCCGGCGCGGTGACGTGCGCGCGGCGATCCTGGCGATCCTCGCGGAGGGCCCGAGCAACGGTTATCAGATCATCTCCGCCATCGACGAACGCACCAACGGCCACTGGCGCCCGAGCGCCGGATCGGTCTACCCGGCTCTCGGACTTCTGGAGGACGAGGGACTCATCGAACAGACCGAGATCGAGGGCAAGCGAGTCCACCGCCTGACCGGCGCGGGCACGGCATACGTCGAGGGACACGCCGAGGAACTCACCGACCCGTGGCAGCGCGTCGTCGGCCCCGACGGCGGGGGCATCGACGTCCGCAATCTCGCCGGTCAGTTGGTCATGGCGCTGCAACAGGTGGCCGCCGTGGGCACGCCCGAACAGCAACAGCAGGCCGTCGACGTGGTCAGCCGGGCCCGCCGCGACCTCTACAAGATCCTCGCCGCCGAGTGACCCGAGTGACCCGAGTGACCCGATCGGCCCGAGCGACCCGAACCGACGAAGACCCCTCCGGTCAGGACCGTTCCTCGCGGGGGGTCCAGTCCTGCTCGGTCTCGCCGATGTAGATCTGCCGCGGCCGGTAGATCCGCCCCTTCGGGTCGTCGTGGACTTCCTTCCAGTTCGCGATCCAGCCCGGCATCCGACCGATCGCGAACATGACGGTGAACATGTTCAGCGGGATTCCCATGGCCCGCAGGATGATCCCGCTGTAGAAGTCGACGTTCGGGTAGAGCTTGCGCTCGACGAAGTAGTCGTCCTCGAGGGCCGCGTCGGCCAGTTCGACGGCCAGGTCCAGCAGCGGGTCCGAGATGTTGAGCTCTTCGAGCATCTCGTCGGCCGCCTTCTTGAGGATCTTGCTGCGTGGGTCGAAGTTCTTGTAGACCCGGTGGCCGAAGCCCATGAGCTTGACCCCGGCCTCCTTGTTCTTGACCTTCTGCACGTACTCGCGCACCGGCATACCGGTCTCGCGGATCTGTTCGAGCATCTCGATCACCGCCACGTTCGCCCCGCCGTGCAGCGGCCCCCACAGGGCGCACACCCCGGCGGCGCACGAGGCGAACATGTTGGCCTCGGACGAGGCGACCATGCGCACGGTCGCGGTCGAGCAGTTCTGCTCGTGGTCGGCGTGCAGCAGCAGGAACAGGTTGAGCGCCTTGGCCACCGTCGGGGAGGGGATGTACTCCTTGTAGGGGACGGTGAACATCATGTGCAGGAAGTTCTCGCAGTACTTGAAGTCGTGCCGCGGGTAGACGATGTGGCCGCCGACGGACGACTTGTACGACAGCGCCGCCAGGGTGCGCACCTTGGACATCAGCTTGGCGGCGTTGACCTCGAGGGTCTCGTCGTCGTCGATCTTCATCAGGTCCGGCTCGAAGCTGGACAGCGCGTTGATCATCGCCGACAGGATCGCCATCGGGTGCGCGTTCGGCGGGAAACCGTCGAAGTGCTTGCGCATGCTCTCGTGGACGTTGGAGTGTTCGGTGAGCAGCGCCGAGAAGCGGTCGCGGTCCTCCTCGGTGGGGAGGTGCCCGAAGATGATCAACCAGGCGGCCTCGACGAACGAACTCTTGCCGGCGATGTTCTCGATCGGTATGCCGCGGTAGCGCAGGATTCCCTGGTCGCCGTCGATGAAGGTGACGGCCGATCGGCATGACCCGGTGTTGCCGTAGCCCTCGTCGAGGGTGATGTAGCCGGTCTTCTCCCGGAGCTTGCCGAGATCGATGGCCAGTTCGTGTTCGGTGCCCTCGACGACGGGGAACTCGTAGCTCGTGCCGTCGAGCTCGATGCGGGCAGTGCGCGCCATGAGGACTCCTTCACTGGATCGGCCGATGGCGCCTAACCTACCCGCCTTCCGTATGCCATGGGCAGGGCCGGACGAGCCCCGTTCGAGCGGGGTGGCTCGGGACGGACGTCCGGTAACACGAGCCGCGGCCGGCGCCTCGGGATCGCCGAGGTGCCGGCCGCGGGAGGCGGACAGCGGTCAGCTGTCGTGTTCGTGGGACCCGGCGCTGCCCGAGCCGGAGCCGCCGGAGCTGCCGGAGCCGGAGCCGCCGCCGGCTCCGAGCCGACGCGGCACCCGCAGCACCTGCAGCTGGCCGCCCTCGACGAGTTCGCCGGCGATGCCGTAGTGGGCCTGCGTGGTGAACAGGTAGGTGCCGTGGCCGAGGATCGCCGAGACGTCGACGACGCCCGAAGACTCCTCGTCCGTGGTCAGCAGGCCGGCCGCGCCGGGGGCGAACCGGGCCGGGTCGTGCTGGGCGAGCTCGGTGAGCCGGTCCCTGCGCCGGTCGTAACCCCAGATCCGGGCGAGCCGGTCCTGGTTGCCGGGGTCCTCCTGCAGGATGAGCCGGCCGTTCTTGGAGGCCGCCAGGTTGTCCAGCATCTCCTGGCCCTCGGTGCCCGTGAGCAGCGCCTCGACCGTGCCACCGCGGGTGGGGTTCTTGACGTCGGCGAAGGCGATCTTCCACAGCCGGCTGTGGCCGCCGAACTTGTCGGTCGTGTTGACGTAGAACACGTTCGGGTTGCTCGGGTCCCAGGCGCCGTCCTCGGGGCGGAGGAACTCGGTGACCCCGTTCGCCACGCTCTCGGTCTGCAGCTTGGCGCCGGTCCAGCTCGACACGTCGCCGAAGCGGTGCAGCGAGAACGCGGTGCCGGCGGCGGCGGGCGCGTCGCGCGACTCCATCGGCATACCGGAGACCTTGATCCCGAAGAGCGCCCCGTTGGTCAGCCCCGCCTTGTCCACCGGCGAACCGGTGCGCTGCTTGCGACCGACGTAGACGTAGAGCTGGCCGGGCGTGGAGTCGTCGGTGCCGATCGTGACCGTCGTGTCGCCGGTCGCCGGGTTGGCCAGGACATTCTCGAAGCTGGTCTTGCCCAGCCGCGGCAGTTCGTAACTGGTGCCGGCCTGCTGGCCCGTGACGATGTGGGCGAACGCGCGGCCCTCGGCCCCGGTTTCCTCGCCGTTCATGAAGATCCGCCCGGTGTAGCCCTTGCCCGTGCGGGCGTTGTAGAACGCCGACCGCGCCGGCAGGTCGGCTGAGCACAGGCGCGCCAGGGCGGTCTTGCCGGTCTCGTATGCCGTGCCGTTCCAGACCTTGATGGTTGAGATCAGGTCCTTGCCGTGCAGGACCTTGAGGTCGCGCTTGCGGATGACCCATTCGGAGACGAACGCCCCGGTGGCGCCGTGCGCCCGGACGATGCCCTTGTCGGCGCCGAGTTCGTGGTTCATCAGGACCGTGAACGTGCCGTCGCCGTTGTCGAATGCCCCGAGGCCGTCCGGTATGCCGACCATCTTGTACGGGGTTCCGTCCGGCTTGGCGTTGACCGAGTCCCCGACGGTCAGGATCGAGGTGACCGACACGCCGGGGGCGACGGGCACGACATACGGGCTCTGGGAACTGCTCGGTCCTTGGTTCGTCGTCGGCTGCTTCCACGAGCCGGCGGGTGTCGGGCCGGCGGTGGCGGCCAGTGGCGCTGCGGTCAGCAACGCGACGGCCAGGGCCAGGCTCTTGGTGGTGGTCTTCGTCGTCGGCATCGGGATTCCCCTATGTGGTCGGCGGGTGAGGCGGGTGAGGCGGGTACGGGC
>JBDIAR010000234.1:0-4099 GCA_039812545.1 Dermatophilaceae bacterium | reverse complement strand
CCCAGCCCGAAACCCAGCCCGAAACCGGCCCCGACGCGACCGGCCCCGTCGAACCGGGCTCCATCGAGGCCCGCATCGACCGGATCCTGGCCACCCCGGCGCAACTGCGCACCGCGCTGTCGGCATACAAGGTGATGGCGATCGTCGCCGGTGTCGCGATGCTCGTGCTCATCGTGGAGATGACGATGAAGTACGGGATGGACCAGAACAACTTCCTCACCAAGAACTGGAGCTACATCCACGGCTTCCTCTACATGACCTTCGCGGCCTCGATCGCGAACCTCGGGTTCAAGGCGGCCTGGCCGTTGACCCGGATCGTCGGCAATATGCTGACCGGCTTCGTCCCGTTCCTGCCGTTCGTCGCCGAGCCCCGGGTCCGCCGGGACACGGAGGAGCTGATCTCGCGCGTGGAGGCCCGCGGCTAGCATGGCGAGGTGACCACCGACCTGCAGTCCGCGCCGGTTCTCGTCGTCGATTTCGGCGCCCAGTACGCGCAACTCATCGCGCGCCGAGTCCGCGAGGCCAAGGTCTACTCCGAGGTCGTCCCGCACTCGATGCCGGTCGCCCAGCTGCTCGCGCGCAAACCGGCCGCGATCATCCTCTCGGGCGGTCCGTCCAGTGTCTACGAGCCGGGAGCTCCGGTGATCGACCCGGCGATCTTCGCCGCCGGGGTGCCGGTGTTCGGGATGTGCTACGGCTTCCAGTTGATGGCGCAGGCGCTCGGCGGGGTGGTGGCGCACACCGACGGCCGCGAGTACGGCCACACCGCTGCGACGATCACCGACACCGCGTCGACCCTGTTCGACGGGCAGCCGGCCGGTCAGTCGGTCTGGATGTCGCACGGCGATGCGGTGACCGTCCCGCCGGAGGGTATGCGGGTGACCGCCTCGACCGCGGGGACGCCGGTCGCGGCCTTCGAGGACGACGTCCGCCGGATGTACGGCGTTCAATGGCATCCCGAGGTTCTGCACAGTGAGTTCGGCCAGCGGGTGCTGGAGAACTTCCTGTGGCGCGGCGCCGGCATCGCCCCCAGCTGGGTCGCCGCCGACGTCGCCGGCACGCTGATCGAACAGGTCCGCGCCCAGGTGGGGGACGACCAGGTGATCTGCGGGCTGTCCGGCGGGGTGGACTCGGCGGTCGCCGCCGCGCTCGTCCACCGCGCCGTGGGGGACCAGTTGACCTGCGTCTTCGTCGACCACGGGTTGTTGCGCGAAGGAGAGGCCGAGCAGGTCGAGGACGACTTCGTGCGGGCCACCGGCGTCAAACTCGTCGTCGTCGACGCCCGCGAACGGTTCCTCGACGCGCTCGCCGGGGTGACCGATCCGGAGGAGAAGCGCAAGATCATCGGGCGCGAGTTCATCCGGGTCTTCGAGTATGCCGCCCGAGACATCGCGGGGGCCGCCGAGTTCGACGAGCACCCGGTCCGCTATCTCGTCCAGGGCACGTTGTATCCCGACGTCGTGGAGTCCGGTGGCGGCGAGGGTGCGGCCAATATCAAGAGCCACCACAATGTCGGCGGCCTGCCGGACGACCTGAAATTCGACCTGGTCGAACCGCTGCGCTCGCTGTTCAAGGACGAGGTCCGTCAGGTCGGCCTGGAGCTCGGGGTCCCCGAGGAGATCGTCTGGCGCCAGCCCTTCCCCGGCCCTGGCCTCGGGGTGCGCATCATCGGCGAGGTGACCACCGAGAACCTCGCGGTGCTGCGCAAGGCGGACGCCATCGCCCGCGCCGAACTGACCGCGGCGGGCCTCGACCGACAGATCTGGCAGTGCCCCGTCGTACTGCTGGCGGGCATCCGGTCGGTGGGGGTTCAAGGTGACGGCCGCACCTACGGGCACCCGATCGTGTTGCGCCCCGTGTCGTCCGAGGACGCGATGACCGCCGACTGGACCCGGTTGCCCTACGACGTGCTCGCCCGGATCTCGACGCGGATCACCAACGAGGTGGCCGAGGTCAACCGGGTGGTGCTCGATGTGACGAGCAAACCCCCCGGCACCATCGAATGGGAGTAGCCGGTGGGCCCGGGCACGGCATACGACGTCCTCGTCGTCGATGACGAAGAGTCGCTGGCAGCCAGCACGGTCGAATACTTCCAGGCCTTCGGTCTGCGCGCCGCGCACACCGGCACCGCCGAGGGCGCCGAGGCGTTCCTGGCCGCCAGCACGGCCCGGGTCGTGCTGCTGGACATCAACCTGCCGGGGATGAACGGGTTCGAGTTGTGCCGTCGGATCCGGCGTCGCGCCGACACCCCGATCGTCTTCCTCAGCGCGCGGGAGAGCGACGACGACCAGATCCTGGCGTTGGGGATTGGCGGCGACGACTTCGTCCGCAAGCCGTGTTCGCTGGCGGTCCTGCTCGCCAAGGTGCGCCGGGTGTTGGAGCGTCTGGACGCGGCCGGTCCGGATGCGTCGGGCTACGACGACGGCCGGCTGCGGTTCGACCCGGCCGCGGATCGATTCTGGCTGAACGGCATCGACCTCTCGCTGACCACGATGGAGCACCGACTGTTGCGCTATCTCGTCACCCACCGCGAGCGGGCGCTGCCCAAACAGGAGCTCTTCGAACAGGTCTGGGGCGACGCCATCACCGGCGACGGGACGCTGAGCGTGCACATCCGCCGACTGCGCGCGCGGATCGAACCCGACCCCGAGCGGCCGACCTACATCGAGACGCTCTGGGGCCGGGGGTACCTGTTCCGGAGCCGGCAATCGTGAAGCGCCCCAGGCCCGCTCGGTGGCTGGGGTGGTGGCCGGTGCTGGCGATCTGGCCGGCGGTCGTCGTGGCCGGCCTCGTGGTCGTCCGCTCGGCGCAGGTGGACCCCCCGGCTCCCGATGTCGTCGTCGCCAACGAGTTGGTCCAGCGAGCGTCGGCGCACTGGGTCGGGCTGACACGGGCCGATTTCCCCGCAACCGCACCGGACTTCACCGTCGTCGACGCGGCCGGCCGGGTCCGTGTCGCCCACGGTATGCCGGTCGACTCCGACCTCGCGGCCATGCGCGTGCGGGCCGCGGCGTTCGACATCGTCGTGGCCGGCGCGCCCGTCGGGCGCCTGTACGTCGCCGACCCGTGGCTCGACCGGGTCCGTGCCGCGGCGGAGGACCGAATCCGTTGGGCGGTATGCCTGCTCGGCCTCGTGGGATTGATCGTCACCGTCTGGTGGTGGTGGCTGCACCGTCGGATCGTGCGGCCGTTCCGTGACCTGGAGGACTTCGCCGAGGACGTCGCGAGAGGCACTCTCGACGCGCCGCTGCGGATGGACCGCGGGCACGTGTTCGGCGCGTTCACCGAGAGCTTCGACATCTTGCGCACCGAACTCGCCCGCTCCCGGGACCGCGAGCGGACGGCGCGCGAGGACCGGCATACGCTGGTCGCCCAACTCGGCCACGACATCCGAACCCCGTTGGCATCACTGGAAGCCGGTGCGGAGCTGGCCAGGTTGACGGCGGTGGCCCGTGGGGAGGCCGACTTGGTGGCCCGGCTCGACCTCATCCTCGACAAGAGCCATCACATCGACCATCTCGTCGGGGAGCTGTTCCGGGCCGGGGCGGATGAACTCGCGGCCCTGCCGATCACGCTGACCGAGCTGCCGAGCACCGACCTGGTCGCCATGTTCGTCCGCAGCGACACCGCCGCCGCCCTCGGGACGTGCGACATCGTGCCGGCCATGGTGGTCGGCGACCCGTTGCGGCTCCAGCAGGTGGCCGACAATGTGCTCGGGAACGCGGCGAAGTACGGCCGGGCGCCGGTGACGGTGACGAGCGTGCTGGTCGACGATCTGTTGCACGTGCGACTCGAGGACTGCGGGCCGGGTGTGCCGGCCGGTGAGGTGGACCAGCTGTGCCGCAAGCACTTCCGCGGCTCCAACACCGCTGGGCGACCCGGCCAGGGCCTGGGCCTCTACACCAGCTCGTGGTTGATGGAGCGGATGGGTGGCGCCCTCAGTTGCGAAAACGTCGGTGCATCGGGCGATTCCGCGGCTCGCGGGTTCGCCGTCGTGCTGACGCTGGCCTGTGCCGGCCGATCGACCGACCCGCGCGAATCCTCAAGCCATTAGCCGGTTCTCGAAGAACCAGCCGGTTCGAGAAGAGTCAATCGGTTC
>JBDIAR010000233.1:0-4136 GCA_039812545.1 Dermatophilaceae bacterium | reverse complement strand
ATCAAGCCCGTACGCCGCCGCCCTCGCCGTCGGCCGGATAAGCGGATGTATGCCGTCAGCGCCCCTCGGTAGGCTGGGCGCCGTGATCGACATCAAGCTCGTGCGTGACAACCCCGAGGTCGTGCGCCTCTCGCAGAAGGCCCGCGGCGAGGACGTGGACATCGTGGACGCGATCCTGGCCGCCGACGAGGCCCGGCGCAGTTCGCTGGCGCAATTCGAGGCTGTCCGCGCCGAGCAGAAGTCCCTGGGCAAGCAGGTCGCCCAAGCCACCGGCGACACGAAAGCCGCGCTCCTCACCCGCACCCGAGAACTCGCCGACCAGGTCAAGGCCCTCGACGCCGCCGCCAAGGACGCCGACGCCGAACTCGACACCCTGGCCCGCCGTCTCGGCAATGTCATCATCGACGGCGTCCCCGCCGGCGGCGAGGAGGACTTCCGCGTCCTGGAAGAGGCCGGCCCCGCCAAGCGCGACTTCGCCGCCGAGGGCATCGCCGTCCAGGACCACCTGGACCTCGGTCGGGCCCTCGACATCATCGACCTCGAACGCGGCGCCAAGGTCAGCGGCAGCCGGTTCTACTACCTCAAGGGCCTGGGCGCCCGGCTCGAATACGCCCTGATGGCCCTCGCGCAGCGGGTCGCGATCGACGAGGGCTTCATCCCCCTGGTCGTCCCGAACCTGGTCAAGCCGCAGACGATGGCCGGCGCCGGGTTCCTCGACGTCCACGCCGACGAGGTCTACCACCTGCCGGACGACGACCTGTACCTCACCGGCACCAGCGAGGTGGGCCTGGCCGGCTACCACCTCGACGAGATCATCGACCTGGCCGACGGCCCACTGCGCTACACCGCCACCACGACGTGTTACCGCCGCGAGGCCGGCAGCCACGGCAAGGACACCAAGGGCATCTTCCGGGTTCACCAGTTCCAGAAGACCGAGATGTTCGTCTACTGCCGGGTCGAACACGCGCAGGACGAACACGCCAACCTCCTTCGCGTCGAACGCCGCGTCCTCGACCTGCTCGACCTCCCGTACCGGGTCATCGACGTGGCCGCAGGCGACCTCGGCGGCCCGGCGGCCCGCAAATTCGACTGCGAGGTATGGCTGCCGAGCCAGGAGCGCTACCGCGAGGTCACCTCGACGTCGAACTGCACCACGTTCCAGGCCCGCCGCCTCAACATCCGCGAGCGCGACCCCAACGGGACCGGTACCCGCACCGTCGCCACCCTCAACGGCACGATCCTCACCAACACCCGCCCGATCATCGCCCTGCTCGAAAACCACCAACAGCGCGACGGTTCGGTCCGCATACCCGAGGCGCTGCAGGCATACCTCGGCACCGACGTCATCGCCCCCAGGGCCTGAGTGGCGCCCGCTCCGCCCGCGCCCGGCCGGCGACTGGTCGCCCTCGACGTCGACGGCACCCTGCTGCGCCACGACGGGGTGCTCTCCGAGGCCGTTCGCGCGGCCGTCGCCGACACCGCGGCCACCGGCAGCCATGTCGTCATCGCGACCGGCCGAGCCGTGATCGGCACGATGCCGATCCTGGCCCGCCTCGGGATCACGACGGGGTATGCCGTGTGTTCCAACGGCGCCGTCACCGTCCGGCTCGACCCGCGTCGCCGCAAGGGGTACCAGGTCCTCGAACGCGTCACCTTCGACCCCGGGCCCGCGCTCGCCCTGATCCGGCAGTCCCTGCCCGGTGCCCGAATCGCGGTCGAGGAACTCGGGGTCGGTTCGATGGTGGACGTCCCGTTCCCGGACGGCGAACTCTCCGGCCGGCAACGCATCGTCCCCTGGGACGAACTCGTGTCGCTGCCGGCGACCCGGGTCAGCGTCCGCGACCCCGACTCCACCCCCGAGGCGTTCCTGCGAGCCGTTGAATCCATCGGCCTGCACGGGGTTTCGTATGCCGTGGGCTACACCGCGTGGCTCGACCTCAACCCCGAGGGCGTTTCCAAGGCGTCCGCCCTGGAGCAACTGCGCCGCCGGCTGGCCGTGGAGCCGGGCGACACCATCGCGGTCGGCGATCAACGCAACGACGTCGAGATGCTGCACTGGGCGGCCCGCGGCGTCGCGATGGGCAACGCCCCGCCGGAAGTACAAGCGGTCGCCGACGAGGTGACCGGCCACGTCCTGGACGACGGCGTCGTGCCGGTGCTGCGTTCCGTGATCGCCGGTATGCCGGAGCCCGCACCGGTTCGCGCGTTTGATCGCACGTTTGATCGCACGTCGGATCGGGCGTTTGATCGGGCTTCGGTTCCGACGCGGCGGGACTGAACCGGCATGGCAGACCTGTTCGTCACCTCACCGGCCAATCAGCGGCTGAAGGACCTGGTGGCGCTTCGACGACGGCGGACCCGCGAGCTGACCGGTCGGACGCTGATCGAAGGCCACGAGGAGTTGGCCGTCGCCCTGGCCGCCGGCGTCCGGCCACGCACCGTCTACTACTGCCCCGACCTGTTCAGCCCCGCCGGTCGAGCGGGCGTCCAGGACATCGGGACCCAGGACGCCCTGCTCGATCGCCTCCGCTGCGAGGGCGTCGAACTCGTCCGCCTGTCCCGCCCCGCCTTCGAGAAGGTCGCATACCGCGAAGGTGCCGACGGCATACTCGCCGAAACGCCAATGCCGACGCTCAGCCTCGACGACCTGTCGGCCGGTCGGCTCAGTCCTCACCGGCAGCCGGAACGGCCTGCGGGCCTCGTGCTGGTCTGCCAGGGGGTGGAGAAGCCCGGCAACCTCGGGGCCATGTTGCGCACCGCGGACGCCGCCGGAGTCGCCGCGGTCATCGCCGCCGACCCGGTCACGGATTGGGGCAACCCCAATGTCGTGCGCGCCAGCAAGGGGACGGTGTTCGCCCTCGACGTGGTGGGCGCCGACACCCCGGCGACGATCGCGTGGTTGCGCTCCCAGGGCTTTGCGATCGTCGTGACCACACCGGACACCGACCTGCGGCATACGGACGCAGACCTTCGCGGACGAGTTGCGATCGTCGTCGGCTCGGAGAAACACGGCGTCACGGCGGAGTTCCTCGCCGCCGCCGACCAGCGGGTGGCGATCCCAATGGGCGGGCGGGTGAACAGCCTGAACGTGTCGGTCGCGGCGGCGGTCGTGCTCTACGAAGCGGTCCGGCAACGCGAGTCCTGACGTGGTCGTGGGGACCCAACCCTCCAGCCAACTCCGGGGCGCCCGCCCGGGTCAAGACATGTGGTCAAGAGCACCCTCTGGGATGTGCCACGATGTTGGGCATGCGAGTAGACCACGTCTCCTACGCGGCCGAACGGGATGGGTTGCATGCGACGGCGCGCCGGGTAGCCGACCAACTCGGTGTCGAGCCGGTCGACGGCGGATATCACCCCCGATTCGGTACCCGGAATGTCATTTTCCCGTTCGCCAACGAGCGCTATCTCGAGGTCGTCGAAGTCCTCGATCACCCGGCGTCGTACAAGGCGCCGTTCGGTCAGGCGGTTCGCGCCCGATCCGAATGCGGTGGTGGGTGGCTGGGTTGGGTGGTCCGGGTCGACGACATCGCCGTGGTGGAGAAGCGTCTGGAGCGGGTGGCCGCGGCGGGGTACCGGCATCGGCCGGACGGAGTCGAGCTGACCTGGCGACAGGTGGGGGTATGCGGGTTGATCTCTGACCCGCAGTTGCCGTTCTACATCCAGTGGGACGACGGCGTTCCGCATCCCTCGTCTGACGCGCACACTGATGTCACCATCAGCGGTATCCAGATCGCCGGGGACCGGGACCGGGTTCGCAATTGGCTGGGCCTGCCGCCCGACTACGAACCGAAGACCATCGACTTCACCTTCATCGCCCCGCACGGCACGCCCGGCCTGATGTCGGTCACCTTCGACACCCCGCGCGGCCAGGTCACCATCTGAGCGCTCCCCTCTGGGGGCACTCCCCTCTGAGTCGCCCGAGGCGCCTGACGGCGTTCACGGCATCTGACGGCGTTCGAGGCCGCTGACCCAGTTCGGGGCCGCTGACCCATCTGACAATTTCGCCCGATCGGGCGATTTTCGCGCCGGATTCGGGTCATCGGTCGACAAAATCGCCCAATCGGGCGATTTTGTGGGGGTGGGGCCGGGGCCGTCAGCGGGTGCCGAATCGGCGCAGCCGCAGCGAGTTCGTCACC
>JBDIAR010000232.1:0-4149 GCA_039812545.1 Dermatophilaceae bacterium | reverse complement strand
GTGGGTGGGTAGTGATGGCCAGAGATTGGGTGGTCAGCAGCCGAGGGCGGCGTGGATCGCGGCGAAGCCGACCTCGAGTTGGGCGCGGTGCCGTTCGACGAGATCGCACGGGTTGGCGAGATGGTCCGAGGCGTCCCGGTCGTCGTCGGTCACGGTGATCGCCACCGCTGGTTGCAGGAGCTTGGCCTTGATCCTGGTGAGGACCGGAGCCAATTGCTCCGCCGCCCCCACGCCCCCGTGGTAGCCGTAGGTCACCAGCAGGATCGGCTTGTCGCGCCACTCGGCATACAGGGTGTCGATGGCGTTCTTCAGGGGCGCCGGATAACCGCCGTTGTACTGCGGCGAAACGATGATGAGCGCGTCGAGGCCGTCGACGGTGCGCTTCCAGGCGCGAGTGTGCTCGTGGACGTAGTCGCCGCGGGAGGGCATCTTCGGCTCGTCGAGGAACGGCAGCCGGACCTCGGCGAGGTCGACCACGGTGATGTCGGCCTCGGAGCGGAGCCGGGCGAGTTCGGCGATCTGGTCCGCGAGTTGCCGACCGATCCGGACCGGGCGGGTGCTGCCGACGAGTACGCCGATGACCGGGACCCGGGCGGGCTGGGCCGACGGCTGCGGGGACGGCGTCGCGGCGGTCATTCGAGGTGTCCGAACGTGCCGGCGTTGAAGTCGTTGACCGCCTGGACGATCTCCGCGCGGGTGTTCATCGCGAACGGCCCGTAGAAGATCACGGGTTCCCCGATCGGCTCGCCCCCCAAGATGATGACGCGCGCGCCGGTCTCCGGTGCGCTCAGGCGCAGGACGTCGCCGCTGCGTTCGAACAGCCCGAGCCGTTCGAAACCGATCGTCCCGCCCTGCGTGCCGACCTCTCCGTCCAGCACGAACGCCATCATGGTGTGGCCGTCGGGCACCGCCAGTTCGGCGGTCTCGTCGGCGGCGAGTTGCACGTCCCAGAGTTCGATCGGGGTATGCGTGCGCGCCGGTCCGACCTCTCCGTCCAGTTCACCGGCATACAGGGTGACGGTCCCGCCGTCGGGCAGCTTGACCTTGCCCATCGACTCGGCCGTGAGCGCCTGGTATCCGGGCTCACTCATCTTGTCCCTGCTCGGCAGGTTGACCCAGAGCTGCATCATGTGGAACCGGCCGCCGCGCGCCGCCCACTCCCGCTCGTGGTACTCCTTGTGCAGGATGCCCTTCGCGGCGGTCATCCACTGTGCGTCGCCGGGGTAGATGATGCCGCCACCGCCGGTCGAATCGTGGTGTTGCACAGCGCCTTCGAACGCGAGCGTCACGGTTTCGAAACCGCGGTGCGGGTGCGGTCCGACGCCGCGCTGCCGGGTCGTGGGCGGGTACTCCCGGACCGGGTTGTAGTCCATGAGGAGGAACGGGTCGGCCGCCGCCTGGAGCTCGGCGCTGCCCGGCAGCAGCTGGGTGACGTAGAACCCGTCACCGACCCAATGGAATCCGTCGCCCGAGTGGACGCTCGCGAGTCGTCGTGTGGTCATCTCTTTCAGTCCTGTCCCGTATGCCTGTTCCGTATGCCGGTGCGTATGCCGGTGCGTATGCCGAGTCTGCGTCGGCGCTGCCTTCGCTTACTCTGTCCTCAGATTCCCCAGTCCGTCGACCTACACCCGCTGGGTGTGGTAGGCCCACATCGCGATCTCGACCCGGTTGCGAACGGCGAGCTTGGTCATCAGCGCGGCGATGTGAGTCTTGACCGTGCTCAGGCCGATGAAGAGTTCGGCGGCGATCTCGGCGTTGGTGCGTCCGCGGGCGACCAGCACCAGCACCTCTTCTTCGCGCTGGGTGAGCGGGTGGATGGGGTGGCTCGGGGTCGCCGGCGCTCGGTCGACGAAGGTCTCCAGGAGGCGCCTGGTGATGTTGGGCGCTATCAGCGCGTCACCGTTGGCCGCGGCGTGAATGGCCTGGACGAGGAGTTGCGGTCCGGCGTCTTTGAGGAGGAAGCCGCGCGCCCCGGCGCGCAGGGCGCCGAGGACGTACTCGTCGAGATCGAAGGTGGTGATGACGACGACAGCCATCGGGTCCGCCACCTCCGGGCCGGCCAGGCGCCGGGTCACCTCCACGCCGTCGAGCCCCGGCATACGGATGTCCACGAGGAGGACATCGGGACGCAGCCGGGTCGCCACGTCGAGTGCCTGTATGCCGTCAGCCGCCTCCCCCACGACCTCGAGGTCGGGTTGGGCGTCGAGAATCATGACGAGCCCGGCCCGGACCAGGTCCTGATCGTCGGCGACCACGACACGGATGGTCACCGCGGACCTCCGGCCGGCAGCACGGCGTCGACGACCCAGCCGCCCCGCGGCCCGGGCCCTGCGGTGAGCGAGCCGCCCAGGAGTTCGGCGCGTTCGGCCATGCCGGTGAGCCCGAAGCCCGGTTCGGCACCTGAACCCGGACGCAACAGGCCGTCATCGGCGACCCGCAGCCGGACCATGTCGCCGGTGCGGCATATTTCGATGCCGACTCGGGTGGCGCCGCGCGCATGGCGCACGGCGTTGGTCAGCGCCTCGCGCGCCAGTCGGTAGAGTGCGGCGTCCACGGGCGGGGGCAGGTGCGTCACGGCACCGTCCAGGGTGACCTCGACCGCGGGGGCCGCGTCGTTGTGCGCCAGCGCCGCGAGGTCCGCGACGCCGAACCTGGGTGGGGAGGCGTGCCAGTCGTCCTCACGGAGCACCCGCACCATGCCCCTCATCTCCGCGAGAGTGCGCGAGGCCTCGGACTCGATCGCCGCGAGGATCTCGGCCACCTGCTCGGGCCGCGTGCCGGCAACGACGCGGCCGGCCTGTGCCTGCACCGCGATGGCCGAGACGTGATGGGCGACGGTGTCGTGCAACTCGCGAGCCAGCGCGAGGCGCTCCTCGTTGCGGATCTCGTGTTGTCGGCGGTGCCACAGGTCGGCCCGGTAACGGGCCACGGCGGCGAGCGCGATGAAGAGCAGAACGAAGAGTATGCCGCCGACGACGTCCTCCCAGCCGGCTGCGGACACGACGAGGCCGAGGGCGACGACGGCGGCGACGACCGGCATACCGAGAGTGATCTCTCGGCCGGATCCCCATCGCACCAAGGAGAACAGCAGGCCGACGATTGCCGTCATCGCGACCAGGCCGAAGTCACCGCTGCGCGACACCAGTTGGAGAGCCGACAGCAGCCCGGCGACGCCGAACCCGATCAGGCAGGTCGTCAGCGGGTGATGCCGGCGCCAGACGAACGCCGGGGCCAGCGGCACGGCGAGCAGAATGACCAGCGGTCGCCAGGGTAGGTCTGCACGGAGAATGCCCTCGACGAGTGCGGCGGTGGCGAATCCGCCGGCGAGGAGCCAATCCCACCGACCCACCGGCGGGGGGTCGGCGGGCCTCGGCTCGCGCCAGAATGAACGGCATATGGCCATCACCGCTTCAGGGTAGGGATCGCGGTGGTACGGGGCCAGGCCCACACGGTGCGCAGGATGAACGCGAGGAGCCCCAGCTCGACCGCGAACCCGAGGCCGTAGTAGAACGGCCACTCCCCGCCGGCGAGGTTGAACGCCATCCACGGGATGAGGAGGGCGGCGACGATGAGGTTCGTCAGGCGGTTGGGCCGTGTGGGAAGGGTCGTCGAGAGCAGGATCATCAGGGTCGGTATCGACGCCGCCGCAAGCGAACTGACCGCGAAGGTCTGCGTGATCTCGAAGGTGAAGACCTTGCCGTTGAGGATGTCCGCGACAGCACCGGGCTTGTAGAGACCGAGGACGTCGACGTAGACATACAGGAACATGAAGCTCGTCCAGGCCGCGGCGAGCTTCGCCTGGATGGCGATTTGCGGGCTGTGGATCGTGGCGAGCGCTGGTGCGGCTGCTGTCGGGGTGGCGGCCGGGGCTGTTATCGAGGTGTTCACGGGATGGTCCTTCGCTGTCGAGGTGTGATCTCTTCACTCTCGCCGGCGGGCGCGGCGGGCACATCCGTCCGGGGGCTCGACCTTGGTCCGCCGAAAGGAGGAGTTCTCGTACAGCCCGCCCGTCCGGTCGCACATCAACGCGGCTTCATTTGCAGTTTTCATTTGCACCAGGCAAGTGCAAGTACGCGACGCTCGGTGACGTGCAGCGGATGGCTGCGCGCTTCTACGAGGAGGTGCGGGTCTACATCGCGAAGTTCGACG
>JBDIAR010000231.1:0-4197 GCA_039812545.1 Dermatophilaceae bacterium | reverse complement strand
GGCCCGACGCACATGTCGTGGCGTGGGCCTCGGGTGGCGAGATGTCTACCGGTCGCCGGCGGCGCCGCAGCGCTGCCCGGCCGGGAGTGGCTGCCCAGGCAGACGTAGTCCGTCGCGATCTGGCGGCAAAGCGGTATCTGCGGCGCCGGCCAACCCCGGCCAAGCCCATCCTCATCTCTCGCACACCGTCCCGACGGGATTGAGCGGTGGAGCCGGAACGGACGGCGAGCGCGCCGATCCGCCGAATCAGAGCGTGATGCGCAGGTAGAGGCGCGTGGTAGGAGGTCGAGCCTGTTTCGCGAGGTCGCGCAGGTCCCTGATGAGCGAGCCGAGGAATTCTGGATCAGCGTGCTGCGCCTGCCACTCCTCTGTGGCGGCCCAGGCGTCCGCAATTCGGAAAATCTCGTGCTCCGCGATGCCCGCGAAGCACTGCGTCACCTCGTCGCGAATCACGAGAAGCCAGGGACCGTCGGGACGGTCCATGTCGACTGGTTCATCAACGTCCTGGAGTTCGGTGTCGCCGTTGGACGCGATGCGGAACAGGGTGCTGACTTTCACGGGGTCGACCCATTTAGCCCAGACCTGCGGCAGCTCGGCCGGTGCTGACTCGTTGTCCAACAGCAACGCCGCTTGGTGCGCGGTCAAAACGAAGAAGTCAGTCAGTATCCCCACGGATCCCACAATACCGATCGGAACAACTGGTGCTCGGTGGGCGAACTCGTCTGCGGCGTCATCGCGAGACGCGGATTGGCGCGGGATGAACCAGGGCGAAGAACTCGGTGACGACCATCGCGTCATCGATGTCGTCGATTCCCCAACCGGGGAGCATCGGCCGGAAGAACTCGATATGCGCCCGCCGCCAGTAGTCCAGTGAAAGGTCGCCCTCGCCCTCGGCGAGCGCGATTCGCTCCGGGACGTCCTTGAAGAGGTGGGTTTCGACGCTGACCGTGCGCAGAATGCAGCGAGGTTGTCCGTTGGAGCCCAAGGCGATCCAGTGATCTCCGACCTCCGGCAGTGGCTCGCCGGCGGCTCGGTAATCCTCAACGAGGCCACTTCCGGCGGTCTTCTTGCCGGCCAGGTAAAGCTCGATGAGCTGGTCGGCGATCTCCGGGATGCCCGGACATGACGCACAGACCGCGCTGTCGGGGCGGTCCTCCGGTGCCAGACCGTCCAGGTAGTCCTGCCAGAACTGCTCCTGCTCCGGGGTGAGCGCCATGGTCGAACTGTAGAAGGCTGGACGCGGGAGGTATGCCGGGGAGGTCCCCATGGAAGTGCGGCCCGGTAGCACAGTTGCTACAATCGGTTGTTATGGAATCCGTGGGGCTGAGAGAGCTGAGGCAGGATGCTTCCGCCCTCGTGCGCCGCGTCGAAGAGGGCGAAGAGATCGTCATCACCGTGTCCGGACGTCCCAGCGCAATGTTGGTCCCGGTTCGGCCGACTCGATGGCAGCGGTGGTCGGAGCTGGGCGGCCTGTTTGACGGGCCGGGAGACCCGGACTGGAACGACGATCGTGAATTGCTCGACGACGCGGCCCGCGATCCGTGGGTGTCGGATTGACAGAGGATGTGGGAGTCGCCGCTGTTCGCGCAACGGCTGAGCGAGCTGTGCTCGACACGAGCGTGGTTCTCGCCGAGCAGGTGGCTCCGTTGCCGGGAGTTCTCGCCATCAGCGTCGTGACCCTGGCAGAGCTGCGTTTCGGAGTCTTGGTTGCCAAGACGGCCGAGGTGCGCGCCGAGCGGCTACGGCGGCTGGGTCGGTTGCAGCGCCGCTTCGATCCGCTCCCTGTGGACGAGGCGGTAGCCGAGAGCTACGGGCGGATCGCCGCCGCCGTGGTCGAGCACGGACGTCAGCCGAGACGGCGTGTCATGGACTTGTTGATCGCCGCGACTGCCCATGCGCACGACGCAGTCCTGTACACCCGAAATCCTGACGACTTCATCGGCGTTCAAGGCATCGTCGACGTCCGAGCCGTCTGAGAGCCGATAGGGCCGTCGACCCGCCGGACCACCTCCCATCCGCGAGGCGAGGGTGCGCCGCCGGACGGACCGGACGGACACGAAGCGGCATACCGGACGAAACGACCGAAGAAGCGGGCGTATGCCGAAGAAGTGCTTGTCAAGCTCGTCTGAGGCGAGCACAGTTGCGGCCATGACACGACGCGCCCGCATGTCCTTCGCCGCGCTCGCGACGGCTGCCCTCGCCGTCTCGACCCTCGCCGTGGCCGCGCCGACCGCGACGGCCGGCTCCGCCGGCTCGGCCGGAAAGGTCGAAAAGGGGAAGCAACACCACGCCACGCTGTCCTGGCGCGACTCGACCACCGGAACGACCGCCCGGTTCCGCGGCCTGTCGGTGGTGAGCCCGTCGATCGTCTGGGCGGCCGGCTACGACGGCGTGGTCCTGCGAACGACCAACGGCGGCCGTACCTGGGCTTCGGTCGGCCCGGCCGCAGCAGCCGAGGCGGGGTTGCAGTTCCGCGACATCGAGGCCACCTCCGCCTCGCACGCCGTGGCCATGACGGTCGGCTCGGGCACCGACTCGCGCGTCTACGTCACCGACAACGGCGGCGCCACCTGGACCGAGGCCGATCGGATGACCGATCCGGCCGGCTTCTACGACTGCATGGCCTTCACCGACAAGCGCCGCGGCCTCGTCGTCTCCGACCCGGTGGGCGGCAAGCTCACCCTCAAAGCGACCCGGGATGGCGGGCATACCTGGACCCCGGTCGACACCTCGGCCGCGCCGAAGCCCTATGCCGACGAGTACTTCTTCGCCGGGTCGGGCACCTGCCTGAGCGCCGGCGCCGGGCCGCGGGTCTACCTCGGCACCGGTGGCAACGTCTCGCCGGGCGTGGCGCGCGTCTTCAGCTCACCCGACCGCGGCCGGACCTGGTCGGTCGTCGACACCCCGGTCGCCGCCAGCGCCTCCTCGGGCATCTTCTCGGTGCGGTTCCGGGACGCCAAACGCGGCATCGTCGTCGGCGGCGATTACGCCAACCCGACGAGCACCGACAAGATCGCCGCGTGGACCGCCGACGGCGGCCGCACGTGGTCCCTCCCGAAGGTGCCCCCGCGCGGCTATCGCTCGGGCAGTGCGTATGCCGCGGTGAAGTGCGCCGGGGTCGTCGCCATCGCGGTCGGCCCCACCGGGTCGGACGCCTCCTTCGACGGTGGCCGCACCTGGTCGGCGATCGACGACGGCTCGCTGGACACCGTCCAGTGCGTCGAAGGGACGTGCTGGGGCTCGGGAGCCGACGGCCGCATCGCCAAGCTCGTCGCCGCCCGGTAGATCCACCGACGCTGCGGAATCCCGGCCGGCGCCAGCTCAGCGGTGGCGCCCGGGTCGGCACTTCGCGGCTACCTGGGCCGGATCTTGACGTGATCGGGATCCGGGATCCACGTGGCTCCGAACCGGCATCCGGGGCCGTCGACGGCCAGGGTGGGCTGTCGCCACGAACCGTCGACGGCGAGGAAGGTGCTCGCGGTGGGATCGGTGCACCCGGTGGCGGCCGTGAGCTCCCGCCGGCCCTCGTCGTCGACAGCGACGGCAACGGCGCTCGGCTTGTCGATCGGGAGTCCGCCGCCGAGTCGGGACGGTGCGATAACGACGGCGGCGCCGATCGCGGTGGTGGCGATGGCGAAGGCCACGATGAAGTCGCGGAACGCCGACTTGACGTCGTCGAACACCGCCCACTGGCGCAGGTTCTCGACCGCACCCTTCAGCCGGGCCAGGTTGAGGTCGTCCGCCGGCGCCGGTGCCGGCTGGTCCCAGGAGTTGGCCAGGGCGGCCATGGCCGTCGTGAACGACTCGACCGTGAAGAACTCCGGCGCGGTGACGCCCTGCCCGATCGCCCGGGCGAGGCGCGGAGCGAATGCCGGGCTCTGCAGCTGACCCAGATCGGTCGGCGCGACGCTGAGCACCCTTCCGCCCCAATACAAGATGGCGATGACACCGGCCAGGATCGCGATCAGGCAAGCCGCGGCCGGCCAGTGCCGGCCGATCCAATCGCCGACTCCCGACGCGGCCTGCACGCTGCGCACCAAGTCCGGCCCGATCGTAGCCGTGGCCGCGGTCAGGGCCCCGAGGGGGACGAACGCCGTCAGCCACTTCGTGGTGTCTCGGTATGCGGCGACGCCGCTGTCGTAGACCGGCATGACCCCATCATCGAGGCTTGAAGTGCCCGAGACAAGTAGATAAGAT
>JBDIAR010000230.1:0-4240 GCA_039812545.1 Dermatophilaceae bacterium | reverse complement strand
CTAGGAGTAGGTCACCGGTCTTGGGTTCGCGGGTGACAGCGTGGATGTGGGTGATCGCGACCGGCGGTTGGTTGGCCGCTGATGCTGTGGAGGTTGACCCTCCTCCGGCTGCGGTGGGGGTCGCGATGGACGTCGTATTGACGGTGGGTGTGGTTGTGGCGCCACACGCTGCCAGGGCCGCCATGGTCACGAGTGCCCCGCCTGCGAGGAGGACGCGGTGTCGGGTGGTGGTGCTCATCAGCGGTATTCCAGGGCGATCATCATGCCCGCTTCTGCGTGGTAGATGTTGTGGCAGTGGATCATCCAGTCGCCGGCGTTGTCGGCGTCGAGGTCGATCGCGAAGGACTGCATGGGCGCCATCAGCACGGTGTCCTTGCGCAGCCCCGAGGGCAGCGCGAAAGTGTGCCCGTGCAGGTGCAGCGGGTGGGTCATCATCGTCATGTTGGTGGCGTTGATCCGCAGCCGTTGCCCAGCCCTGACGGTCAGTGGCTCGTTCTCGCCGTACTTGGCGCCGTTCATGCCCCACTGGTAGGGCTTCATCGAGCCTTGCAGGGCCAGGTCGACGGTGGCGTCCGGCTCCTTGCCCGGCAGCTTGGCGGCTTCGGTCGGGCGCAACTGTGAGCCGATGAGGACCTGACCAGCCAGCTCGCTCGGGTCAGCGGTAACCGGAGGAGCAGCGCCGGCGCCGGTACGGACCACGGCCATGGCCTGGCCGCCGCTGGTCTTGCCGAACGGTCGGGCCACAAGGGGGAAGGCGCCGTCAGCGAGGGTGACGATGGCGTCGTACCGCTCGCCCATCCCGATGTAGAAGGCGCCGACCTCGGTGGGCTCGACCGCGTGCCCGTCACTGTGGGTGATGCTGGGCCGGTGCCCACCAAGGGCCACGGCGAAGATGGTGTCGGAAGCCGCGTTGATGACCCGCAGGCGCACCTTTTGGCCCGGTTTGGCGGTCAGCACGTCCGGGTCGGTCGGGGGTTTGCCGTTGATCAGGAACAGCGGGTAGCTGACGTCTCCGGCGTCACCCCACGGTCCGGTGCCCATCGACATGCCACCCATCGAGCCGTGGTCCATCCCGCCCATTCCGCCTCCGTTGGCGGGGCCACCGTCGGCGATCAGCTTCTTGAACACCTCGTCGGGGGTGGTGCCGGTGCCATCGATCCAGTCGTCGAGGACGAGGATCCACTCGGCGTCGTAACCGCCGGGGTCGCCGGGGTCGTCGATGATCATCGGGGCGTACAGCCCGCGGTCGAGTTGGACCCCGACGTGGGGGTGAAAGAAGTAGGTGCCCGGATCCGGAGCGGTGAACTCGTACACGAACTTGCCGCCGGTCTTGACCGGATCCTGGGTGAGGCCGGGGACGCCGTCGGCGGCGTTGGGCAGTCGGATGCCGTGCCAGTGAATCGTGGTGTCTGCGGGGAGCTGGTTGTCGAGCGTGAGTCGCAGGAAGTCACCCGCGGTCGCTCGCACCAACGGGCCGGGAAGCGCACCGTCGTAGGCCCACGTCGCCACCGTCCGCCCGCCCAGGTCAAGGCTGACCGGCCGGGCCGTCAACGTCTTCTCGAGTACCTTCTGTCCCGGTGAGGGGGAAACTGGCGTCGGGGGCCCGAAGGTGCGCGACGGCATAACCCCCGTCCCTGACGAACTGGAGGTGCACGCGGCCAACGTTGCGGTCGAGGCCAGGCCGAGCCCGCCGAGAAGGATGTTGCGGCGGGAGAGCAAGGGCGAAGTCATGGATGCCTTTCATTGGGTGGTCGCAGTCAGTGGCCATCGACGATGAGGCGGCGGCGTTGTTCGTACTCCTCCAAGCTCACCTCGCCGCGGGCCAGGCTCTCCTTGAGGAGAGTGAGCGGATCCGGTCGGGCCGATTCCTGCCTGACGCGCCCGGCCGGAAGCAGGGCCCGGATCACCAGCACAATGACGACCCAGAAGGCGAGGGCGCCGCCGCCCATCACGAGCCACATCCACCAGCCCATCCCAGCCCCGTTGCCCCACATCATGAGCGCTCTCCCGTCCGGTCGTCGCGGCGCGCTGCGCCTGTCACGATCCACAGTGCAGCCCGACCCTCAAGGCCAGGCCGTGAACAAGTTGAGGTTTGCCGAAGATCTGCTCCCGGGCCGTGCGCGAGACCGGCATACGGGCGGAAGGGCAGAGACACTGAGAGGGTGAGCACGACACCACCACAACCGGGCGCTCGGGTCTTGATCATCGAGGACGAAACAACGCTGGCCGGAATGATCGCCGCCTACCTCTCCCGCGCTGGCTATGACTCCACTGTGGTCCACACCGGCCCGGACGGTGTCCGGGCAGCCCGTGACCTGGCACCTGATGTCGTGATCCTGGACCTGGGCCTCCCCGGGCTGGACGGCATCGAAGTCTGCCGTCAGATCCGCACCTTCACCGACTGCTACGTCATCGTCGTCACCGCCCGAAAGGACGAGATCGACACCCTCATCGGGTTGTCCGTAGGCGCGGACGACTACGTCACCAAACCGTTCAGCGTCCGCGAACTGGTCGCACGAGTCCAAGCGGTGCTGCGCCGCCCTCGTACCGGATCCACCACCGCCCCCGAGACCGCGTGTAGTGAACCGACCCGGGTGTTCGGTGCACTACGTGTCGACCGGGACGGCCAGCGTGTGCACCTGGGCGACGTCGAGGTGGCCCTGACCCCCACCGAACGGGACCTTCTCATGGCTCTGGCGCGCCGTCCGTCGATGGCGTTCTCCCGGCGCCAGCTCATTGACGACATCTGGGGACCCGACTGGGTCGGTGACGAGCACCTCGTCGACGTGCACGTTGCTCACCTGCGCCGCAAACTCGGGGACGCCCCCGACATCGGCCGCTACATCACCACTGTCCGAGGCGTCGGGTACCGGATGGGACAAGGGTGATGGCACCAGCGCGCACCTACAGCACTGGGCTGGCGACCCGCCTCCTGGCTGGACAGGCCATCGTGCTGGTCGCCGGTGCCCTCACAGCCGGCCTGGTCGCCGCCATGATCGGCCCGCCCATCTTCCACGACCACCTCGTCGAAGCCGGCCACCAACAGAACTCGCCTGAGCTCGTCCACATCGAGCTGGCCTACCGAGATGCGTCCTTGATCTCCGTCGGGGTCGGTCTGCTGATCTCACTCCTCGGTGCTGGCGCGGTGACATGGTTCCTCACCCGACGGCTCCGCCGTCCTCTCGAACAGGTGACCACCGCTGCGCAGGAACTCACCCGTGGGCACTACTCCACGCGCGTGCCGACCATTGCCTCAGGCACCGAACTGGAGACCCTCGCGGCCGCGTTCAACACGATGGCCAGCAAGCTCGAAGGCATCGAAGACACCCGACGACGGATGCTTTCCGACCTCGCCCACGAACTGCGCACACCCATCGCCACCCTGAGTGCTTACCACGAAGGGCTCCACGACGGCATCGCCGCCCTCGGGCCAGAATCTCGCGCGGCCCTTGAGGAACAAACCCGCCGGCTGGCGCGCCTCGCCGACGACATCGACGAGGTCTCCACAGCCGAGGAGGGCCGACTCGCGCTCGACCTCCACCCACACCACGTCCCAGATCTCCTCTGGGCGGCCCACGAGGGCATGCGTGATGCCTTCGCCGCCAAGGGAGTCAACCTCGTCGTTGAGACACCAACCGCTCCAGGGCTCGACGTCCACGTCGACCGCAACCGCATCGGACAGGTCCTGACCAACCTCCTCACCAATGCACTCCGCCACACCCCCCCAGGAGGAACCGTCATCCTGGCCGCCAACCGCCAAGGTGAAGAAGCGGCAATCTCCGTGATCGACAACGGCGACGGAATGACCCCCGAACAACTCGAGCACGCCTTCGAACGGTTCTATCGAGGTGACGCCGCCCGCACCCGCGACCGCACAGGTTCAGGCATCGGGCTGACCATCAGCAAAGCACTCATCGACGCCCACCACGGAAGCATCTCCGCCAACAGTGACGGCCACGGAGAAGGCACACGACTCATATTCACCCTCCCACTCCCCGGGCGTTAGCCAATATTCGAGACTCGACTCCGGGGATCGCCTCACCTCCGCAGCCGCACGGCCTGGCTCGGCAACTGCGCCAGCGCAGCCTCTGCGACTCACAAGACGCACTTAGGTGGGACACCCTGCGCGTCCTTCGCTCACAGCGGGAATCTCTTGTCCTGCGAAGGGTTCGGTTGCTGACCGAGGCCGAGCCGGTCCTATGCGCCCTGCCCGTCGAGATCCGCGACCAACTGCCCGCGA
>JBDIAR010000229.1:0-4253 GCA_039812545.1 Dermatophilaceae bacterium | reverse complement strand
GGCGATGTGGGTGTGGGCGATGTGGGCGTGGACGAGGCGGACGGCGTGCCAACCGCCGACGGGGTCGCCGGCGCCAGCGGGGCGATCAGTTGGGGAGGGACCCACGGCGGGACCCAGGCGTTGTCCGAACCGTCCGTGAAGACCCACGGGGGGAGATTCGCGAGCCACGGTCGTGGGAAGACGTTGTTCCACGCCGTGCCGAACCGGTCGGTGCGCGCGGCAAGTTCCGTGCCACTGGCATCGACGGCATACGGGGCCAAGGGGTGGCCCTGGTCGTCGAAAAGCCGGATATCGGTGAGCCGCTTCCCGTCTGCGTCGTAGGCGTAGATGTTCCGCACCTCGCTGCCGTCGAGGAACAGGCCGCTCGGAATGGGCGCCGCCACCGATTCGTAGTACTCCGGAGCCGTGGCCGTGCTCAGCACGCCGAGCAGGGCGACGACGGAAACCGCATTGACGGCCAGGGTGAGCAGAACGGCCGGACGGGACCGCCCGGAGTTCCTGGCCCACCACACACTGGCCACGACCAGCGCGGCGGCGGCCACCCATTCGAAGGCTCGCGAGGGCATCAAACCCCGCCGGTCGTCGCCGACGAGCCATCGACCAACAAACGCCAGGAGCAGTCCGCGCAGCACCCACCACGCCGGCCGGAGCGTCACGATGAACGCCCAGGTGGGACCGAGCCACGGCCACCGGACGCGCAACCGGCCGAGGGCCTCGGTCGCCGTCCGGCGAAGTTCGGCCACCTCCAAGACCCTCACTCGACGCGACGGGCTCTCCGGCAGGCCCGCCGCGGAACGCAACTCAGCGGCATACCGGGCGGGGGAGCCGAGGATCGCCTCCAGTTGCCCGCCTCGTTCGGCCAGCAGTTCGGCGAGGTCGGCGTGCATCCCCGAGGTGAGGTCGTCAAGCTCTTCGGGTTCGAGGTCGTGCAGGCAGTGGCGCACCGCGCTGACGTAGTCGCGGACCTGCGCCGGAGCGTCGTGTCCGTCGGGCAGGACCCGGGTGTCGCCGTGGTCGAGGATCGAGGTGTCGTCGTTCATCGCGCGCTCCCGGACGTGGGCGGGGTGGAGGTGGTCAGTGGGGATTCGTAGACGCGATCCAGCAAGCCGTCCATCGTGGCGCTGAAGTTCTGCCAGGTCTTGGCCTGCTCTTCGAGGGTGTCTCGGCCCTTGGCGTTGATGCCGTAGTACTTGCGGTGCGGCCCTTCGTCGCTCGGGACGACCCATGAGGTCAGGGCGCCGGCGGTGTAGAGCCGGCGCAGCGTGCCGTACACCGATGCCTCACCGACGTCCTGGAGCCCGGCGGCCCGCAACCGGCGGACGACGTCGTAGCCGTAGCCCTCCTGCGCGGCGACGACCGCGAGAACCGCGAGGTCGAGCACCCCCTTGACCAGTTGCGTGGTCTCCATCTCGTCTCCTTCGCCGTCCGGCGGGTCTTGCTCCTGCACATCAGACGCTACCGCAGTATGCGCAATAGTGTGCATGTCGCCACAGCGTGTCGTCCGCTCCGAGCGACCTGGCATAGTGCGCGACATGAGCGAACACGTCTTCTCGACCGTCATCGAGCCGTTCCGGATCCACTCGGTCGAACCCCTGCGGCTCACGACGGCGGCGCAACGGCGCGCGGCCATCGCCGAGGTCGACTACAACCTGTTCCAACTGCATGCGCTGGACGTCATGATCGACCTGCTGACCGACTCGGGGACGGGTGCGATGAGCCGCGACCAGTGGGCCGCGATCCAGCACGGCGACGAGTCCTATGCCGGTTCGCCGTCCTACTACGTGTTCCGCGACGCGGTGCGTGAGCTGTTCCCGTTCGACCATGTCATTCCCACACATCAGGGACGCGCCGCCGAGAAGATCCTCTTCGAGGCGATCGGCGGTGCCGGCAAGGTCGTTCCGAGCAATACCCACTTCGACACCACGCGGGCCAATATCGAGCACACCGGCGCCGAGGCGGTCGACCTGGTCATCCCCGAGGGACGCGATCCCCGGCTGGAGCACCCCTTCAAGGGCAATATGGACGTGGGTCGCCTCGATGCCCTGTTGACCGAGCGCGGCGCGGACGTGCCGTGCGTCATGCTGACGATCACGAACAACTCCGGTGGGGGACAGCCGGTTTCGCTCGCCAATATCGCCGCGGTCAGCGAGGTCGCGCATCGGCACGGCAAGCCGCTCATCCTGGACGCCTGCCGGTTCGCCGAGAACGCCTGGTTCATCCGCGAACGTGAGGCGGGACAGGGGGATCGCGACATCGTCGAGATCGTGCGCGAGGTCGCCTCGTATGCCGACGGCATGACGATGAGCGCGAAGAAGGACCCGATGGGCAATATCGGTGGCTGGCTCGCCTTGAACGACGCCGAGCTCGCGCAGACCTGCCGCAACCTGCTCATCCTGACCGAGGGCTTCGTCACCTACGGCGGCCTGGCCGGGCGCGATCTGGAGGCCCTCGCCCAGGGGTTGAAGGAGGTCGTCAGCCACGATTACCTGCGCTATCGAACCCGCTCCACGGCATACCTGGGCGACGCCCTGTCGGCCTCCGGCATACCGATCGTCCGCCCCGTGGGGGGACACGCGGTGTACCTCGACGCGCGCGAATTCCTGCCGCACATCCCGCCGCTGGAGTTCCCCGGACAGTCGCTGGCCGTGGCGCTGTACGAAGCCGGTGGGGTGCGCTCGTGCGAGATCGGCTCGGCGATGTTCGGGCGGCAGCCGGACGGCTCGCAGATCCCGGCGGCGATGGAGCTGGTCCGGCTCGCGATCCCACGCCGGACCTATACCCAGAGCCACATCGACTACGTCATCGAGGTATGCCGGTTGGTCGCCGAACGCAAAGACCAACTGCGCGGCTACCGGATCGTGTGGGAGCCGCCGGCACTGCGGCACTTCACCGCCCGGTTCGCCCCGATGTCGTAGGACGCCGGGCTGGACTTAGGACACCCGGACATGGCGTGGCGGCAACGGGCGATCGACGCCCTCGATGCGGTGCCCAAGGGGCGCGGCATGGCGCGCCTCGTGCGCGAAACCGTGCGAATCTGCTTGCGGTATCGGGTGACCGGGCTGGCATCGGAGGCCGGCTTCTTCATGCTGTTGTCGCTGCCACCGTTGATCCTCGGGGTCTTCGGCGGCATCGGGTACGTCGGTCAGCGGATGGGCCGGGCTGCCGTCCACCGGATCATCGAGGCTGTGCACTCGTATGCCGCGAACTTCCTCACCGAGTCCTCGATCACCCAGATCCTGCTGCCGACCATCGACGACGTCCTGAGCCAGGGACGGGCCGAGTTCATCTCGGTGGGGCTGGTGCTCTCGGTGTGGGCGGGTTCGCGGGCGCTCAACGTCTTCGTCGACACGATTTCGATCATGTACGGCCAGAGCGGGGTTCGCGGAATCGTGCGCACCCGGGTCTTCTCGTTGACCATGTATGCCTTCGGGGTCGTGGTCGGCGTCGTGGTCGTTCCGCTGGTGCTGCTGGGTCCGGGGCTGATCCGTCGTTGGCTCCCCGAGCAGGTGGCCTTCCTCGGGGGTTTGTACTGGCCGATCCTGGTGCTGTCCGCGGTCGCGGCTCTGACGACGCTGTACCACGTCGCAACTCCGCGACGCGCGCCGTGGTGGCGCGACATTCCCGGAGCCGTCTTGGCGCTGGGCATCTGGCTGCTCGCCTCCGTCGTGGTCCGCGAGTCGGTTGCCGCGTCGCTCGGCGGTCCCTCGATCTACGGGCCGCTGAGCGCCCCGATCATCTTGCTCATCTGGCTGTATGCCGTGTCCATCGCCGTTCTGATCGGGGCCGGCCTGAACGCGGCCACCCGGGTGTTGTGGCCGGTCGAGTTGCGGGCCAGCCCGCGGGCTCGGCTGGTCCACTGGGCGCGTGAGGAAGTGGGTCGACGCCGGGCCCCCGGAACGGGACCCGGGACGGCGCCCGGGGCCGCGGATGGCTCATCGGGCGAGACGGCGGGGGAGCGGTTTTCGCGGGATCAGCAGTACACCCACGCCGAGTCGACCGGCCGGGACGGGAGTGGCTGAAGCGGTCAGTCGGACCGTCAAGGAACCGATCCCGCGACGCGGCCGAGGGTTTTTGACAAGCCTTGGTCATCCGGTAATGTCTACCAAGCACCGAGCGGGCTCGACGGCATACCGGCCACCTGGCGGACCGGCATACCGGAAGTCAACTCAACGCACCTGCGGACGTAGCTCAGTTGGTAGAGCGCAACCTTGCCAAGGTTGAGGTCGCGAGTTCGAGCCTCGTCGTCCGCTCGG
>JBDIAR010000228.1:0-4266 GCA_039812545.1 Dermatophilaceae bacterium | reverse complement strand
TCCGGCGTCCGAAGACCGGGTGGTCGTGGTTGGCGATGTCGCCGATGGCGTATATGCCTGGGGCGGAGGTCATCAGGGTGGGATCGACGAGAACCCCGTTGTCGACGGCTAGGCCGGCGGCCTGCGCCAGGACGATGTCGGGCTGTGCGCCGATGCCGACGACGATCATGTCCGCGTCGCCCAGGTCATCGGCGGTGACGTGGGCGTTGAACCGGAGGTCCACGCCGTGCGCCCGGTGCAGGTCGGCGAAGACCTGCGCGACCTGCGGCCCGAGCACCCGAAGGAGCGGCAGTTCCGCGGACTCGAAGACGGTGACCGTGCAGTTCGCCGCGCGGGCGGCGGCGGCGACTTCCAGGCCGATCCACCCGGCGCCGACGATGGTGATCCGGTTGCCGGACTGCAACGCGTCCCGCAGCCGACGGCTGTCCTCGATCGTGCGCAGATACGTGACGGGCGGACCGGCCCCGTCAGCCAACGCCAAACGCCGCGGTTGTGCCCCGGTCGCGAGCGCCAGTCCGGTGTAGCGAAGGATCGACTCGGTGTCGAGGTCGTCCACCGGTGCGACGGTGACTGTGCCGCCGATCTCGCCCCCCGCCACGTCGAGGCCGGTCGCTCGAACTCCGAGCCGCAGATCGACGTCCTGCTCGGCATACCAGCCGGCTTCGTGGACGAGGGCCTTCTCGAATGGCTCGCTGCCCATCAGGAAACCCTTGGACAGCGGCGGCCGTTCGTAGGGCAGGTCCCGCTCGGCTCCGATGAGGGTCAGCGGACCGGCATACCCTCGGTCACGTAGTTCGGTGACGACGGTGGCTCCGGCCAGGCCGGCGCCGACGACGATGATGCTCATAGCTGCTCCTTCGATCCGGTGCGGGCAGCGGTGCCGGCGATGACCGGCCGCCACGTGACGTCCTCCTCCGCGCTGAGATCTCGTCTTGAGTTTACATTGAAAATCCCGTATTTAATGAGGATGGAGTCGGTAACTCACGACGATCCGTCGGCGCTGGGGCCGGGTGAGATCTGGACGATCGGACACTGGACCTGTTCGGAGGCCGAATTCGTCGACACCCTGCGACGGGCCGGTATCGAGCTGGTCGTGGACATTCGGGCCCAACCGGGGTCGCGTCGTAGTCCGCAGTTCGGCGCTGACGCCATGCCGGCCTGGCTCGCCGCCGCGGGAATCGCATACGAGCACCTGCCGGAACTCGGGGGGCGCCGCGGGAAGCAGGCCGTGGACCCGGCGGTGAATTCCGGCTGGCGCAACGAGAGTTTCAAGAACTACGCCGACTACACGCTGACCGCGCCCTTCGAGGTCGGGTTGGCCAGGCTCGCCGACCTCGCCCGGGATCGTCGGGTGGCCGTCATGTGCGGCGAACCGATGCCGTGGCGGTGTCACCGCCTGCTCGTCGCCAACGTGCTCACGGCCCGCGGCTGGCGGGTGTGGCATCTGACGACGAATGCCGCTCCCCGACCTCACGAGCTGGGGCAGTGGGGCGCCCCGGCATACGCCGACAGCGGTGGGGTGGTCACCTATCCGGGCGTCGATCCGCCGGCGGCGGGCTCGCCGGCGGAAGGCTCACAGCGGCCGGGGCGCCAGCTCGAAGAGGTCGACGAAGGCCTGAGCCGCTGACTCGTCGCCGAGTAACCGGACCTCGCCGTCGCCGTGGCCGTCGCCGAGCAGGTCGGTGAGGCGCCGCGGACCGTAGACCGCAGCGGCGAGCGAGTTGCCGGTGCCCGATAGCACGAAGGAGACGTCATCGGCCGGCTGCGGGGAGACCTGAGATCCGCCGGCCCCGTCCAGGCGGATCGTGAACGACTCTGTGCCGAAATCGAATCCGCCGGCGTCGTGGCGTCCGGTGGCGGCGTCCGCGTCCAACATGATCGACATCGAGAGCATGAGCGAGGTCGGGCTGATGAACCTGGTGGGGTCGTGCGCCGGGTGGCGGACACCCCAGCGCGCGAGTTCGAGGACGACGGGGCGCAGCGCGTGGCCGAGGGGTGTCAACGCGTAGTACCGCAAGCCGGTATGCCATTCGACGAGTCCGTCCGCGCGCAACTGGTCGAGCCGGGTGCTGAGGACCGCGGCGGTGATCCCCGGAAGGCCGGCGCGGATCGCCTGAAATCGCTTGGGGGACAACAGAAGTTCTCGCACGACGAGCAGCGCCCAACGGTCGCCTACGACGTTGAGGGCGTTGGCGGCCAGGCATCCCTCGTCGTAGCGGGGGCGCCCACTGGCGACTCCGGCCCGTCCCCCGATCGTCGTCATAAATTCATACTATCAGTTGCCTTTTCATACTGTCAGTTGCAAGACTGGTCCCACCCGACGAAAGGAACACCCCGATGACCACGCAGTCCTTCCACGGAACGCCCTGTTGGTACGAACTCGGGACGAGCGACCTGTCCGCCGCCGGCCGGTTCTACGGCGCGGTGCTCGACTGGTCCGTCGCCGACTCCGGGATGCCGGGCATGGAGTACCACCTCGCAACGGCGCCGGATGGCGGCATGGTGGCCGGTCTAATGAGCAATGTGGACCAACCGGGGCCGCCGCCGCCGAACTGGCTCATCTACTTCGCCTGCGACGACGCGGACGCCACCGCCGCCGCCATCGCCGAGGCCGGGGGCACGATCCTCGTGGCGCCGACGGACATCCCCGGCACCGGCCGGTTCGCCATCTGCACGGACCCGCAGGG
This sequence comes from Dermatophilaceae bacterium, assembly GCA_039812545.1. Lineage (GTDB taxonomy): Bacteria > Actinomycetota > Actinomycetes > Actinomycetales > Dermatophilaceae > JBDIAR01. The sequence goes on along the minus strand of JBDIAR010000228.1, from coordinate 1,579 downwards.
GGCGGCGTTCGGCATACTCCAGCCGTTGCCCATGGAAACCGAGCCGCAGTCCCGCGCGTTCGACCAGAGCCTGCCGGGCCACGGCAACTGGCACGAAGTCATGTCACCCGACCCGGAGGCCGGGTTCGAGTTCTACAGCCGTCAGTTCGGCTGGACCAAGGGCGGGACCATGGACATGGGCGACATGGGTACGTACCAGTTGTTCCAGGACCGGGGGATCGACATCGGCGGCATGATGGGCCTCGGCGACTCGCCGGTGCCGACCTGGCTCCCGTACTTCGGCACGGCGGGCGCGCAGGGCGCCGTCGAGCGGATTCAGGCCGCCGGTGGCACCGTTCACCATGGTCCGGTGGAGGTGCCGGGTGGCGCGTTCATCGTCGTCGCCCAGGATCCGCAGGGCGCCTGGTTCGCCGTCGTCGGCCCGAAATAGGTCCGGGGCCATCGGGGGGTTGGCGAGGGGTCGTCGTTTCCGTATGCGGGTGCGTGCCGTGAGAGTACGTTGACGGTGTGACGCGCCTCGGATACCAGATCCCCAATTTCACCTACCCCGACACGGGCAGCGATGGACTCTTCGACGCGGTCGTCCGTCAAGCCGTCGAGGCGGAGGGCAGCGGCTTTGACACCGTGCTGGTGATGGACCACTTCTACCAGTTGCCGATGCTCGGCGCCCCGGACAACGCCATGCTCGAGTGCTACACGCTGCTGGCCGCGTTGTCGCAGCGCACTGAACGCGTGCGGCTGTCGGCGTTGGTCACGGGGAATACGTACCGTAATCCGACGCTGCTCGCCAAGATCGTGACCGCGTTGGACGTCGTGTCCGGCGGGCGTGCTCAACTCGGGATCGGTGCCGGGTGGTACGAGCTCGAACACGACTGTCTGGGCTTCGAATTCGGGACGTTCACCGATCGATTCGAGCGGCTCGAGGAGGCCCTGCAGATCATCCTCGGCATGTTGCGCGGCGAACGTCCCAGCCTGGACGGCACCTGGTACTCCGTGCGCGACGCCATCAACTCGCCGCCGCCGATCGGACGGATCCCCGTCATGATCGGCGGCGGTGGCGAACGCAAGACGCTGCGGATGGCCGCTCAGTATGCCGACGACTCGAACATCATCTGCGCCCCCGAGGACATCCCGCGCAAGCTCGCGGCCCTCGACGCGCACTGCGAACGACTCGGGCGAGACCGCTCGCAGATCACCGTGACCTACCAGACCAGCGTCTGCATCGCGCCCACCCGCGAGCAGGCCGAGGCCGAAGCGGACGACGCGGTCCGGCGCATCCCCGAGTTGGCCGGTCGCCGCGACTCGCTGATCCTCGGCGACCCGGCGCAGGTGCGCGCGGCATACGAGAAGCTCCTAGAATCCGGCGTGGACGGCTTCACCATCAACGCACCGGCCAACGGCCACGTGGAGGGCCGGGTTCGACTGCTGGGCGAGACCCTGGCACCCCTCGTCACCGGGTAAACCTGCTGAGGCCTGATGCGGCCGAACCGGGCTTCGGTCATCGGCGTTCGACGGTTACTCCGGCTGGGATCTGTTGCGGCGCAGCGCCCTTGAGGGTGGAGTCCAGCCAGTCCCCGAG
>JBDIAR010000227.1:0-4267 GCA_039812545.1 Dermatophilaceae bacterium | reverse complement strand
GAACTGACCGCGACCCACAAGCTCAAGAGGCACGAGGTCGAGACCACCAGAGCCGCCGACATCGAATGGCTCTACCGGTAGGTGCGTCGCCCGGCCCCGGTCGTGCGTAGGGTGCCTGACCGGGGCCGGGGGTCGTGCGTAGAGCGGGACGTGATGTCCCGCCGGTTCAGCGCGTGAGCGTATCGATGTGATCCCAGATGTTCGGGAAGGGTATCGGGCCCGGCCAGGGCGACGGATTCGGCCACGGCATGGGACCGGGGAAGGGACCCGGGAACGGATCGGGGAAGGGACTTGGGTCCGGGTAGGGGAACGGGTTCGGTGTGCAGTCGATGACGCACGGCCAGGCGGCGGGCGCAGCCGCCGGGGGCCCGCCGGCTGCCAGGGCTGGAGAGGCCGTGAGCGCACCGACGGCGACCAGCGACGCCGTGGTCAGGGCTCGCAGCGCCCGGCTCATCGCGTCGCCTGCTTCGCCGGGCTGAAGATCGGGAACGGCCACGGCTTCGGCGGTTCCGGCCGCGGCGGGCACGCGACGAACCCGGGCGCCGTCGTCGGATAGAGCTCGCAGGGGTCAGGCGGGATCGGCGGGCACCAGCGGAACCCGTCGGACACGATCGCGGTTGCGCTGACCCCGAGCGGGATCTTCACGGGGCACGGCAGCGGGGGGCACCACAGGCGCGCGCCGTCGGCGTCGGTCGCGGGTTGCTCGAGCGGCAGCCGGATGCAGGGCAGCGGGTCACACAGCCGGGGCGGACAGAGCTCGCGGGCCCGCGCCGAGTCCTGCGCGCTGGCCGGCGCCGCGAAGAGCGCCCCCGAGGCGCCCAACGCCGCCAGGGCGAGAGCGGTGGAGACGGATTTGGACAGGCGAATCATGAGAACCTCCAACGAGAATGGATGGTCCGGGCATCCGCGCCGGGGTGTCCGGAGCCGAACTTTTCGGCTCTTCGAGCTTCGCCCGTCAGACTCGTTCGATCGTCGGCCGCGGACCGTAAGTGTGCCCAGTTCGTGTCATACCGCAGGGGTATGCCGGATCGTTCCACCGCTCGCCACGGGGAGTTCCGCGTGCAGGGTGAAGCCGTCGTCGCGCTGGGTCGCGCGGAGTGTGCCGCCGACGTCGCCGACGAGTTCACTCAAGCCCACGAGCCCCAGCCCTCCGGAAAGCGGCGAATCGGACAGGACCTCGGAGCGACCCGACCCGGTTCCTGGAGCAATCGGCTCACGGAGCCCCGACGGCCGCGTGTCCGCCACCTCGAGCGCGAGCCGATGTGGCTGCCAGACCATCGATACTGTCGCCCGCGCACCCGGGCCCGCGTGCTTGGCGGCGTTGACCAGTCCCTCGGTCACGACCCGCTGCGCGACCAGTTCCACTGTGGCGTCGAGCTGCCCCGGGAACCCCTCGCTGGCCAGGCTGACCTGGACTCCGAGCGCCCGGGCGTCGGCCATGGCCTGCGCGATGCCCGACAACCCGACGCGGTCCGCGCCTGCGTGCGGCGACTGGCCCGAGCGCAGAACCGCCATGAGCCGGCGCATCTCGCGCAGCGCTGAGGCGGACATCCCTTCGATGGCTGCCAGGGTGGTCTCCGGTGTCTCGACGGCGGCACCGTCCCGGTTGCCGACAGCCCGATTCCCGATGGCCGCACCGCTCGTGGCACGGCCGTTGGCCGCCGCGAGCAGAACGGCGGTCATCGAATTCGCCACACTGTCGTGCAATTCGCGAGCGAGCGAGAGACGCTCGGCCTGGAGGCGGAGCGCGGACTCGGCCGCGATGGCACTGGCTCGCAGCTCCGCGTGAGCGGCTGACTGCCGACCGAGTCGCCCGGCGATCCAGACCAGGCCGGTCAAGGCGACCCAGACCGCGGCGATGCCGGCGACCGTGACGACGCTGGCGGAGACGAGTGCCGCAGCGCTGGCCGTGTTGATCGCCCACGGACCGAAAGAGGCCAGCAGGTAGGGCAACGCCGTCCGTAACGGCTGTCGTCGGGCGATCTGATGGAGCGCGAGAAGCAGTGCGGTGAAGGGCTGGTAGTAGCACAGCAGGCCGCCCCAGATCACTGAGTACGCCCAGGCGGCGGCATACGCTCCCCAGGGATAGCGCCCGCGTTGCCAGGCCAGCCAGAACACCGGTCCGGCTGTCGCCAGGACCACGACCGACGGCATCGACCAACCCCATCGCGTTGCGCCGTCGAAGCCCCAGAGCGAGACGTCGATGACCGCCGCGATAGCCACCAGAGAGACATCGAGAGCGCCGCGCATGCGACGTCGCTCGGGTGGCGCGCGGTGCCCGGGGCTCGGCAGTCGCGCCGTGGCCGCGGTCCGGTCGGTCACCCGCATCCCGGGCCACCGGGCCAGATCGGGCACCACCAGGCGGCTAGGGAGCCGGGATCGTATGGCGGGTCGTGGGATTCGTCGGTCACGGGCAGCTGCGGAGTGGGATAGGGGGACGAGCGCGGGTGCCGACACGGCGTTTTCGCGAGCCGACGGGTCAGCCACCCGAGGATCTCGGCGTCGTCGTGCGGAATGTTCCGACCGCTCGCGGTCGGCGCGCACGAGGCATACGTCAAGGCGACTCCCGCGATCTCCGCGGGCCCAGCGTCCGTCGGGAGCAGAACCTTCCCGGGGATGATCTCCAGGCTCTTTGCGCCCACGACGAGGCAGACCACCGGGACGGCGGGGGCCGGACGGAGCCGGACGAACTGGTGCACGGCGACGATGCGTGGACCCATCAGGCTGCCGCAGCCGATGTAGGGCCCGGTGCGGCCGTCGTCGACGACTCGATACAGGAAGACCGTGGTGTGAGACATGGCGTCAAGCGTTCCTTTTCGCGGGCGACGGGTCGTCATACCAGGGCGGTATGCCGGGTGAGGTGTCCGTTGGGTCGTTAGTGGTTCACACCCGGGCCACCCCGCTGCGGTAGGCCAAGGTGACTGCCTGGGCGCGGTCTCGGGCCCCGGTCTTCTGCAGGATCCGGGAGACGTGGGTCTTCACGGTCGCCTCGCTGAGCACGAGGCTGTCGCGGATGTCGGCGTTCGACAGTCCGGCCCCGAGCAGGGCGAGCACCTCGACTTCGCGAGGGGTCAGCCGAGCGACGCGAGCCAAGGCGGCCGGATCGGTCTGCGGGGTGGTGCGCACGCTGTCGATGACCGTGCCCGCGATGGACGGATCGAGCCAGGACCCGCCGGCGGCGACGGTCGTCACGGCGGGCGCCAGACTCGTCGGCGCGCAGTCCTTGACGACGAACCCGCTGGCCCCGGCACGCAGTGCGTTGGTGACGGATTCCGCGTCGTCGAAAGTGGTCAGGACGAGGGATCGCGGGGCGACCGTCGTGGTCACCGACCCGGGCTCGGCAAGGGCCGCGATGACACCCACGCCGTCGAGCACCGGCATACGAAGATCCACGACGACGACGTCCGGCGCCAGTCGCCGACTCAGGCGGACGGCCTCGCGGCCATCGGCTGCTTCGCCGACGACATCGATGTCGTGGGCCCGCTCCAGGACCGTCACGATGCCGTGTCGTACGAGCTCGTGATCGTCGGCCACCACTACACGCGTCACTGATCCTCCCCGAGATGCCGTCAGCCAGAGGAGGTATGTGAGGGCCCGGAAGATACCTTCCGCGACCGACGACCCGCATTTCGTCGGTCAGCAGGCTGTTGCGCACCGGGATAGCCCGGGAATCACAACGACGAAAGGACAGAACATGAAGTACAAGCGCGCAGCCGCCGTCATCAGCGCGGTGGTGACGACGGTTGGCATCACGACGGCCGCCACGACCGCCTCGGCCCAGGCGGCCCCGATCTCGCCGGCCGCCGTCTCGATCAGCGCGGTGGCACCCGTGTCGAGCGACCTCGCCTCCGACGTCTGGCACGACATCAAGTGGGTCGCGGGCATGGCCGGTGGGGCGGCGGGATGGCTCAGCGGGGGCGGGAGCTTCAGCACGATCCCGTGGGACGACATCAACCAGGACGTCCAGGCCTTCATCGAGTAGGGAAGGCTGTCGGGCGGCGCCGGACGAGGCTCGTGCGGCGCCGACCGGGCCCGGCGACTCGGTTGCCCATGGGGCGGCCCGCGTCCTACCTTGGCGTGCGAGGTGGGATGAACGACGTGTCGGGCGGCGAGGGGCGGATGGGGTTTCGGGGATTGGCGAGGCCGGCGAGCGTGGTCGTGCTCGGCGTGACTGTGAGCGTGCTGACCGGCTGCGGCGGCGGTGGTGAATCACCGAATGCCACGCCGGCATCAACGACGTCGACGACCGCAGCCACCACGACGGCCA
>JBDIAR010000226.1:0-4332 GCA_039812545.1 Dermatophilaceae bacterium | reverse complement strand
TGCCGGCGCCGGCGGTCATCGACGGTCAGCAGGAGACGACCTGGATCACCGACCCGACGCTGTTCAACGTCGGCAACGTGGACAAGCACAGCCTGCTGGTCGCCCCGGCCGAACGAGCCGACGTCATCGTCGACTTCTCCAAGTTCGCCGGCAAGACGCTCATCTTGTACAACGACGCACCGGCGGCTTTCCCGGCGCGGGTGTCGACGTACGACTACTACACCGGTGGGCCGGACCTGGCGCCGAACGGTTCGCCGGGTACCCGTCCGGGTTACGGACCGAACACCCGCACGGTCATGCAGGTGACCATCCCGGCCGCGTCCCCCGCTCCGGCGTTCAACCTCACCAAGCTGCAGACCGCGTTCAAGCACAACGTCAACGGCACCGGCGTCTTCGAGTCGGCCCAGCACCCGATCATCGTCGGGCAGGCGGCATACAACCAGACCTACGGGTCGTCGTTCGCGGCGTCCGGGGACTGCAGCACGAACGCCACCCTGACGCGGTGCGATGGTGCGGTGCGGATGGGTGACACGAACTCGTTCACCTTCAACACGTTGCGGAACCAAAGCACTCGGCAGACCATGCCAATCTCGCCGAAGGCCATCCACGACGAGATGAACGCAACGAACTTCGACGAGTACGGCCGGATGCAGGCCAACCTCGGGATCGAGAACGGCAGTCCACAGCCGGGCGCGGTCAACGCCACGCTCTTGCCCTTCGTCAATCCGCAGACTGAGCTCATCGACGGCACCGATCTGCCCAAGTACGACCCGAACACGAAGGTGACGCCGATCGCCAATCTCGGTGACGGCACACAGATCTGGCGGATCACCCACAACGGGGTCGACACCCACCCGATCCACTTCCACCTCTACGACGTCCAGGTGCTCAACCGAGTGCCGTGGGACGGGCAGGTGACCTGGCCCGAACCCAACGAGCTGGGCTGGAAGGACACCGTGCGGGTCTCGCCGCTGGAGGACACCATCGTCGCGTTGCGACCGGTGATCCCGAAGCTGCCGTGGGAGATCCCGAACTCGGTGCGTCCGCTCAACCCGATGATGCCGTTGGGGTCGACCGACATGTTCAACCAGGTGGATCTGGCGGGCAATGCGCTGGCGAACGCGATCACCAACCGGCTGGTGAACTTCGGCTGGGAGTACGTCTACCACTGCCACATCCTCAGCCACGAGGAGATGGACATGATGCGCCCGGTCAGCCTCGCGCTGCCGCCGGCGAAGCCCGACGGACTGGCGCGCACGGTGGATCAGGCCACCGGAGTGATCACCTTGTCCTGGAACGACAACTCGATCTCCGAGACCTCGTTCGTCCTGCAACGCAGCACGGATGGGACGACGTGGAGTGACGTCGGCCGGCTCGATTCGCCGCTGGACCAGACGAACACCCACGGCGTGCGCAGCCTGGTGGACAGCACGGCGGACCCGACGGTGGATTACCAGTACCGCGTCGTGGCGAACAACACCGTGGGCTATATCGGCGGGAGCTACCCGACGATGACGGCGCAGAGCGTCTCCGACATTCTGTCGGCGACCAAACCGCCGGCCCCGACCGGGCTGACGGCGACCCAGGACTTCACCGCCCCGGGCAACCTCGGCGTCAAGCTCCAGTGGGTCGACCGGGCGGGCAACGAGCAGGGGTATGTCGTCGAGCGGTCGATGGACAACGGCGCGAGCTGGTTGCCGATCGGTCAGCCGCTGCCGCCCGACACCCAGAGCTTCACGGACCTCAACATCGCGCGCGGGGTGACGTACAGCTACCGGGCGGTGGCGTTCAACGACTACGGTCGCGCGTCGTCCAATGTCGCCTCGATCACGCTGGTGCAGCCGCCGAACAACCTGGTGGCCACGGTTCAGTCCCCGACCTCCGTGCGCCTGACCTGGACCGACAGCTCGACGGTGGAGACCGGCTACCAGGTCCAGCGGTCGACGGGCGGCAACTGGACGACCCTGATCACGCTCGGGGAGGTCCCGGGCATCGGCAGTGTCGACGCCTATGTCGACACCAGCGTCCCGCTCGGCGTCAATGTCACGTGGCGAGTCCTGGCGGTCAAGGGAGCCGACAGCGCCCCGTCCAACGTGGTCGGCGTCAACCTCGTGGCCGCGCCCACCGGCCTCAAGGCCGCCCCGGCCGCGAACGGCGCGGTGTCGCTCACCTGGAACAACAACTCCACCAACGAGACCGGGTTCTACGTGCGGCGCTCGACCGACGCTGGGGCGACGTGGACGATGCTCGCCGGACCGACCAACGCGCTGGCGCCGAACTCGACGGCATACCTGGACACGACCGCACCACGCGGGCGGACGTACGCCTACGAGGTGGGCGCCGTGAACGCCTACGGCATCGCGTGGTCCAACTCGGTGAACACGACGATCGTGGCGACTCCGACCGGGCTCGTCGCCGTCGTCAACGCCGGACCGGTGGTCGCCCTGACGTGGACCGACAACGCGATCAACGAGAGCGCCTACCGCGTCCAGCGGTCGAGCGACAACGGGACGACGTGGACCCAGGTGGGGGCCGATCAGGCCGCCAACACCCAGGCCTACGGCGACACCACCGCCGTGGACGGGGCGACCTACACCTACCGCGTCGGAGCCGTCGACGGACCCGACATCGCCTGGTCCGCCACGGTGAAGGTCACGATACTGTCGGCACCCACCGACCTGCGAGCCGCCCTGCGAACGAACCCCGCCGGGGTTCGGCTCACCTGGACGGACAAGTCGGCGTCCGAGACCGGCTACAGCATCCAGCGTTCGGATGACGGTGGCCTGACCTGGGGTCAGATCGCCACCCGGGCAGCCGTCGCCGGGACCGGCAACGTGGTCTCCTACACCGACTCCAGTGCCCTGCTGGGGACGGCATATCTCTACCGGGTGGCGCCGACGAAGGTGGGCGCGATCGCCTACTCCAATGTCGTCGCGATCCTGTTCGGGACGCCTCCGGCCCCGACCTCGCTGACCGGTAAGGCCACCTCGACGAGCACGCGCCAGGAGCGCATCGTCATCACGTGGTCCGACGTGCCGAACGAGACCGGCTACCGGGTCCAGTGGAGCCCCGACAAGGTCACGATCCGCGGTAGCGCGTCCAAGGGCGCCAATGTCACCACCCACACGGTGACCGGTCTGCCGAAGCAGATCTGGTACGTCCGGGTCCAGGCCAGCAACGCGCTGGGCGCCGGCCCCTGGTCGGACTGGGTCGCCGTCCCGTCCGCCTGACCGGGGCGGGCTGACCGAGCAGGCTGATTCACCGACGGTGGCCGTCTCCCCCCGGGGGAGGCGGCCACCGTCGTTGTGCGCGTCACTCGGGGGTGACTCCGGGAGCACGGAGATGGAAGGATGAGACGGACACGTCGCCCCGCATACAAGGAGACAATCATGCCCATCGCAACCCCCGAGGTTTACGCCGACATGCTCGACCGCGCGAAGGCCGGCGCGTTCGCCTACCCCGCGATCAACATCACCTCGAGTCAGACGATCTCCGCGGCGATCCGGGGCTTCGCCGAGGCCGGTTCGGACGGCATCATCCAGGTGTCCACCGGCGGCGCCGAGTTCGGTTCGGGGACGACCATCAAGAACATGGTGACCGGTGCCGTGGCGCTCGCGGCATACGCCTACGAGGTCGCCAAGAACTACCCGGTCAACATCGCCCTGCACACCGACCACTGCCCCAAGGACAAGCTGGACGGGTTCGTCCGCCCCCTGCTGGCCATCTCCGCCGAGCGTGTGAAGGCCGGGCAGGACCCGCTGTTCCAGTCCCACATGTGGGACGGCTCGGCCGTGCCGCTCGCCGAGAACCTGCAGATCGCCCAGGAGCTGCTGGCCCTGGCCAAGGCCGCCCGGATCATCCTCGAGGTCGAGATCGGCGTCGTCGGCGGTGAAGAGGACGGCGTCGCCAACGAGATCAACGAACAGCTCTACACGACGCCCGAAGACGCGCTCGCGACTGTCGAGGCGCTCGGCCTCGGCGAGAACGGCCGGTACATGTCGGCGCTGACCTTCGGCAACGTCCACGGCGTCTACAAGCCCGGCAACGTCAAGCTGCGTCCGGAGATCCTCAAGGAGTGCCAGGACGCCGTCGTCGCGAAGTACGGCGACAAGGCCGGTGGCAAGCCGCTCGACCTGGTCTTCCACGGCGGTTCCGGCTCGCTGCCCGAGGAGATCAGCGCGGCCGTCGACTACGGCGTCATCAAGATGAACGTCGACACCGACACCCAGTACGCCTTCACCCGCCCGGTCGCCGGCTGGATGTTCAAGAACTACGACGGCGTCCTGAAGGTCGACGGCGAGGTCGGCAACAAGAAGCAGTACGACCCGCGCG
>JBDIAR010000225.1:0-4370 GCA_039812545.1 Dermatophilaceae bacterium | reverse complement strand
GATCGAGGCGCCGGCGTGGAAGAGGTGGGGATCGGTGGCGTGGATCTTCGCCGCGCAGTAGCCGCCCAGCGACCAGCCCTGCACCGACCACGAGGCGCCGGCCAGGCAGACGCCGAGGTGCTCGTGCGCCCAGGTGGGGATGTCCTTGGCCAGCCAGCTGTATGCCAGGACGCGACCAGGTGCGTCGACGCACTCGGAGTCGAGGGGGGCCAGGACATTCGGGTCGGGGAAGACCGCGATGAATCGCGGGACCGCGTGGGAGGCGATCAACGGGGTCGCGGATTCGGCGAAATGCAGGCCGTCGACGACCCAGTCGACCGACACGTAAGCGCCGCCGATCACCATGACCACCGGCAGCTTGGCGATCTGGGTCGGTGTCGTGACGCCCGCCGGCAACCAGACGATCACCTTCTTGCGGACCCCGGACGTCGCACCGGTCACGACATAGTCGCGGTAAGTACCGGCTCCACTGGGCGGCTGTTTGGCGTGCGGAGTCCAGCCTTGACTCGTGACCTGCCGGCGCTGGATGTCGGTGAGGCCCGCCATCGGGTCACCCGATCCGGCGGCGTCGGGCAGCAGGCCGCCATCGGCACCAGCGCGTCGCGCAGCGACTGCCAGTCCAGGTAGAGGCCGAGCTGCCGGTTGACGTGAATGCCCACGGCGGCCACGGCGGTGAGCTGACCGACGAGGACCGCGACGGCCGCGCCGACCGCCCAGCTCACGCGGCGCCGGCGGCTGCCCCGAAGCGCCCGGAACAGGCATACGGCGATGAGGACGGCGACTGCCAGGGCGACAATGGCGAGGATTCCCTCAAGCGCCCGCGATGCCGGACCCATCTAACCGACTCCCTTCCCGAACTGTCGCGTCTCTCGTGATCGTGCTCCGTTGTGCGTTGTGCACGTTGTGCGTCGTCCCGGCGGTCCCCTTGAAGCGGGCATCGTGAAGCGTGGCATATTGTCCGCGGTCCGGCTGGGCGCCACCTCGGCTGCCGCTGAGAAGACGCTGTTCCACGACACTGACGCGCGAACCGGTTCCGGTTGTGGGCGGGCGGGACGGCGCAGGTCGACGATGTGGGATTCTGCCTGCCATGGATACCGGCGACGTCACCGCGTTGCTGCGCGAGGTCGCCGAACGGATCGTGCGGCCGCGGTTCCGGGCGCTCGCCGATCACGAGGTCATCGAGAAGGCGCCGGGGGATCTGGTCACCGTCGCGGACCGGGAGGCCGAGCTCGAGATCACCGCCGCCCTGCTCGCCGACGATCCCGGGACGCTGGTGGTCGGGGAGGAGGCGGTGTCCGCGGACCCGGAGCTGCTCGGGCGGCTGGACGACGCGGCGCACGCCTGGGTCGTCGATCCGGTCGATGGGACGCGAAATTTCGTGCGGGGCTCGCCGGACTACGCGGTCATGGTCGCGGAGCTGCGCGCCGGGGTCACCGAGCGGGGCTGGATCCTGTTGCCCGAGCACGACGTGGTGATCGTGGGGGAGCGCGGGGACGGGGTACGGCGGGGCGGCGCGCCGCTGTCGCCGATCGCGCGGGCGGGGGGACCGTGGGCCGGGAGGGGCTCGCGGAGCCGGTTCTTGGTGTCGGGGGAGGGCTTTGCGACGACGACGGGAAAGTGGTGTTGCGGGGTCGATTACGCCGAACTCGTCACCGGGTATGCCGATTACCTGGTCTACTCGCGGGCCTACCCGTGGGACCACGCCCCCGGGGCGCTGTTCGTCGAACTGCTGGGCGGGGTCGTGCGGATGCGCGACGGAACGGCATACCGGCCGACGGGACACCCGGACGGCGGCCTGATCGCGGCGGCCTCCCCGGGGATCGCGGATCACGTCGGCCCGCACGTGCTGCCGCGCTGACCGGGGGGTTTGTTGGGTGCCACTGCCCGCGGGTTGTCGCGCTGGTCGAGGGTTACCGGCACTGGTCGAGGGTTGCAACCCTTGGGCAGTGGGCATTCGGGTCGACCAGAACGGTTTCCCCAGGGCAGTGCGCGGGCGTGCTCGCGGCAACGGTTCTGATGGTCACCGGTCACGAACACCCGTCTCGCGGCATCAGCCGAGGAACTCCTTGAGCCGCAGGGCATTCCGGACGGCGTTGCCGCCACCGTCGTTGTTGAAGTAGCCCAGGACGGCGCGGCCGTCGGCCCGCCACTCGCGGATCCGGTCCGCCCACCAGAACAGGTCCGCGTCGGAGTACGAACCCGCATACAGGTGGTCGTGACTGGGACCGTGCCAGCGGACGTACGCGAAGTGCGACGTGACCTCCAACCGGCAGGGCAGTCCGGCGCCGCTCATGACGACGTATGCCGCGTCGTGCTCGGCGAGCAGCCGCATCACCTCGTCGTGGTGCCAGCTCGGATGACGCAGTTCGACCGCGACGTCGAGCCACGGGCAGGCATCGCGCAGCCGGGCGAGGAACCAGCCGAGGCGCGCGTCATCGCGCTCGTGGGCCGGGTGGGTCTGGACGAGCAGCGGCCCGCGGTGCTCTGCGAGAGGATGCAGGGCCACGCGGATGCGTTCGATCCAGACCTCCGGCTGGTAGAGGCGTTTGGCGTGGGTGAGGCCGCGCGGCGCCTTGACCGTCATCCGGAAACCGTCCGGGAGCCGGTCGCGCCACCCGGCGAAGGTCCGGTCGCGGGGCCAGCGGTAGAAGCTCGCGTTGAGCTCGACCGTGTCGAAGCGCGAGGCGTAGACACCGAGCCGGTGGCGCGTCGGCATACCAGGCGGGAAGAGCACGCCGTCCCAATGGTCGTAGCTCCACCCCGAGGTGCCGATCCAGGTGTACTCCACCTGGCCCATTCTCAGGTGCGGGGCGGCTGGACGGGCGTGGGGATGCCTCCGGCTCGGTGTCGTCATCCCGACCGAGGCCGACCCCAGTTGTTAGCGTCGGATCGTGAGCGAGCCGGACAGCGGTAGGGACCGCCGGGACAACCCAGAGGCCGACTCCCTCGCGCGGCGTCTGCGTCGGGTGGTCATCATGGTCGCGGCGTTGAACTTGGCGTATTTCGTCGTCGAATTCGCGGTCGCCCGCGTCATCGGGTCGGTGTCGCTGCTGGCGGACAGTGTCGACTTCCTCGAAGACACCTCGGTCAATCTGCTTATCTGGATCGCGCTCGGCTGGCCGCTGGCCCGGCGCTCGCTCATGGGCAAGCTGATGGCGGCGTTCATTCTCGCGCCGGCAACGGTCGCCGCAGTGGAGGCGGTCCGCAAGTTCGGTGACCCGACCCCGCCGGAGGTCGGGCCGCTGGTCTTGGCCTCGCTCGGGGCGATCGTCGTCAACGGCACCTGTGCGCTGTTGCTCGAACGGGTCCGCCACCACGGGGGCTCGCTGTCGGCGGCCGCGTTCTTGTCGGCGCGCAACGACGTGATCGTCAATGTCTCGATCATCGCGATGGGGTTGGTCACGGCCTGGACCGGCTCCGGCTGGCCCGACCTCGCCCTCGGGTGCGGCATCATCGCCCTGGCGCTGCACGCGGCATACGAGGTGTGGGAGTTGAGCGAAGAGGAGCGGCTGGCCGCAAAGGCGCTCGCCGGCGAGGACCTCGACTGAACCGGTCAGGCGCCGCCCGCTCGTCAGGCCAACGGGTTGACCCAGGGGACGCCCGGAAAGCGAGCGAAGTCGGCGTCGTTGGAGTGAATAGTGCCCCCGAACTCGATGGCATAGGCCGCCAATTGCGCGTCGGTGGTGAGATTCGCGCCGGTGCCCACCCCCTCCAAGAGTTCCAGGGCGAGGCGGACGTGCTCGAGACCCGGCGCCAGGAATCGAACCTGCGGACGCCCGAGCCATTCGTGGACGTAGGCCCGCGCCTGCGTGACGGTCAACGGCCGATCATGGACCCGGGCGCTCGTCCCCAGCCGAACGAATCCGAAAACCGCCGGAGCGGTCATCCCCACCTGCTCAGGTCCGCTCATGGTCCGGTTGAGCCACTCCGCCGCGGCGGGGTGTAGGGGATAGCCGTCGAAAACGGCATACACCAAGAGGTTGACATCGGGAACGATCATGATCCTCGACCGGCCGTGAGGGCGTCGTCCTCGAGTTCGTCGGCCAACCGGTTGAGCGCGGTCATCTCCACGCCCGGTCGAACGCCGGAGTGATGCACGCGGACCCGGTAGGGGGCGCAGTCCGGCGCGGGCTCGGTGAGGCCGCGCCGCACGGCCTCGTTGACCACCTGCTTGAAGGACTTGCGCTCCCGGTGCTGGGCGTCGCTGATCAACCGGGCCACGTCGTCGTCGAAGGTCACCGTTGTTCGCATTGAGGCATCATAGCATCAGGTACAAAGCATCTTGATGTCCGGCTAGTGGGTTCACGGGACAATGCGGTGATCGAGGCCAACTGGCGCTGATCGAGGGGTGCCGCACTGGGTCGGCTGAG
>JBDIAR010000224.1:0-4393 GCA_039812545.1 Dermatophilaceae bacterium | reverse complement strand
CCACGATCACGACCACCCGCATACCCACGCCCCGGCCGAGCCGACGCGGCACGCCTCGGGCAAGCTGACAAAATCGCCCGATCGGGCGAAATCGGGGTCCGGCTCGGTTGGGGATGCGACAAAATCGCCCGATCGGGCGAAATTGTCACCCCAAGCGGGGGCCCAGCTGCGCCGGGTCGCCGTCGAAACCGAGCTACTGGCCCGCAACGACGAACTGGCCGCCGACATCCGGCATACCCTCGCCCACGCCTCGGTGCTGGCGGTCAACCTGCTGTCCAGCCCGGGTTCGGGCAAGACGACGCTGCTCGTCGAGACGATCCGGCGGCTGACCGGGCATCTTCCGATGGCCGTCATCGAGGGCGACCAACAGACCAGCAACGACGCCGACCGCATTCGGGCCACCGGCGTGCCGGCGATCCAGGTCAACACCGGCAAGGGCTGCCACCTGGACGCGCACCTCGTCGGCCACGCCGTCCAGCGGCTGCCGTTGGCCGACCTCGCCGGCGGGATCCTGTTCATCGAGAACGTCGGCAACCTCGTCTGCCCGGCGGCCTTCGACCTCGGCGAGGCCCACAAGGTCGTTGTCTTCTCGGTGACCGAGGGCGAGGACAAGCCGCTGAAATACCCGGACATGTTCCGGGCCGCCGCCCTCGTTCTGCTGAACAAGTGCGACCTGCTGCCCCACCTCGACACCGACGCCGACCTGGCCGAGACCAACGCCCGCCTCGTCAACCCGGACGTGACGACCCTGCGTGTATCCGCCCGATCCGGGCAGGGGCTGGACGCCTGGCTCGACTGGCTGTCCGCCCGGGTATGCCGATGATCGAGCACCGCGTGGCGCTCGCCGACGGCCCAGACGTCCTCGCGGTCGGCGCGTGGTTCAAGAACACGGTGTGCGTCGCGCGCGCCGGCCGCGCGGACATCACCGCGACGGTTGGCGACCTGGACGGGGTCGAAGCGTGTCTAGCCCACGAGGCACAGGCCCGATCCCTCCTGGCCGAACCCCCGTCGTGGCGGCCGCGCGCGATCGCGCACGATCTTCATCCGGACTTCCACTCCACCCGCACCGCCGCGACCCTGGCCGCCGAACTCGCCGTCCCCACCGTCGCCGTTCAGCACCACCACGCCCACATCGCGGCGACGGTGGCCGATGCCGTCGGCGAGTCTCGGGAGGCGCCCCCGGTCGTCGGGCTAGCCCTCGACGGCGTCGGCCTCGGCAGCGACGGACAGGCTTGGGGCGGTGAGCAACTCGTCGTCCAGGGCGCCCGGTGGAACCGGCTCGGCGGACTGCGTCCCATCCGACTCCCCGGCGGCGACCGGGCCGCGCGCGAACCCTGGCGGATGGCTGCTGCGATCCTGCACGACCTCGGTCGGGGTGCCGAGATCGCCGAACGGTATGCCGGTCAGCCGGCGGCCGCCCAGCTCGCCGGGCTGCTCGACAAGGGGACCAGATGCCCGCCGACCTCCAGCATGGGGCGGCTGTTCGACGCCGCGGCCGGCCTGCTCGGGCTGAGCGAGGTGATGGCCGTCGAGGCGGAGGCGGCGATCGCGCTGGAAGGTGCGGCAACGGCATACCTGGACTCCTGCGGCCCGCTCGCCCCGATGACCGACGGCTGGCACGTCCTGCCCGACGGGACGCTCGACCTCCTGCCGCTGCTGGCGAGCCTCGTCGACGAGAGCGACGCGGGCGCGGGGGCCGCGCGCTTCCACGTCACCCTGATCGCCGCCCTCGTGGATTGGGTCGAGCCGGCGCTCGGCCGGCTCCGCATCGATACGGTGGCCGTCGGAGGCGGTTGCCTGTTCAACCGGATCCTGCGGACCGGACTGCGAGAGTCGTTCACCGACAAGGGGATTCGCTTCCTCGAACCCAACCGTTTGCTACCCGGTGACACTGCCGTCGCGTTCGGGCAGGCCGTCATCGCGCGCGACCTGCTCGCCCGCCGGCCGAACTCCCAACCCCCGGCGGTGTGCCGGCCCGACCCCACCTGGAGGTGAACCCCGATGTGTCTTGCCATGCCCGCTTTGGTCGTCGAACTCATCGAGCCGGAGGACGCCGTCGTCGACCTGGACGGCGTCCGTAAACGAATCTCGTTGTCCCTGGTGGACGACGTGGCTGTTGGCGACTACGTGATCTTGCACGTCGGGTTCGCCTTGCAGAAGCTCGACGTCGAGGAGGCGGAGGCGACGCTCGCGTTGTTCCGCGAACTCGAGGTGGAGGGGTTGGCTTCTGGTGCTTGACGATTCAGACCGCTGATGCGCTACATCGACGAGTTCCGCGATGGCGCAGTCGCGTTGCGGCTGCGCGATGCCATCGCCCGGGCCGTGGCCGAGGGCGGTGGTCGAGAGTACCGGCTGATGGAGTTCTGCGGGGGCCACACCCACGCCATCTCCCGTTACGGCATCGCCGATCTGCTGCCGCCGCAGATCCGGTTGATTCACGGACCGGGTTGTCCGGTATGCGTATTGCCGATCGGCCGGATCGACCAGGCGATCCGGCTCGCCGTCGATCACGACGTGACCCTGGCGAGTTACGGTGACACGCTTCGGGTTCCGGCCTCGCACGGTCTGACGCTGTTGAAGGCCAAGGGTCGTGGGGCGGACGTTCGGATGGTCTACTCGCCGATGGACGCCGTCCAGTTGGCGCAGGCCAGACCCGAGCGGGCCGTCGTCTTCTTCGCGATCGGCTTCGAGACGACCACGGCGCCCACGGCGGCGGCGGTGGCATACGCTGCGGCACAAGGCGTTTCGAACTTCTCCATCCTCGCCAACCATGTCCTGACCCCACCCGCCATGCACGCCATCCTCACCGGCCCGGACGCCGTCCCGCTCGACGGGTTCATCGGCCCGGCGCACGTGTCGACGGTGATCGGCAGCGCGCCCTACGAACCGTTCGCCGAGCGTTACGGCAAGCCCGTCGTGATCGCCGGGTTCGAGCCGCTCGACGTGATGGCCGCCATCGAGATGCTCGTCCGCCAGATCAACGAGGGTCGCGCCGAGGTGGCGAACCAGTTCACCCGAGCCGTCACCCGGGACGGCAACGCCAAGGCGATCGCCTTGATGGACAAGGTGTTCGAACTGCGCGAGTCGTTCGAGTGGCGCGGGCTCGGCACGCTTCCGCTCAGCGCGTTGCGACTGCGAGAGGCGTATGCCGCGCACGACGCCGAACTGCTCTTCGACGTCCCCTACCGCCCGGTCCCCGATCACAAGGCGTGCGAGTGCGCCGCGATCCTGCGCGGGCAGAAGCATCCCGCCGAATGCCGGATCTTCGGGACCGCCTGCACGCCGGACACCCCGGTGGGGTCGTGCATGGTCTCCTCGGAGGGCGCGTGTGCCGCCTTCTTCAGCTACGGACGGATCAGGAGTTCGACGTGACGACGGCGCCCAAGCCCACGGCATACACCCGACCGATCGACATCGCGACCGAGCGGGTCGACCTCTCCCACGGGGCCGGCGGCCGGGCGATGGCCCAGCTCATCGGCCAGCTGTTCGCCCGCGAGCTGGGCAACGAGTACCTCGCTCAAGGCGACGACGGCGCGCGCCTGCCGGCGGTGACCGGGCGCCTCGTCATGGCGACCGACGTCCACGTCGTCTCGCCGCTGTTCTTCCCCGGCGGCGACATCGGCTCGCTCGCGGTCCACGGGACCGTCAACGACGTCGCGGTCATGGGGGCTCGACCTCTCTATCTGGCAGCGGCGTTCGTCATCGAGGAGGGTTTCCCGATGGCCGATCTGGCCCGGATCGCCGCCTCGATGGGGGCGGCCGCCAAAGAGGCCGGTGTCCAGGTCGTCACCGGTGACACGAAGGTCGTCGAGGCCGGCAAGGGCGACGGGGTCTTCGTCACGACGACCGGGGTCGGTGTGGCCTACGACGGGGTCGACGTCGGCGGTGCCAACGCCCGCCCCGGCGACGTGCTGCTCGTGAGCGGTCCGATCGGCGACCACGGCATGGCGATCATGGCGGTCCGGGAGGACCTGGCGTTCGACTCGCCGATCGTCTCGGACACCGCGTCGGTCGCCGGCCTCGTCGAACGCCTGGTCGCCGCGGTGCCGGACGTGCACGTGCTGCGCGACCCCACCCGCGGCGGGCTGGCCGCCACGCTCAACGAGATCACCCGCCAGTCCCGGGTCGGCGTCGTCCTGGACGAGGCGGCCATCCCGGTCCGGGCGGAGGTCGCCGCGGCCTGCGAACTGCTCGGCCTGGACCCGCTCGACATCGCCTGCGAGGGACGGCTCGTGGTCATCTGCCCGGCGGATCGTCAAGAGGCGGCACTGGCGGCGCTGCATTCGGACCCGCTCGGTTCGGGGGCCGCCGTGATCGGCGAGGTCATCGACGACGACCGGTGTTTCGTCCAGATGCGCACCCGGTTCGGCGGCCGGCGGATGGTGGATTGGCT
>JBDIAR010000223.1:0-4501 GCA_039812545.1 Dermatophilaceae bacterium | reverse complement strand
CAGGTCGTGGCCCAGCCGGTCGCGTTTGGCCTGCAGGTATGCCACGTTGTCCTGGTTCGGACGGATCCGCAGCGGCCGTCGCCCGGCCACCGCGATCCCGTCCGCGGCCAGCGCCGCCGCCTTGTCCGGGTTGTTCGTCAGCAGGGTGACCGTTTCGATCCCGAGGTCGCGCAGGATCGCGGCCGCCGCGCCGTACTCGCGGTCGTCCACGGGCAGACCCAACCGGTGCTGGGCGTCCACCGTGTCCGCGCCGCCGTCCTGCAACCGGTATGCCGACAGTTTGGCGAGCAGCCCGACGCCGCGTCCCTCATGCCCGCCGAGAT
This sequence comes from Dermatophilaceae bacterium, assembly GCA_039812545.1. Classification (GTDB taxonomy): domain Bacteria; phylum Actinomycetota; class Actinomycetes; order Actinomycetales; family Dermatophilaceae; genus JBDIAR01. Next base: position 4,178 of record JBDIAR010000223.1, on the reverse strand, counting down.
AGACGACCGCCCCGCCGACGCGGGCGACCTCGGCCAGCGCGCGGTCGAGTTGCTCGCCGCAGTCGCAGCGCCGGGACCCGAACACGTCCCCGGTCAGGCACTCGGAGTGGATCCGAACCAGCGGTGCCGGCCCCGGCATACCGGCCTCGGCGACGAGCGCCAGGTGTTCGGCGCCGGTGACGAGATCCCGAAACCCGGTCGCGGTGAACGTCCCGTACCGGGTCGGCAATGTGGTCGTCGCGCCGCGCCGAACCCGATCGTGGCGGCGTCGCCAGGCCACCAGGTCGGCGATGGTGATGACCGGCAGCTCGAACCGGTGCCCCAGGTCGAGGACCGCCGGCAGCCGCATCATCGTGCCGTCGTCGTGGACGAGTTCGGCGATCGCCCCGACCGGGGCCAGGCCGGCCAGGCGGCACAGATCGACCGCGGCCTCGGTGTGCCCGGCTCGTTCGAGGACCCCGCCGGGACGGGCCCGCAGCGGCACGACATGACCCGGGCGCACGAAATCGGCCGCCGTCGCCTCGACGTCGGCGAGCCGGCGCAACGTCGTGGCCCGGTCGGCGGCGCTGATCCCCGTGCTCACCCCCCGGGCCGCGTCGACCGTGACCGTGTATGCCGTGCGGCGCGGGTCCTGGTTGTCCCGCACCATCGGCGGCAGGTCGAGTCGGTCGGCCCGCTCGGCCGGCATGGGAGCGCAGACGTACCCGGAACTGTGCCGGATCGTCCACGCCAGCCACGAGGCGGTGCCGTTCTGGGCGGCCAGGATGACATCGCCCTCGTTCTCCCGGTCGGCGTCGTCGAGGACGAGGACCGGCCGGCCGTCGACCAGGGCGAGCAGGGCGGCCTCGATGGTGGCCAGGGCGGGGGCCGGCCCGCCGGTCATCGGGTCACCTGCGGGGCCGTACCGGCGTCGAGCATCCGTTCGACGTACTTGGCCAGCACGTCCACCTCGAGATTCACCAGGTCGCCGACCACCTTGCTCCCGAGCGTGGTCAGCGCCAGCGTCGTGGGGATGAGACTCACCGAGAAGGTCGCGTCGGTGAGTCCGCTGACCGTCAGGCTGACCCCGTCGACGGCGATCGAACCCTTGTGGACGACATACCGGGCCAGGTCGGGCGGCAGATCGAAGGTCACGACCTCCCAGCGCTCGCCGGGCTCGCGGGCGGTGATCCTGGCCGTGCCGTCGACGTGACCCTGGACGATATGGCCGTCGAACCGGCCGGCCGCGGGCATTGCGCGTTCCAGGTTGACCGGGCTGCCGACGGCGAGGCTGCCCAGGCTGGTGCGGCGCAGCGTCTCGGCCATGACGTCCACGGCGAAGCTCTGCCCGTCGTGGTCGACCACCGTCAGACAGACCCCGTTGACGGCGATCGACGTCCCCCGGGTCGCGCCGACGAGCGTGCGGGGGGCGTGGATCTGCAGCACGGCCGAATCCGCTGCGTGGGCGAGGGCGGCGACCGAGCCGAGTTCCTCGACGATTCCGGTGAACATGGGGTGGGGCTCCTTCGATCGGTTTGCTGGGTCTGCGGGGCGTATGCCGGGGGGTATGCGGGGGTATGCGGGTGGCGGGGGTCAGCGTGGTCGTGCGGTCAGGCGCAGGTCGTCCTCGATGAGGGCGACGTCGGTCAGCTCGAGTCGGGACACCCCGGTGATGGTGGTGATGCCGAGATCGTCGACCGCGGCGCGCCCGTCACCGAGCAGGGCCGGCGCCAGGTAGGCGACCACCTCGTCGACCAGACCGGCGCGCAGGAAGGCCGCGGCCAGGGTCGGACCGCCCTCCAGCCACACGTGCCGGACGCCGAGCTCGTCGAGGGAGCGCAGGTCCGCCGCCAGGTCGGTCCCGGCGAAGCGCCGCGTCGGTGCGGCCGCGTCGAACACGCGGGCACTCGCGGGCAGCTCGCGCCGACCGAAGACCGCCCGGATCGGCTGGCGCTGCGCGAGTCGACCGGACCGGTCGCGGACCGTGAGCCACGGATCGTCGGCGAGCACGGTGCCGGTGCCGACGACGATCGCACCGCAGCGCGCTCGCAGCCGTTGGACGTCGGCCCGGGCGGCGGCCCCGGTGATCCACTGGCTCGAACCGTCGGGGGCGGCGCTGCGACCGTCGAGGGTCGCCGCGAACTTCCACGTCACGAACGGCCACCCCCGGCGGACCGCGACCGACCATTCCCGGTTGAGGCCGGCGGCGAGCTCGCCGCGGGGTGAGGCCCTGACCGTCACCCCGGCAGCGGCGAGCAGCCGGGCCCCGCCGCCCGCGACCGGGTTCGGGTCGGGCTGCCCGTAGACCACGCGAACGATCCCGGCGGCCACCAGCGCGGTCGCGCACGGACCCGTCCGGCCGGTGTGTGCGCACGGCTCCAAGCTCACGTATGCCGTCGCCCCCCGGGCGCGCGACCCGGCCGCCGCCAGCGCCACCACCTCGGCGTGCGCCGTGCCGGCGCCCCGGTGGTAACCCTCCCCGACGACCTGGCCCGCGGCGTCGACGATGACGGCGCCGACCCGCGGATTGGGGTCGCCCTCGGGTCCGAGCGCGGCCAGTTCGACGGCGCGGCCGAGGAATTCGTCGTCGCTCTCGGTGGCGTCGTGCTCATCGACCATCAGTTCTCCCGGATGCCGTTACCTGGGCACTCCGGGGACGACGGGACCGCGCGCCGATCACCGACCCGACCGACAGCCGGCAGGTCCGACCCACCCACCCGACGGGCAGCCCGAGGAAAAGGCATACCCGCGGCGCGGACAGACGAACTGCACCGGCATACGGTCACGTCGCGTCACGACGCAGCATCACGACGCGGCGTACGGCACCGAACCGACCGATCAACGGACCCGCCCGGCAGGCATGCCGCAGCGGACCGATGACGGCGGGGATGCCGCCGCACGTGCTACCTCCCATCCGGACTTTCACCGTCGGCCTCGGAATTCCACCGAGTCAACCGATCGCCCGATCCGTCTGGCTGACGGAGCGCACGACCGGGTCGCGGGCTTTCACCGCCGGTTCGGGTTTTCACCGACCCCGGAGCACGTTCCCCCAGGTTTACCCCGTCCACCCGGGTCCTGTCGAGGGGGTCCGGTGAGAACGAGACGGCGCCGTCGGTTGCCGGGGGCTATTGCGCAACGGCTGGTCGGAGCCGACTATGCTTGGTCCGGTTTACGAGTTTTGGGCGGTCTTCCGGGGGTCCGGCAGGCCCGATTGGGGAACTCGTCAGCGGTTCGGGGATGGGTGGGCGTCCTCACGGCCTGGCTGTCGTGCCCTCGTGGTCGCCCCTATCGGAGCCCCGACGAGAGGAGGTCGAGGTTGCCCACGACGCCGGAGGGCCGGATCTTTTTCGGCGCCCTGCGCAACGCCCTGCGGGTGGCCGGCCTCGGTGGCGAGGACCTCCTGGCCCAATTGGTCGGCCGGGCCCCGGCCGACCATGTCGCGCACGTGCCCGACTGGGTCGCCGGCCGCTCGCTGCCGTCCGGACCGCAGGATCTGCGGATGATCGTGGAGATCGAACGCATTCTCGGCCGTGCCGAGGGCGAACTCATCCGGCATCTCGTCGCTCCCGTTTCCCGGCAGCGATCGGTCGCGGCGGAGATCGACGACGGGACCTTCATGCCGCGCGGCAGTGAGATCCGGCGTGTCTTGGGGCTGTTCGGCCTGCGCCAACCGGAACTGCGGCTCGTGTGGGCGCGCCACGTGCTGACCGTCGACGAGCACTGTCACGGGGCCGAACAACACCAGGTGATCGACTTCGAAGCAGTGCGCGACGGCGCCCGGCGCTTCCCGGTCATGTACGTGATGGACGAGGCGGCGAACGAGGCGCCGGTCATCTCGCTCACCCGCGGGTGCGCGACCGGACGGTCCCACCGGGATGCGGCCCTGGGGATGCTCGTCGCGGAAATGATCCTTCCCGCCCCCCTGGCCATGGGGGAACGCGCCCGGGTGGAGTTCGCCGTCCGCACGGTGCCCACCTGGGCCCTGTCGCACCAACATCGCCGGGCCGTGCGAGATACCGGCTGCCACCTGGAGATGGAGGTGCGGTTCCATCCCCGAGCCGTTCCCAGCGAGGTGTACGGGGTGGTCACGTCCCGGCGGGACGAGTACGACACGACCCTGTGGGTGGACCGCAACAACCGAGTCACCTTCGAGGTCAACGAATTCGGCCCCGGGATCGTCGGCATCGACTGGATCTGGT
>JBDIAR010000222.1:0-4504 GCA_039812545.1 Dermatophilaceae bacterium | reverse complement strand
GGGTCAGGTGACCGGACGGCGACACCGGTCCCGCGATTCGGCAACGCGGGCGCAAATGTTCGGCATCCGGCATACGACCCCCGGCTGCTTCGGTTGCTCCACCAAAATCGCCCGATTGGGCGATTTTCGTGGCCGGAACCACCGTCCGACCCCCCAATTTCGCCCGATCGGGCGAAATTGGGCCCCGGAAGGTCTCCGCCATAGGTCAGCTCCCCATTGCGTGGTGCGCGGGCCGGTCAGCGGCTAGTGTTCAATTCCCCGCTCGCGTCGGTGCGGCACTCCGTTCCGACGGGCGCCCGGGGTTGTCGGTGGAATCGGTGAGGAGTAACGGTGAAGTTCCGGGTCGAACGCGACGTGTTGGCTGAGGCCGTCGGGTGGGTGGCGCGCGGGCTGCCGGCTCGTCCGCCGGTCCCGGTGCTGGCCGGCGTGTTGGTGGAGGCCGATGCCGAGGGCAGCTTGACGCTGTCGGCGTTCGACTACGAGTTGTCCGCCCGGATCACCGTTCCCGCCGAGGTCGAGGAGGGCGGCACCGCCCTGGTCCTCGGCCGGCTGCTGTCCGACATCTCCCGCAACCTGCCGGCCAAACCGGTCGACGTGGTGACCGAGGGCAGCAAGGTGTCGGTGACCTGCGGTTCGTCCCGGTTCTCGCTGCTGCTCATGCCGGTCAACGACTACCCGGCGCTGCCGGCCTCCCCCGAACCCAGCGGCACCGTCGCCGGCGATGTGTTCACCCAGGCGGTCTCCCAGGTGGCGATCGCCGCCGACAAGGGCGACACCCTGCCGATCCTCACCGGGGTCCGGATGCTCGTCGACGGCGAGCGGATCACCTTCCTGGCGACCGACCGGTATCGCCTCGCGATGCGCGAACTGACCTGGACCCCGGCCGGCCCGGGAGTCAGCCACGAGGCGCTCATCCCGGCCCGCACGCTCTCCGACACCGCCAAGGCCCTGGGAGCCGCCGGCACCATCGAACTCGCCCTCGGTGACCGCGCCGGCGGCGACGGGCTGGTCGGTTTCGAGGCCGGGCAGCGACGGGCGACGACCCGACTGCTCGACGGCGAATACCCCAAGGTCACCTCGATCTTCCCCAGCTCCCACGAAAGCGAGGCGGTCATCGCCACCGCGGCCCTCGAAGAGGCCGTGCGTCGGGTCGCCCTCGTCGCGGACCGCAACACCCCCGTCCGGCTCGGTTTCACCGACGGCCAGGTCACCATCGAGGCCGGCACCGGCGAGGACGCCCAGGCCTCTGAAGCGGTCGAGGCGACGCTGACCGGCCCGGACATCGACATCGCCTTCAACCCGCAGTTCCTGCTGGACGGTCTGCACGCGCTCGGAACGGCATACGCCCGGCTCTCCTTCACCCAGCCGAGCCGTCCGGCGGTACTCTCCGGGCAGGCGGAGGCCGAGGGCGACGCCGACCAGTCCTATCGTTATGTGCTGATGCCGGTGCGCTTCGCGTCCTGACGCGTCCCGTTCCCGGTATGCCGTGAGCCGAGTTCCCCACGCAACGAACCTCTGGTACCACGTAACCGAGCAATCGACGTACGCAATCGGGTCAACCCTGTGAAGGAGCGCGCCATGCAGATGGGTCTGGTCGGGCTGGGCAAGATGGGTGGCAATATGCGCGACCGGCTGCGCCAGGCCGGCCACGACATCATCGGCTACGACCGGCGACCGGACGTCTCCGACGCCACCTCGCTCGACGACCTCATCGCGCGCCTGGCCACCCCGCGCACCGTGTGGCTGATGCTGCCGGCCGGGGAGATCACCACGGCGGCCGTGCAGGAGCTGTCCGAGAAGCTCGCGCCCGGTGACCTGATCATCGACGGCGGCAACTCCCGCTTCACCGATGACTTCGCGCACAACGACATCTGCGCCGCCAAGGGGATCGGGTACCTCGACTGCGGGGTCTCCGGCGGGATCTGGGGACTGAAGAACGGGTACGGCCTGATGGTCGGCGGCCCGGACGACCTCGTCGAACGGGTCATGCCGGTTTTCGACGCGCTGCGACCCGAAGGCCCGCGCGACGAGGGCTTCTGCCACGCCGGCGCGGTCGGCGCCGGGCACTACGCCAAGATGGTCCACAACGGCATCGAATACGGTCTGATGGCGGCATACGCCGAGGGGTACGAGCTGCTGGAGGCCAAGGAGATCGTCACCAATGTCGCCGGAGCCTTCAAGGCGTGGAGCCGCGGCACGGTGGTCCGGTCGTGGCTGCTCGACCTGATGGTCAAGGCGCTTGAGGAGGATCCGCACCTGGCCGACGTGTCCGGGTACACCGTCGACTCCGGTGAGGGCCGCTGGACCGTCGAGGAGGCGATCGCCAACGCGGTCCCGATGCCGGTGATCTCCGCGGCGTTGTTCGCCCGGTTCGCCTCCCGCCAGGAGGAATCCCCGACCATGCGGGCCGTCGCGGCGCTGCGCGGCCAGTTCGGCGGGCACCAGGTGATGACGCCGGCCGAGGGGGAGGCGCTGCGCGAGCGCGACCTGCGGCATGGGCAGGAACTCCACCAGGTCGCCGACCGCCCCGCGCCGGACGCGGCGGCGAAGGCGGAGGACATCACCAGTGCCGGTCCGTCCAGCGGCACGGGCGACACCCACTGAATCCCCGGCCACTGAAGTCCCGGCCACTGACGTCCCGTCGCCTGCCTCGTACCCGCGGGCCGGCGACCCGACGGCTGCGTACCCTGATCCCGTCATGTATGTCCGTCAGCTGACCCTCACCGACTTCCGCAGCTACCCCGCCGCGGAGGTCGAGTTCGGCCCGGGCACGACGACCCTCATCGGCCTGAACGGTCAGGGCAAGACCAATGTCGTCGAGGCGATCGGGTATGCCGCCACGTTGGGTTCGCATCGGGTCGCCACGGATCAGCCGCTGGTCCGCTTCGGTGCGGCTCGGGCGACCATCTCGCTCGCCGTGGTCCGGGACGGCCGCGAGTCGCTGATCGACCTCGAACTCAACCCCGGTCGCGCCAACCGGGCCCGGCTCAACCGGTCGCCCGTACCTCGCCCGCGGGAGATCCTCGGCACGGTGCGGACGGTCCTCTTCGCGCCCGAGGACCTCGCCCTCGTCAAGGGCGACCCCGGCGAACGCCGGCGCTTCCTCGACGACCTGCTCGTCCAGCGGCAACCCCGATGGGCCGCCGTGCGTTCGGAGTACGAGCGAATCCTCAAACAGCGCAACGCCCTGCTGAAGTCGGCCCGCCCGATCTGGTCCGGTCGGCGCCGCTCCACCCGGCCGGTCCGCGGTGACGACCCCGAGGTGAGCGCCGCGCGTGAGTCGGCCACGCATACCCTCGACGTGTGGGATGCCCAACTCGCGGGGGTCGGGGCCCAATTGCTCTATGCCCGGCTGCGGCTGTTGCGCGATCTGGCGCCGCTGCTGGCCGCCGCGTACGCGCAGGTCAGCTCTAGTGCCGGTGCCGCGGTGATGAGTTATCGGTCGTCGCTGGGGGAGGAGTCGGCCGCGCGGATCGGCGCCGGTGAGGTGCCCGAGGCGAGCGCGCTGGAGGCCGAACTCGCCGCAACCCTCACCCGGCTGCGCGACCAGGAGTTCGAACGCGGGATCACCCTGGCCGGCCCGCACCGCGACGACGTGCTCCTCTCGTTGGGCGAACTTCCCGCCAAGGGGTATGCCAGTCACGGCGAATCCTGGTCGCTGGCGCTGGGACTGCGCCTGGCGGCATACGAACTCCTGCGTCGTGACCTCGGCGACGACCCGGTGCTCGTGCTGGACGACGTGTTCGCCGAACTCGACGTCCAGCGCCGGGAGCGGCTGGCCGAACTCGTGGCCGACTGCGAACAGGTCATCGTCACCGCAGCCGTGCCGGCCGACGTGCCCGAGCTGCTCGCCCAACGCGCGGTGTCGTACGCCGTCACCCCGGGGGAGGTATGCCGTGTGTCCTGACGAACGCGCCCGACCTGCGGACGGGGCGCATCCCGATGGTGTCGCACCAATGCCGAGCGAGGTGGGCGACGAGGCGGGCGACGAGCCGAGCGTCGAGGAGATGGCGGCAGCGGCGTTGGCCCGGGCTCGTCGGGCGGCGCGCGCCAAGGGTTTGCGGCCGGGCAGCAAGGCCGCCAGGGGCCGATCCGGTCGAGGCGGGGCGGGTATGCCGGGGGCCGCTGGTCCCGGTGCGGCCGGACGGGATCCGGCGCTGCTCGGGGAGCAGGTCGAGGCGCTGTTGGCCGAACGGGGCTGGCATACGGACGTATCGGCGGGAGCCGTGATGGGGCGGTGGGCGCAGATCGTCGGGCCGCAGGTCGCCGAGCACGCCACGCCGACCTCGTTCACCGACGGGGTGCTGACGGTGCGGGCGGGTTCGAGTGCGTGGGCGACCCAGTTGGGGTTCCTGCGTTCTCAGCTGCTCGGCCGGATCGCGGACGAGGTGGGGGCCGGCGTCGTCGACGAACTGCGAATCGTCGGCCCCGGCGCTCCGTCCTGGAGCCGCGGCAAGCGACGCGCTCCCGGCAGCCGCGGCCCCCGGGACACCTACGGCTGACG
>JBDIAR010000221.1:0-4570 GCA_039812545.1 Dermatophilaceae bacterium | reverse complement strand
GTGCGTTCCACGGCGACCAGGCGGAACAGTTCCTTGGCCAGCGTCAGCGCTGTGCCGGTCGCAAAGCCGACCCGGTCGAGTTTTCCGTATGCCTGGAAGTACTTCGCGACGTACGCCCGGTTCCGCATGACGTGCCGCCGATAGAGCGGGCTGGCGTCGTTGAAATGCCGGAACCCCAGGTCGATCTGGCGCTGCTCCCGCTTGCGTTGCAGGACAAAGGCATCGACATAGGCGACGTCGCAGTACTGCGAGGACAGCCAGGCATACACGGCGTCGTCCCAGGTGATGAAGAATCGCGGGTCGGGCAGCCCGATGCGGCGCACCACCTCGGCGTGCACGAGCATCCCCTCGAAGGTTCCGGAGTTCGTCACGGCATACCCGCCCTCGTCGAAGTCCTTGACGGAGTAGGGCAGTGGTATGCCGAGCCGGTCGTTGATCCGGGCCTGCCAGTAGAACGGCGACCCGTCGAAGTCGTACCGGCGACCGTGCAGGCACCAGAAGCGTTCCATCCAGGGCCGGAACCGGTCCAAGGCCTCGGGCAGGATCTCGACGTCGTCGTCCATCAGCCAGACCCAGTGCGCGCCGAGTTCGAGAGCCGCCCGGGTGGCCTGCGAAAAGCCGCCGGAGCCACCGGTATTGGTGTCCAGGCGCCGGACCTGCAGCACCCCCTCGGGGAACCACGCGGCGGCCTCGGCCAGGACCGCCGGCGTGTCGTCGGTGCTCGCATTGTCGACGACGACGATCCAGCGAGGCGGGGTCTGCAAGGCGGTGGCGCTGTGCAGTAGGTCGCGCAGGTAGCCGGACCGGTTGTAGGTGACGACACCGATCGCGAGGGCCGCCCGGGCCTCCGTCTCTCCTGGGGCCCCCCGGAGTCGGCGCGGCGTGATCGTCGGGCGCGCCCGGCTCATGAGGCGGTCAGCGGCTGGTCGTCGCGCAGCGCGTGGAAGAGTTCCAGCGCCTTGGTGGTGTCCCATTTGACCGCGATGCCGGAGGAGGTCCGATAACCGGCGTCGGCGATCGGGACGACCATCGAGATCCCGTTGTCGCCCGAGATCGACTTCATCGTGAGGAAGACGTCCTTGGCCTGGCTCGGGGACATGCCCTCGTCCATCCGCAGGCCGGCCGCGACGGCGTGGGTGAATCCCCAGTACTGCCACGGCAGCAGCACGGTCCCCGGCGCCGCGGCCTTCTTCATGATCGCCGACAGGAACATCCGCTGGCGCTCGGCGCGGCCGATGTCGCCGCGCGGGTCGGAGTACCGCGCGCGCACGAACCCCAGGGCGTTCTTGCCGTCCAGGCTCTGGCAGCCCTTCTTCAGGTTGATCCCGGCGAGCGGGTCGTTCATGTTGAACGGCACACAGATGTCGACCCCGCCCAACGAGTCGACCACGGAGGCGAACCCGCCGAACCCGATCTCCACGTAGCCGTCGATCCGCAGCCCGGTCGCCTGTTCGACCGTGTCCACCAGCAGTTTGGGTCCACCCCAGGCGTATGCCGCGTTGATCTTCGACTTGCCGTGGCCCGCGATTGGGACGTAGCTGTCCCGGGGGATCGAGATCAGGGCGGCCTGGCCGCCGCCGTCGGGCACGTGCATGAGCATCATCGAGTCGGTGCGCTGACCGGGATCCTCCGAGGCGGTGCCGGTGGACAGCTCGCCGGCCTGCTCATCGGTCAGGCCCGCCCGGCTGTCGGAACCCACGAGCAGGTAGTTCGCGCCCTTGCCGGGTGCCGGCCGGTCGCCGGCGGGGACGGCGTCCACCCGACCGATGGAACTCCAGGCGTTGAGCGGGGTGAAGATGAGGAACACCAGCCAGGCGATCACCGCCACCACAAGCGCGAGCAGGATCCGGCGGCGTCGTACCCGAGCCGACACCGGCGGGCGGGGATCGCGCGGTTTCGGTGCGGCGGGTGCCGCGTGCGGGGTCGGCTGCCCGCCGCGGGGGTCGCCGCTGGGCAGGGTGCGGGTGGCCCCTCCCGACGGACGAGCGGAGGGTTGGTCGCCTTGACGTGCGGGGGAGGCGGCCGGTCGGGTCTGGGGGATCGCGCGCACGGGTTCGGTCTCGCGCCGGGTCTGGCGGGTATCCACCACGAAGCCCTCGTCGAGGTCGTATGCCGGGTCGTCGGATGAGGCGCCCCCGCGTCGGTGCTGCTCACCTGAACTCATCGCGTGCGTCCTTCGTGTTCTCGTCCGGTTCCGGGACCGTTTCGGGGCCTGCGTCGGGTGCGGTGTCGTGCTCCCGCGCCGGAACCCGCCGGCTCCCCGTCGTGCCCGGTCGGCGGGCCTCGTCCAGGGCGAGGCGACGCGCGAGCCGGGTGTACCGCAACTCCATCTCCCGGAATCGACGATACGTGGTGGCGGCGAACGACACGAACGCCACGACGAGGGCATACAGGACCAAGTCGGTGCCGCGGCCGATGCCGACCAGTTTGGCGACCTCGGTCAACGAGTCCGGGAGCAGCACGGTGACGATCGCGAACAGGGCGAGGAAAAGCATCCCGAGGCGGCGAATCGCCTGGGTGCGGGCGCCGGGCACGGCGAGGAAGCGCCAGGTGATCAAGATCACCCCGGCGATGAGCAGGACCTGGGCCAGTCTCACGAACGGGCGCCCCTCACCGGAAGATCAGTTCGACGAGGATATTGACCGAGTTCCACGCCGACTGGCCCTTACCGGCGGAGTACTCGGTGTACAGGATGTGAACGGGCTCCTCGGCATACGAGACGGGTCGTCCGTCGATGCGCAGGCTCGCGATCTGGGCGACGAGTTCGGAGGCGTGCGCCATCCGGTTCTGCTGCAGGTCGAGGCGTTCGACGACGTCGCGGCGCAGGACGCGCAGTCCGTTGTGCGCGTCGGTGAGCTTGGTGCGGGTCGTCAGGTTGGTGTAGCGGACAGCCAGCCGCAGGACGAACCGTCGCAGGACGCCCGGTGCGGTGCGCAGGTCGAGGAAGCGCGAGCCGAAGACCACTTGGAGGTCGTCGCGGCGGATCCGGTCCAGCATCGCCTCGACGTCGTCGAGTTGGTGCTGACCGTCGGCGTCGTAGGTGACCACGTAGCGCATCTCGGGGTCGGCCACGGCGTATTCGAACCCGGTCTGCAGCGCCGCGCCCTGCCCCAGGTTCACCGGGTGCCGGACCACGTATGCCCCGGCCGCCTCGGCCAGGTCCGCGGAGCCGTCCGTGGAGCCGTCGTCGACGCAGACCACCTTGGGGAATCGCGCCCGGGCGGCGCGCACCACGTCTTCGATGATGGAGGCCTCGTTGTAGAGCGGCACGACCAGCCAGACGTCGTCGCGCCTGGTCTCGACGGTCACAGGGGTACTCCGGGCTCAGGGCGGGGGCGGATCGGTCGCCTCGTAGACTAGCCGACCCGCCCCGAGGACCTGCTGACGGCGCGACGGGTGTCCGGCTCAGGTGCGGTCGACGGTCACCCGTTCGGCGGCCAGGCGGGCGGCGTGGGTGGTCCGGTCGGCGGAGGTCGGTGCGCCGTCGAAAACCACGACCGAGCCGCCCGCGGCGAGCGTGGTCAGCGTGATCCGCAGGACCTTTGCCAGGCGACCGGCTCGGATGGCCACCCGCTGGGCCCGGCCGTCCTTGGCGTCCTTCGGGTCCGGGGAGTCCTTGGGGTCCGTGGAGTCCTTGGGGTCCTTGGGGTCCTTGCGGTCCTTGGCGTCGGCGGCGAGGAGTTCGGCGAAGCTGGTGCGTTGCACGCGGCCGTCGCCCTTGCGGTCCAGCCACGCCAGGTCCTGCGGTCCGGGGGTGTTCAGGGCGATGAACACGTCCGGGTGACTGGCTAGTTCGCGGGCCTCGACGATCGCGCCGGGGGCGGCGGCCTCGTCGGGGTGGGACCGGGCCAGGGCCGCGCGCGTCACGAGGACCGCATTGGCCGATCCGGCGGCGACCGCCGCCTCGTCGGTGACCACGACATCGCAGTCGCCCGCGCCACCGCCGGTGACGACGGCGGCACCGACCGCCCAGGCGCCCAGAGCCCAGTAGACCGCCCGCCACGAGGGCGCCATCACGATGCCGACGAGGGTCCCGGGTCCGGCGTCGAACTCGTCTTGGAGGAGGTTCGCCGCCTTGGCGACCCAGTTGACCAACACCTTGCCGGACAGTTCCACCCGTTCCCCCGCTGTGGGCCCGGTGGTGTCGTCATACCACGTGATCCGGGGACTGGTGGCCTCCCGGCCCGCCAGGTCGCGCAGCAGGGTGTCGATATCGGGCACCCGTCCAGCCTAATCGGGTATGCGACGGTGCGCTCGGGGAGGAGAGTGCGTGATCGCCTGGAGGCTTTCACCCGGTGGCGCCGGCCGAGGTCGCCGGGGTTCCGCTCGTCACGAGGAACGGCCTGTTGGCGCGAGCCGCCTTACGGAAACGGTCGCGCTCGTCTAGGAAGAGGATGCTGTTCGTCTATAGAGGGGTTGGGGAGGCCTGTGGAGGAGATGGGGGGCCGCTGACGGTGTTCGCGAACCGGTGTCCTCGCCGGCTGGTTGTTCTGACGCTCCTCGTCATCGTGATGGCGGCGTGTCAGGGATGGAGGGTGATTGACGTGGCTCCTTGGCCGCCTCCGGTGGG
>JBDIAR010000220.1:0-4584 GCA_039812545.1 Dermatophilaceae bacterium | reverse complement strand
CTCGCGCTCTACCGGGTGACCAATGTGGGGACGATCGAGGCGACCTTCGGAGTGGACATCGCCACGGACGAGCAACGCGAGCGCGCGATCGTCTCGTTGACCGAGATGGTGCTGGCCTGGCTGCGCACTCCGAGTTCGCAGCAGCAGTGAGGCAGCGTGGCCGACGGACTCAGGCGCCGATGTCGTAGACCGGTGCTCCGGTGCGGCGCAGCCCGCCCGCAACGACGGTGCGGTGGATCTCCGACGTGCCGTCGAAGATCCGGTAGATCCGAGCATCCCGGTAGAGCCTTTCGACGACGAAGCCGTGGGTGTACCCGATCCCGCCGAAGATCTGTACCGCGCGGTCGGCGACCCGGCCGAGAGTTTCGGCGGCGTCGACCTTGACCATGGAGATGAGGTTGCGCCAGGCCGTCTCGTCGCCGTCGTCGATGGCCTGAGCGGCCCGCCACAACAGCAACCGGGAGCGGTTGATCTCGATCGCGCTGTCCGCCAGCATCGCCTGGATCATCTGAAAGTTCGCGATCGGTTGACCGAACTGCTCCCGCTGTTGGGCGTACTCGTTGGCCAGGGTGAGCAACCGGCACGCCTTACCGATGGCCCGCGCCCCCACCTGGGCGAGCCGGACCCGGCCGAGCGTGTTGAGCGCGAGGCGCAGCCCCTGGCCCTCGCCGCCGAGCAGCGTGTCCGCGGCCAACCGCACATTGTCGAAGTACAACTCGACGTGCGATGAGCCCGTCAGGCCCATCATCTTGGTGTCCGTCCCGACCGTGACGCCTGGCAGGTCCTTGTCGACGATGAACATCGAGATATGGCGTGGGCGATTCTCGGGGCTGGTCACGGCAGACACGAGGAAGAAGTCGGAGTAGACCCCGTCGCTGACGAAGTACTTGTAGCCGTTGAGGACCCAGTCGTCGCCGTCACGTTCGGCGTGCGTCGAGATCCCCGCCGCGTCGGAGCCGGCGCCCGGCTCGGTAATGGCGATGGAGCAGGTGCGCTCGCCGGCCGTCGCCGGCACGAGCCAACGTTGCTTCTGCTCCTCGGTCCCCGCCAGCAGCGACTCGTAGACATTGCCGAACGCGCGCCGGATGAGAATGTCCTTCGCGTGGCCGAACTGCTCCTCGACGAGCATCGTCTCGAATGCCGTCAGGCCGCCGCCACCGTACTCCTCCGGCACGTTCGTGGCGTAGAAGCCCAGCTCTCGCGACTTCTCGAAGACCTGACGAGCCAGGTCGGGGGCCAGTTCGCCGGTCTCCTCGATGCCGTCCTCCAGGGGCAGCAACTCCTGGTAGACGAACTTGCGGACGGTTTCGACGAGTAGTTTCTGCTCACTGCTCAGGCGGAATCCTACCATGGTGCACTCACTTCTTCTCTAGTTGTATGCCGTTCGCTGGGTATGCCGTTCGAGGTCGGCCGTCAGCAGCTCCCTGGTGGTCAGTGCCGATTGCCGCGCCAGAGCAGGAGATTCGCGACGATCCCCAGGGCCCCCACCACGAGGAACAGCAGGCCCATGAAACCGGCCGTATCCCCTGGCTGGGAGCGCATGTATAGCCCGCCCAGGACGAGCAGGGCACCGACGACCATGCCCACGACGGGATTGACTGTGGATCGCACGCGAATCTCCTTCTTTGACGGATCGGTTCAGGCCGCTCGGGCGGCTCGGGCCTCGGCGATGGACTGCTCGCGCAGCCGGTCGTATTCGGCCTTGTCCATCATCTGCGCGCCCGGGACACCGAGATCCTCGCGGCGCATCCGGTACGTCTCCGGCGAGAACCACGTCGCGGTGAACGAGATCATGCAGATGAGGAAGGTCAGGCCGCCGACGATGAGAACCACATTGCTGCCGCCCGGCGCGACCGCGGCGAAGACGATCGCCATGGCGGAGCTGGCGGCCGTGCCGAAGTTGTGGGCGATGGCCATGCCGGTGACCCGGGTCTTGGTCGGGAACTGCTCGGGGTAGAAGGCGGGGTAGACGGCGTTCTGTCCCTGGTAGCAGGCACCCCACATGAGGATCGAGAAGAAGATGGCCAGGGCGACGTTCTTCTGGCTGACGGCCCATAGGTAGGCGAAGGACATCAGGCCGCAGACCGCTGTGGCGAAGAGGATGGGCGGGCGCCGGCCGATCTTGTCGGACAGGTTGCCGACGAAGGGGATCACCAGGACGGCCGTGATGTTCCCGAGGATGGGGATCCACAGGTAGACGTCGGCGCTCATGTTGATGCCGTACGACTTGTTGGTGGCGAACGTCGCGCCGAAGACCGCCGTCGTGACCGCGATGATGTTGAACAACTGGATGCAGAACACCCGGAATACGACGCCGCGGCTGTCCCTGAAGACCTCGGCGATGGGCGACTTCTCGATATTGCCCTCGGCGGCTTCTTTCTCGAACTCCGGGGTCTCATCGACCCGGCGCCGGATGATGTAGCCGGCGATGACGACGACGACGCTGAGCAGGAACGGAATCCGCCAGCCCCACGACTCGAAGGCATCCTTGCTCAGATAGTGCGCCATGGGCAGGAAGATCGCAGCGGCGAGGATCTGTCCGAACTGGGTGCCCTGAAGGGTGAAGCTACCGAAGAAACCTCGGCGTCCGAACGGAGAGTGCTCCAGGATCATCGAGGAGGCGCCGGAGATCTCGCCGGCGACCACGAAGCCCTGGATGATGCGCAGCGCCATGAGAAGTGAGGGGGCCAGGAAGCCGACCTGCTGGTACGTCGGCAGCAAGGCGATGAGGAACGTACATACCCCCATGACGAGCATGCAGAGCACGAGGACGTTCTTGCGACCGTGCCGGTCACCCCACGAGCCGAGTACGAAGGCGCCGATCGGACGGAAGAGATACCCCACGGCATACGTCCCGAGCGCCCCGATGATGCCCATCTTGGGGTCGTCCTTGGGGAAGAAGATCGTCGGGAAGACCAGGGCTGCGGCCTGGGTGTAGATGAAGAAGTCGTAGTACTCCAGGGCGCTGCCGATCCAGCCGCTGGCGGCGGCCTTCTTCGACTGTCCCTGATGGGTTTGGGTGGCGGACATCGGTGTCCTTTCGTTGCCTGGCCACGGATGGCCGTCACGGTGTCGTTGTTGAAGCCCTGCGGGATCACCGCGTGGGCGCCTGGTTTGGGCGTCAGCGGGTGGCGACCAGTGAGCGCAGGTGTGCCTGCATGCGACGTGCATCCGGGCGAATCCCGGTGAAGTAGGCGAACGCCTCGGCCGCCTGCTCGGCGGCCATTCCTCCGCCGTCCAGGGTGCGGCAGCCGACCGCGCTCGCCCGGCGGAGAAGCTCGGTTTCGATGGGGAAGTAGACGATGTCGTAAACCCACTGCTCGGGATGCAGCCAGTCCTGTTCCACGACGCACCCCGGGTGAGAGGTCATCCCGTTGGGGGTGGCGTGGACCAGCCCCTGAACGTCACGTAGTGCCGTGGCGACATCGGCGGCGACGGAGACCCGGTCGGCGCCGAAGTGTTCGCCCATCTGGGCGACCAGGGCAGCGCTACGTTCCTGGATGACGTCGTTGATCGTCACGTGACTGGACCCGAGGTCGAGCAGGGCGTATGCCAGCGCCGTACCAGCCCCGCCGGCCCCGATGAGGAGGACGGTGTCGCGCACTGCCTCGGGGTGGCGCTCGGCCAGCGGACGGGCGAAACCGCACCAGTCGGTGTTGTAGCCCGTGGACAAGCCGTCTCGGATGACGACGGTGTTGACCGCGCCGAGGATCGCCGCCTCGTCGGCCAGGCCGTCGAGAAAGGGGATCACGGCCTTCTTGAACGGGTGGGTGACGTTGAAGCCGCTGAGCCCGAACGCCTTGGCCCAGTGGACGACCGAACCCAGGTCCTCGGCTCCGAAGTCGCTGACGTCGGCATCGACGATGCGATACGTCACCGACATCCCCTGAGCTCTGCCCTCCTGCTCGTGCATGGCCGGGCTGAGAGACTTCTGGATCCCCTGTCCCACCAGACCGAGGGCGTGCGTCACTGCTGTCGTCGTCATGACGACACCTTCGAGGGGGTGAGGAAGGACATGGCGTCCGTGAGGCAGCGGCGGGCGAACTCCACCGGCCCAAGTTCGGCGGCCCGGTGCAGATTGGGCAGTTCGACGGCATACACCATGGGCGGCAGCCGATCGAGCAGGGTACGGACGTCGACGTCGCCCTCGCTGACATAGAGCCGGTCCTCACGCAGTTCGTGGCGGACCTCCTCGATGTCGTCGGGGATGGTCGTCGTGGCGCCGCAGATCTGGGCGAATCGGAACCACTCTCTGGGCAGTTCGTCCAGGGCGCTCGGATCCGTGTGTGCCCAGTTCGCGTGGTACATGTCCAGCATGAGACCGGCGTTCGGGGCTGCGACGGTCCGTAGCACGTCGACGGCCAGCGGCAGGGTGTTGACGGTCGCGATCGGGACATACTCCAGCCCGACGAAAAGGCCATACCGGTCGGCGACCTGACAGACCTCCTCGAACTTGCCCAGGTAGTAATCCCGGTCGGGCACCCAGATGCTGGAGATCACGCAGCGCGCGCCGAGTTCGGCCGCCACTTCGAAGGATTCGGCGTAGCTGCTCGGCTCGCGCTCGACGCAGACCCGGGCGAGTTC
>JBDIAR010000219.1:0-4770 GCA_039812545.1 Dermatophilaceae bacterium | reverse complement strand
GGCATACGAAACGGAACGCACGATGGTCCACGCGCGGGCGCGCTGTTCGTCCACCCCGGCGCGGTCGCAGACGATGTCGAGGCGACGGCGTAACAGTCCCCGCACGCTGGTGCCGGTGCCCAGTTCGGCCGGACGGTTCCACAGCAGCGGCGCGATCTCGTAGGCCTGTTCTCCGGCCAACGGTTTGGGGTCGATGGCCAGCCAGGGCAGCCGCGTGCCGGCGAGCACGTTCGCGTAGTGCAAGTCGGTGTGGATGACCAGGTCGTCCAACTCCGGCGCTTGGGACAGATCCCGCAGCAAGCCCCGCGCCTGTTCGACGAACCGACGGGGCACCGTCTCCCGCCCGGCATCAAGGTCCTCAGCGAGGACCGCACACCGATCGGACAGCCGGTGGAACTGCGGCGTCGCTCGAACCGCCAATAGCCGGAACAGGTCGCCGACGACTGCGCACGCCTCGTCGATCTCGACACCGCCCAGATCCGGGCCGGACAACGGTTCCAGCAGCAGCGCCTGGCGGTGCGGGTCGGCCCGCAGTAATCGCACGGCGCCGCGCCCGTCCCACAGCCGCAACGCCAGATGCTCGGTGTCCGATTCGGTACTCGGGAAGCTCACCTTGAGCACCCCGCCACCGTGCGGCCAGGACACCGGCAGCACGAGCGCGGTATAGCCCCACCGCGCCGTCCCGGTCACCGTCAGGTCCCACTCGGCCAGCAGGTCGCGCAGCAACCGCGGCAGTCCCGCGATCCACGTGTCCCCGTCCACGTACCCCTCGGCCGGGAAGTCGACCACCTGCGCGGCGAACGCCGCCGGCACATACTCGCTCATCCGGCCTCGCTCATCCCGGGGAAGGCGACCCCCGGCATACCCCACGTCGCCGCCAGGGCGCCCACCGTGCCACACCACGAAACCCATTGCGCAAGAACCTCGCCCGAGCCGCTCACCCCCGCCGTCACGGCCTGCGCGAAGGCATCGTCCGCTAACCGCCGCAGGCTCGCCGTCGCGAGTTCCGCGGCGCTCGGATCGTCGTGCGGGCGGACGGGGAGAGGGTATGCCGGAGCCGGCGCCGGCGCGGCGGCACCCGCCGTCGTGGCGAGGCGGGCGCGCAGCTCGCCGAGGGTGGCGAGGGTCTGCGTTAGCCGGGTCCGGGTGGGCCCGCCGGCCTGTGCCGCCGCGACCTGGAGGGCGTACCGTGCCGCGAGCAGGCCGGGCAGAGCGGCGGCTGCGACGTCGGGAGAGGAAGGTAGAGCTGCCGGTATGCCGAGCCGCTGCGCCGCGACCGACTGCTGGACGAGCAGTGCGGTGAGGATGCCGCGGTTGTCCCCATCGGCACCCGAAGCCGCGGTGGCGGCGGCCAGCTCGCGGGCGCGCGCCTCCAGCGGGCCCAGGGCGACGGCCGCCGCGCCCTGCGGGGGAGGGCCGTCGAGGATCGATGCCGGCACCCCGAGTCGGGCGATCCGATCGCGCAGGGTGCGGACCTGCGTGTCGTGCGCGGCGGCGAGTTCGGTGCCCGTGGCGTTGCCGAGGGAACGTGCCGCACCGGCCAGGGCGCGGCAGCGGTGCAGCGCCGCCAGCAGGAGGGGCTCGTCGACGGCGGGCGGACGGGTTCCGGTGACCGTCACGGCCGGGATGTTGTCGAGGCGCACTCCGCACGCCGCGAGGGTTGCGAGCGCTGCGGCGGACAGCGACCAGGAGACGACCGAGCGACGGGGTATGCCACTCGCCTCCGTCATGACGCGATCATGGCATGGTCGCGGCCGGCTGGGGCGCAGGCCGGGTTCGGCGCCCGACTTCGTCGGGGATACCGCAGACCGCAGGGGTGGGGGTCCGGACGCGGTTACAGTGAGGAGCCACGTGCATGTCGAACGAAGCGTGCATGACGAACGAGACGTGCATGTCGAACGAAGCGTGCAGGTCGAACGATGCGCCGAACGACCCGTGGCACGACGAATGACCGGCAGCGACCGACGAAAGGAGACGGTGATGGCAGGAACCATGACGGCGGCCGACCTCACCGCACGCCTGGCCGGGCCGCTGCAGGCGGCGGGCCTGGTCCTGGAGGAGGTGACGGTCACCCCCGCGGGCAAGCGTCGGGTCGTGCGGGTGCTCGTCGACCGCGACCTGGCGAGCCTGGACCTGGCCGAGGACGACGCCGCGAGCCGGATCGCGCCCCTGACCCTCGACGAGGTCGCCGACGCGACCCGGATCATCGACGCCGAGCTCGACGGCGACGACGACGGACCGGCATACACGCTGGAAGTCAGTTCGCCGGGGATCGGGCGCAAACTCACCGAGTTCCGGCACTTCCGGCGCAACGTCGGTCGGCTCGTCAAAGTGACGACCACGACGGGGCAGCTCACCGGTCGGCTCCAATCCGCGACCCCGACCGAACTCGTCGTGCTTGTCGCCGGGACCGCCAAGGTGCCCGATCGCCGCGAGACCGTGCCGATGGACCAGGTCACCAGGGCGCGCGTCGAGGTGGACTTCAGCGGCGTCGACACCGCTGAACTCGACACGGCTGACCTCGACACGGCTGACCTCGACCAGGCCGAGGCTGGGACCGAAGATGCCGGCAGACTGCAGGAGGAGAACGACTGATGGACATCGACGTCGCAGCGCTGCGCGCGCTGGAACGAGAACGCGACATCAACCTCGACGCCATCGTCCCGGCCATCGAGCAGGCGCTGTTGCTGGCATACCAGCGCACCGACGGGTCGTACAAGAACGCCCGCGTCGAACTCGACCGCAAGAGCGGACACGTCGTCGTCTGGGCCCGCGAGGACGGCGAGTTGCTGCCGCCGACCGAGGATGGCGCCCGACCCGAACGCGGCGAGCCCGGACCGGAATTCGACGACACCCCGAGCGGGTTCGGGCGGATCGCGGCGGCGACGGCCCGCCAGGTGATCCTGCAGCGACTGCGCGACATCGAGGACGAGGCGGTCCTCGGCGACTTCCGCGGACGCGAGGGCGACATCGTCTCCGGCGTCATCCAGCAGAGCCAGGACCCGCGCAATGTGCTCGTCGATTTCGGGACGGTCGAGGGGCTGCTGCCGCAAGCCGAACAGGTGCCGGGGGAGAAATACGTCCACGGCGACCGGATCCGCTGCTTCGTCGTCAGCGTCCGGCGCGGGCCGAAAGGGCCGCAGATCGGGCTGTCGCGGACCCACCCGAACCTGGTCAAACTGCTGTTCAAGCTTGAGGTGCCCGAGATCGCCGACGGGACCGTCGAGATCGCCGCGCTCGCCCGCGAAGCCGGTCACCGCACCAAGATCGCCGTCGCCGCCAAGGCCCCCGGGGTCAACGCCAAGGGCGCCTGCATCGGGCCGATGGGCGCGCGGGTCCGGGCCGTCATGGCCGAGTTGCGCGGGGAGAAGATCGACATCGTCGACTACTCCGAGGATCCGGCGGAATTCGTGGCCGCCGCGCTGTCGCCGGCCCGGGTTCAGTCGGTGGAGATCGTGGACGCCAAGGCCCGTTCGGCTCGGGTGATCGTGCCCGACTACCAGCAGTCCCTCGCCATCGGCAAGGAGGGCCAGAACGCCCGCCTGGCCGCCAAACTCACCGGCTGGCGGATCGACATCCGCTCCGACACCGCTCCCGCGGGCCCGTCGGAGCCGGCGGGCCGCTCGGCTCAGGCGGGGCCGCCCGGCGGAGCGGGCGGGACCCAGGGGACGCAGGGGACGCCCCCCGGCGACGGTCCACCGGCATACCGATAGAAAATTCCCGGTAGACTTGACCAGATCGACCGGTCAGAACCCCCGTTCGACCGACACCTCGACACGTGGTGCGCGGCTGGAGGATCGTGCTGATCCCCCGGACCAAGCGGCCACTCGCGCGCCGGCCACGACGCCGGCGGCCCCCGCCCCCGCCACGCGCGGGTCAGCGGCGCCGCCCGGTTCGGGTCCGGTGCGCACATGTGTGGGGTGTCGGCGCCGGGACGCCCGGTCGGTCCTGTTGAGAATCGTTGTGTCGAGATTCGATGATTCGAGACGGGATGTGCGACCCAGGCCGACGGGCCGGGGCGAGGCGGCGCCGGACGACCAGCCCGGAACCGTGCGACTCGTCCCCGATCTGGCGGGCCGGTTGCCGGGGCGTGGCGCCTGGCTGCACCCGGCGATCGAGTGTTTCGACCTCGCGGTGCGTCGGCGGGCCTTCGGGCGCGCGCTGCGCGTGTCCGGTATGCCGGACGCCGGCGAGGTTCGAACGTTTCTGGAGCGCTCGGCCCAGTAGTGCCAGCAGTGTGCAACGACAGCAGGAACACCCGGCATGACAAGAACACCCAGCAGGACGCACCACCCAGAAGTACGCACCACCCAGAAGCAAGCGAATGTCGACCGTGAGGCGGTTTGAACGCAATGAGCACCCGATGAGTACTCAGCGATGAGCAACCCCCAGCCATAACCACGGTTCGGACCCAAACCCACGTGCGGAACCACGTGAACGATCCGGACCGAGTGAAGGAGAAATGTGCCCACCAAGGTCCGGGTCTATGAGCTCGCCAAAGAGCTCGGAATCGAAAGCAAGGCCCTCCTGCAACACCTGAAGGACCAGGGCGAATTCGTCCGGTCCGCATCGTCGACCATCGAACCTCCGGTGGTCCGCAAAATTCGCGAGACGCTGCCCGACACCCTCAAGCCGGCCGCCGCATCCGCGCCTCCGGCAGCCCCGGCGGCTCCGGCGACACCCGCAGCCGCACCGGCTGCCCCACCGAGTTCTGCGGCGCCCGTCGCCCCCGCGGCTCCGGCGCCCGCCACGCCCGCCCCCGCAGCGCCG
>JBDIAR010000218.1:0-4790 GCA_039812545.1 Dermatophilaceae bacterium | reverse complement strand
GCGCTGCTGCGGACGCGGCTGGCGGCGTCGTCGGTGTCCACGCTGTTCGGGTCGCGGGCGTTCGGGCTGCCCGGCACGCACCTGGCGGCCGTGGCGGACCCGCGGCCCAAGCTGATCCGTGACGGCCGGCTCACCCTGCTCGAACCCTGGTCGTGGAACTACTGGTGGCAGGCGCACTACCTGGACGCCGTCGTGGACGCGGGTCTGCGCAGCCGGGGTTCGGATCGGCTCGCGTGGCTGCGCCGCGGCGAACGACTGCTGACCTCGGTCGCGATCCGCAACCTCGGCCGCTTCCCCAACGCGTTCTACGACGACATGGCCTGGCTGGCGCTCGCGGCGCACCGCCTCGGCGAGCTGTCGGCGCAGGCGACCGGACGCCGGAGTCGGATCGCCAGTCGCGCGGTCGGCACCCTGGCGGCGCGGCTGCGGCAGGGGCAGACGAGCGACCTCGGCGGCGGGCTGTGGTGGAACACGACCCGCGACTTCAAGAACGCCCCCGCCACCGGACCGGCCGCACTCTTCTTCGCCCGAACCGGCGAGACCGCCAGAGCTCACGATCTCATCGAATGGCTGTATGCCGAACTGCTCGACTCCGAGACGGGGCTCATCCGAGACGGCATCCGGATCGAACCGGGCGGCGCGCGTCGACTGGTCCCGGATATCTACACCTACAACCAGGGCACGACCCTGGGCGCCCTGCTGGAACTCGGCGACGACCGGTCCCTGTCGAGGGCCGCCGAGCTGGTCGGCGCAGTCGAAAAGCATTGCACGACAACGGCATACGGGCCGTCGGTCTTGATCGTGCACGGCGGCCACGACGGGGGCCTGTTCACCGGGATCCTGGCACGTTACCTCGCGCTGGCGGCCGGGGACACCCGACTGGCGCCGGCGGTGCGGCATTCGGCGGCGACACTGGTCCTCGGCACCGCCGAGGCGTTATGGGCGGCCCGCGCACCCCGTCGGCACGGCGCCGAACAGGTGCTGACCTTCCCCGTGGTGCCGGGCGTACCCGACACCGGCCTGCCGGCCATCGAACTGTCGACGCAGGTTCAGGCCTGGACGATCTTCGAGGCCGCGTATGCCGTCACGCGGGGGTCTCAGACCCGGCCGGGGCCGACGAGTTCGGGTCCGTAGCTGCGGTAGTCGCCGACGCCGGCCCGGACGATGGTCTTGCCGAACGGGAAGAGCGAGACCGGGACGAGTTTGAGGTTGGCGATGGCCAGCGGTATGCCGATGATCGTCACCGCCTGCGCGATCGCCGTGGTGACGTGGCCGAGGGCGAGCCACCAGCCGGCCAGCAGCACCCAGACGATATTGGCCAGCAGCGAGGGGCTGCCGGCGCCGGGGGTGTCGACGAGGGTGCGGCCGAACGGCCAGAGCGTGTAGCGCGCGATCCGGAAGCAGGCCACCCCCACGGGGATCCCGACGACGGTCAGGCACGCGAGCAGCCCGGCCAGGGTGTAGAGGATCGCCAGCCACAGACCGCCGAAGACGACCCAGATCAGGTTGAGCAGGGTGCGCATGAGGGGTCAGGCGTCCCCGGCCGGTGCCGCGGCTGCCCGCGCTGCGTCTGCCGGTGAGGGGTCAGCCGCGGCCTTGGCCTCGGCAATCGCGGCGTGGACCTGGGCCATGTCGGTGGCCTTGACCTGGTCCAGGACCTGCTGCAGGGCCGGTGCGGGCAGCGCCCCGGGCTGGCTGAACAGCAAGATCCCTTCGCGGAAGATCATCAGCGTCGGGATGGAGGTGATCTGCGCGGCGCCGGCCAGGTCCTGCTCGGCGTCGGTGTCGACCTTGCCGAAGAAGACGTCCGGGTTGGTCTCGGAGGCCTTCTCGAAGATCGGCGCGAACTGGCGGCACGGGCCGCACCAGGCCGCCCAGAAGTCCACCGCCACAATGTCGTGCTCGGTGACGGTGGATTCGAAGGTCGCTGCGGTCAAAGCGGTCGTTGCCATGCCGAGTT
This sequence comes from Dermatophilaceae bacterium, assembly GCA_039812545.1. Taxonomy (GTDB): domain Bacteria; phylum Actinomycetota; class Actinomycetes; order Actinomycetales; family Dermatophilaceae; genus JBDIAR01. The sequence continues at coordinate 2,830 of JBDIAR010000218.1, read as the reverse complement.
CAACGACGTGGCGACGCTGCCGATTCCCGCGGCCGGCACGTCAGTCCGGGACGGTCAGTTCCCAGGTCACGGTGAGCTCGGCACCCACGCTCTGCTCGCCGGGTTCGACCGCCATGTCCCTGGCACCGGCATACCCCGCGGCCATCGCCATCCTCGGCCCCGGAAACGGGCCGGCGCCGCCGCCACCCTCGGCGAGGGAGACGACCGACCCCAGGGCGACTCCGGCGAGGTCGGCATACTGGCGGGCCTTGGTGACGGCCGCCGCGAAAGCGGCCGCGCGGGCGCGTTCGGCCAACGGAGCCGGGTCCGCGATGGACAACGAGATGTCGTTGACGATCAGCCCGTTGCCGGCGGCGGCCGCGATCGCCGAGACGACCGGGCCGACGGCGGCCACGTCGCGCACGGTGAAGACCAGGGCGTGTTCGGCTCGGTACCCCGTGATGCCCTGACCCTGCGGATCGTATGCCGGGTAGACCCGCGACCCCGTGGAGGCGATGTCGGCACCGGTGAGACCGCGCTCGCGGACGGCCGCCAGGACGCCGTGCTGGAGGTCGGTCGCCTCGGCGAGGGCCTCGGCGACGGCCGGCCGTTCGGCATACACGGCGACGGTGATCCGGACGACGTCGGGCGCCGCACTCGCGGAACCCGACCCGGTGACGGTGACGAGACGCTTCATCGGATCAGTATCGCCGCTCCCGGGGCGGATCGGTCCGGGAACGGCCTGGGGGGCGCGGCGGGTTCAGGCCAGCCGGCCGATGGCGATCCCGATCCAGTGGGTGATCCCCATGGCGACCAGACCACCGATCACATTGCGCAGCAACGGTCGTGGCCAGGGTGAAAGGCTCAGTCGGGCAGACGTCAACCCGGTGGCCGCCAGCGCCAGCACGACGGCCAGGGCCGTGGCGAAGACCCGGATCTCGGGTGCCGCGATGACGATCACGAGCACCGGGACGAGCGCGCCGAGGGTGAACGCGACCAGCGACGCGAAGGCCGCCTGCCAGGGGCTGGTGAGTTCGTCGGGGTCGATCCGCAACTCCACCTCGGCGTGCGCGGCCAGGGCGTTGTGCGCGGTGAGCTGTTCGGCGACCGTCGCCGCGGTCTGCGGATCCAGACCCTTGCCCACATAGATCGCCGCGAGTTCGGCCAACTCGGCGTGCGGCATACGAGCCAACGCGTCGGCCTCCTGGGCGAGCATCGACTTCTCGGTGTCGGTTTGCGAACTGACCGAGACGTACTCGCCGACCGCCATCGACAGTGCGCCGGCGGCCAGGCCGGCGATGCCGCTGAACAAGATCGCGCGGTGGTCGGTCGTGGCGCCCGCGACGCCGATGACCAGCCCGGCCAGCGAGACGATCCCGTCGTTGGCGCCGAGTACCCCGGCCCGCAGCCAGTTGAGCCGCCCGCCGCCGATGGTGGGTTCGTCGTGCCAGTGCGGGGCGTCCTCGGGTTCGGACGGGGTGTCGGTGCGAGGGTCCGGTTCGGGGCGTCCGGGGCGTCCGGGGCGTCCGGGGCTGTTGGGGCCGCTCGGGCTGCCGGGCGTTCGGGTCTTGGGCACGACGCCCACTGTACGAGGAGGTGTCCGCGGGCGCTTCGTAGACTGGGTCGCGTGGGGGGACGGTTGTGGTGGCGGGCGGCGGCGATCGTCGTCGTCGGCGCGCATCTGCTGGCGCTCTACTGGCCGCGGATCGAGGTGACCGGGCCGGTGTCGTGGTCCGACAAGGTCGCCCACGTCGTCCTCTTCGGTATGCCGGTCGTCCTGCTCGGGTCGGTGCTGGAGCGCGCGGGTGCGGTCATGGGCGTGTTCGCGATTCACGCGCCGGTGAGCGAACTCATCCAAAGCGCAGTGCTGCCCGGGCGATCCGGCGATCTGCGCGACATGCTGGCCGACCTTGCGGGGGTTGCGCTCGGGGCGGCCGTGCTGGCGGTCCGGGCTCGGGTGCGGGGCCCGTCGGCGGCGCGATCGGGCGACCGGTCCGTGTGGAGAGGTTCTGGCCCGTAGAATCTAGGGACGCCGTATCCGGCCGTGACGACCCGTTGAACCCCGGGCGTGCCCCGACAAGAAGCAGGTCGCATTCCCATGCCCAAGTACGCCAAGTCCGCGAGCGCGGCTCCCTCGGGGAGCCCGGTCAAGCGCGGCAAGAAGTCCGGACCGAAGGCCCGGTGGACGGCCAAACAGAAGGCGACCCGCCGCGCCGGGACCGCCGACGCCCCGTCCGGAGCCGGGACCGGGGCCGGGGCCGGGGCCGCAGGGGGCCGGTCTCGTCGGGACGACCCCGCCGGGGCTCGCAGCGGGGGCGGTGGGGAGCGTCGCGACAACGGCCGTTCGGCCGAGCGCGGGTATGCCGCTCGTCGTCCGGGTGAGTCTTCTCCCCGGCCGGATCGTGGCCGGCCGCGCAGCGGCGGACGGCCGCACCCCGAGCACACCGCGCAATACGCCCGGCGGGACCGGCCCGAACGGCCGTTCTCCGATCGGCCGAACTATGAACGGCCGAACTATGAACGACCGAACTATGAACGAGCGGCGGACGGCCGCCCAGCGGGGGAGCGTCCCCGGGAGGAGCGGTCGCGCGTCGATCGTCCCGGGTACGACCGGCCGCGTTACGACCGGCCGCGTTACGACCGGCCTAGGGAGGATCGCGAGGCCGCGGAGCGACCGAGTTCGGGGGGTCGGGGTGCGGGTCGGCCGCGCTTCGAGCGCGACGGCGACCAGCGACCGAATGCCGAGTCGCGGCCGGCCCAGCGTCGGACCTTCGAGCGGAAACCCTTCGAGCGCAAGCCGTTCGACAAGCAACCCCTCGATCGCAAACCCCTCGATCGAAAACCCTTCGAG
>JBDIAR010000217.1:0-4806 GCA_039812545.1 Dermatophilaceae bacterium | reverse complement strand
GTGTTGCGGGCGATCCGCGCCGAGAAGTCGGTGGGCAGGGCGATCGCCTCGTCCAGGGCGTTGGTGTGCAGCGACTGAGTGTGGCCCTGGGTCGCGGCCATCGCCTCGATGCAGGTCCGGACGACATTGTTGAACACGTCCTGCGCGGTCAGCGACCAGCCGGAGGTCTGCGAATGGGTGCGCAGCGACATCGAGTTCGGGTTCTTCGGGTTGAACTGGTGGACCAGGCGGGCCCACAGCAACCGGGCCGCCCGCATCTTGGCGACCTCCATGAAGAAGTTCATCCCGATCGCCCAGAAGAACGACAACCGCGGGGCGAACGCATCGATGTCCAGCCCGACGGCCAGCCCGGCCCGGATGTACTCGACGCCGTCGGCCAAGGTGTATGCCAGTTCCAGGTCGGCCGTCGCGCCGGCCTCCTGCATGTGGTACCCGGAGATCGAGATCGAGTTGAACTTGGGCATCTTCGTGCTGGTGAACGAGAAGATGTCCGAGATGATCCGCATCGACGGGGTCGGCGGGTAGATATAGGTGTTGCGGACCATGAACTCTTTGAGGATGTCGTTCTGGATGGTCCCGGCCAGTTGCTCCGGCGAGACCCCCTGCTCCTCCGCGGCGACGACGTAGAGGGCGAGGATCGGCAGCACGGCGCCGTTCATCGTCATCGAGACGCTCATCTGGTCCAGCGGGATCCGGTCGAACAGGGTCCGCATGTCGTAGATCGAGTCGATCGCCACGCCCGCCATGCCGACGTCACCGGTCACCCGCGGGTGGTCCGAGTCGTAGCCGCGGTGGGTGGCCAGGTCGAACGCGACCGACAGGCCCTTCTGCCCGGCCGCGAGGTTGCGGCGGTAGAACGCGTTGGAGTCTTCCGCGGTGGAGAACCCGGCATACTGGCGGATCGTCCACGGCTGGTTGACGTACATCGTCGCGTACGGCCCGCGCAGGAACGGCGGGGCGCCGGGAGTCGTATGCAGGAAGTCCAGTTCCGCCAGGTCCGCGTCGGTGTACAGCGGCGGGACGAGGATGTGTTCCGGGGTCTCCCAACCGGCGCCACTAGCCGGTGTGGCGGCGGCCGCGTCGGTGGTCGGCGTGGCGTCGCCGAGGTCGACGGAGTCGAAACGGGGAATGGCGCTCATCGTGCGGCTCCCAGGTCGTTCAGAAGAGTGGACAAGGTGGCGACGATGTCGATCCCGTCGCGGATCATGCCGTCGACGCAGCCCGCGTCGTCGCCGAGTTCCTTCGCCTGACCGGCGATCAGGACTGTGCCGACCCCGGCCCCGCGCAGCGCGTCGGCGGCGGCTTTGCCCTGGGCGGCATACACGGTGGCGTTGGAGCAGAGCACGGCGGCCGTGGCGCCGGCGGTCCGGGCCGCCTCGGCGATCTCGGCCGGGTCACTGCTCTCGACGCGCGGGGTTTCGATGCCGGCGACGGCCAGGACGTTGCTGGCGAAGCCCTCGCGCGCGCCGAAATCGCGCCGCGAGCCCAGGCATACGAGCAGCACCTTGGGCGGCGAACCGGACTCCTTCGCGGTCGCCGTCGATCGGTCGCGCAGCGCCTCGAAGATCTCCGAGTCGCGGCGCGGGGTCAGCGGGCCCTGACCCGACGGCCCCGCCGGACGGGCGGGACGCACGAGCGGCACCTCGCCGACCATGGGGAACATCGACACCCCGGTGATCGGCTGGCGCCGGTTGGCGAGCAGGACGTCGCGGTCCGCGGTGCGCTGGGCGAGGCGCTGCGCGACCAGTCCATCGGTGAGGGCCTGGGCCATGCCGCCGGCCGCCTCGATCTCCTGCAGCCAGGCCCACGCCTTGACGGCCAGGTCGTCGGTGAGGGCCTCGACGTACCACGAGCCACCGGCCTGGTCGGTGACCAGCCCGAGGTTGGACTCCTCGGCGAGGACGATCTGCGTGTTGCGGGCAACGCGGCGGCCGAGCACGTCCGGGATGCCGATGACCGAGTCGAACGGCAGGATCGTGATCGACTCGGCGCCGCCCACGGCCGCGCCGAAACAGGCCACGGTGCCGCGCAGCATATTGACCCACGGGTCGTCGCGGGTCATCATCCGCCACGAGCTGACCGCGTGTTCGTATGCGCCCCGGGCCTTTTCGGGGACGCCGCAGGCCTCGCCGACCCGGGCCCAGAGCCGGCGCAGGGCGCGCAGCTTGGCGATGGTGAGGAACTGGTCCGCGGTCGCCGCGACCCGGAACTCGATCTGGCCGAACGCCTGCTCGGGGGAGATCCCCGCGGCGTCGAGTTCGCGCAGGTAGGCGACGCCGGTGGCGACCGCGCAGCCGAGTTCGTCGACATCTGCGGCACCGGCGTCATGGTAGGCGGTGGCGTCGACGACGAGGGCCCGCACCTTCGGGTACTCATCGAGCGCGACCCGGACCTCCTCCGCGACGGCGGCGAGGTCGAGGTCGCCCCCGTACCGGGCATACGCCCCGATCGGGTCGATGCCGAACCCGCCGCTGACGGCGGTCTTGGCGGCGCCGCGTTCGTCCCACGCCTGGCGCAGGGCGGCGGCCGTGGCGCGCTGGGCGTCGGAGTCGCCGACGGCGCTGACGACGACGGCTGCGAGGTCGAGTTCGACATCGGCGAGGACGTCGGCGATCTTGTCGGCCGGGATCGCGCCGGGACCGACCCGCAACCACAGTGAGGTGACGCCGCGTTCGAGGTCGGTGAGGACCTCCTGGGCGGCCGCCGCCGGGTCGGGATTGTCGAACACCTGCCGGACGTCCCACGGCTGCTGGGGGTCGCGCAGCGCATTGCCCCGGGTGAACGGCATAGCACCCGGTACGCCCAGGGGCTTGACGTCGCCGTCCGGGCTGTACACCGGGTTGATGACGAGGCCGTCGACGGTGGTCGTCCGCAGCTTGGCCTCGGCGGTCGGCCCGTCCACCTGCCGGTCGGGCGGCGCCTTACGGTTCAATACCTTGGCCGCCAGGCCCTGCCACTGCTCATGCGTCAGTGACGGAAATCCCTCGGCGAGTTCCAACGGGGTGTCGGTTCCCGGGTCGATGCCGGTATCGGTGCCGGTGTCGTTCATCGTGCGGCCGCCTTTGCGTGGCTACAGGTGCGTGCTGGAAAGCTGTCCGTGAAGGTGTGTCGGGTGCAACGGTGCGAACAACGGGTCGCCGTCGACTCCGGTATGCCGTGCGGTGCGCTTGCGTGCCTCTCACCCACCGATCGGCAGACGTCCTGACGAGCGAAACGTCACCGACTCGGGGGTGCTTTCACGCGTCGGCTTACCCGCGTCGAACAGCACCGTCAGGCTATCGCATGGAACCCGAGCGGGTGTGGGTCGGTGGGGCGCCGCACGCTCGGCGGGGGTCTCGGCGGGACGGGTGGGGGCCGCTGCGCGCGCCGGCCCGCAGGCCCGCCAGAACGAGCGCGGCAGCGGCTGCGACGAGGGCGCTGAGCCGATTAGCCCGGGCGATGTCCGCGGGCTCCGGCGCCGGCCCGGTCCCGAGGGTGCCGCGGTCCTCGCGGCGGCCGGCATACACATTGGTACCGCCCAGGCGAACCCCGAGGATTCCCGCCCAGGCGGCCTCGACGACCCCGCCGTTGGGGCTCGGGTGGGCGGGGGCGTCGACCCGGATGGCGCGGGCGGCGGCGGCGCGCGAGCCGTGGACCGCCGGGGCGGCGGCAAAGGCGAGCGCGAGGGCGGCGGTCAGGCGGGCCGGGACGTGGTTGAGGACGTCGTCCAGCCGGGCGGCGGCCCAGCCGAAGCGTTCGTAGCGGGGGTTGCGGTGGCCGACCATGGCGTCCAGGGTGTTCGCGGCCCGGTAGGCGAGCAGCCCCGCGGGGCCCGCGACGGCTCCCCAGAACAGCGGTGCGACGACCGCGTCGGTGGTGTTCTCGGCGACCGTTTCGATGGTGGCCCGGGCGATGCCGGGGGCGTCGAGGGCGTCCGGGTCGCGGCCGACGATCCGGGCGACCCGACGGCGGGCGGCGGGCAGGTCGCCGGCGGCGAGCGGCGTCGCGACGGCGGCGGCCTCGGTGCGCAGGGTCCGCCCGCCGAGGACGGTCCAGGTGACGGCCGCCGTGGCCGCGACCCGCAGCAGCGGGCGGTCCCGTGTCACCCGGTCGATCGCGGCGCCCAGGCCGGCGGCGGCGCCGACGAGGGCACCGGCATACCAACCCCCGGCGCGACGCGAGTCGGCGTAGAGCCGAGATTCGCACGCGGCGGCGAACCGGCCGAACCCGGCCACCGGATGACGGGTGCTCGGGTCGCCGAATACCTCGTCCGCGGCCCAGCCGATCGCCAGGCCGAGTGCGACCATCATCGGCGTACGCTCGCCGGCTGGGCGGCTCGGGCCGGGGCCAGCCGGTCGGGGGCGAGGCGGGCCAGGGCGGCGACGAACTCGGCGCAGATCTGCTCGTCTCGCACGGCGACCCGGATCCAGCCGTCGTCCAGGCCGGGGAAGGTGTCGGTGCGGCGAACGGCATACCCGACCTCGCGCAACGCCTGCCAGACAGGACGATCGCTGCCGAGCGAGGACACGTCGACGAGCAGGAAGGGCGCTGCGGAAGGGGCAGCGCAGGCGAATCCCGCTGCGGCCAGAGCGCTTTCGAAATATGCGCGGCGCCGGGTCAGATCGCCGGCGGCGGCCTCGGCCTCGGCGACGGCGGCCGGGGTCGAGGTCGCGACGAGGGCGGCGAGCGCGGGAGTGGACACCGACCAGGGCGGTTGCTGGGCGCGCAGCCGGGCGATCAAAGCCGGGTCGCCCACGACATAGCCGGCGCGCAGCCCGGCCAGGCCCCACGTCTTGGTCTGCGAGCGCACGACGAGTACCCCGGCCA
>JBDIAR010000216.1:0-4844 GCA_039812545.1 Dermatophilaceae bacterium | reverse complement strand
CGATCGGCATACCCACGGCATACCGGCTCGGCACACCGACGGGGCGTTACGCGCTCGTGCTGGCCAACCGGCGGTCCATGGCGGTGGCGTACTGCGCGGCCTCGAGGCCGGCCACCAGGTGCCACACGTTCGGCGCCACCTGGACCAGGCCCGGCAGCCCGGCCCGCTGCAACGCCTCCCGGTCCACGAGCGAGTCGTCTCGGACTTGCGCCCGCACCCGCGTCTCGGCGACCAGAGAGACGTGCTCGATGTTGTCGGGCCCGCCGAGCGCGGCAAACCACTGCTTCGCCTGGTTCTCCTCGACGTCGCCGACCACGATCACCACGGGGTCCGCCGTGACGCCCACGCCCTCGGCCTCGGCGCGAGCCGCGGCCTTCTGCTCGGGGGTCCGGTAGTCGGAGATGATGACGAGCGTCATCGAGATGGCAAAGGCGGCCGCGATGGCGAGGATGTAGACGACCACCGGGCTGAACACCGGGACGGTCAGCAAGGAGGTGAACGCGAACGCCGAGGTGTTCACGCCGCGGAAGAGTCCGATGATCAGGCCGCCGGCGAAACATCCGACGAGCATCCGGGGATAGATGCGCTTGAAACGCAGATGTATGCCGTACAGCGACGGCTCCGAGATCCCACCGAACAACCCGGCCGCCAGGGCACCCGTCGCGGTTTGCCGCATCGTGACGTCCTTGTCGCGGATCGCGAGCACGAGCACACCGGCGGTGGCGCCGAAGCACGCGAAGTTCCAGGCGCCCATCGGGCCCTGGATGAAGTCGTATCCGAGGGTCTGGATGTTGGCGAGCATGAGGGCGTTCAGCGGCCAGTGCAGGCCGAGGGGGACCAGGAACGGATACAGCATCGGGATGAGGATCGCGAACACGATGGGCGCGTTGCCGTTGAGCCAGGACAGTCCCTGACCCAGCCCGTTGCCGAGCCAGATGCCGAGCGGGCCGATGAGGAAGGCGGTCACCGGAATCATGATGATCATCGACAGGAACGGCACGAAGACCATCTGAACGTTCTCGGGGAAGATGCGGACCAGCAGTTTGTAGACCGCCCCGAGGACGCCGACCATGATGAGCGGGACGAAGACTTGTCCCCCATAACTGTTGAGCTGCATGGGTAGCGAGAAGATCGTGGCGACGCATTCCTCGGTGCCCAGGGTCGGGTTCTTCGTGCAGGTGGTGCCCGCGGCTTTGGCCAGGCTGATGAACTCCGGTGTCATCACCGCGCCCATGACGGTCGCCCCGACCCACGGATCGATGTTGACCGCTTTGGCGGCGTTGTAGGCCACCATGATCGGCAGGAAGTAGAAGACCGCGCGCCACATGGTGTCGACGAAAACCCACGAGGCCGGCTTGTCGGCGGCCCGGAAGTTGACCACGCCGAGTGCGTCGAGGACCGCCGCGAAGGCGATGATGAGCGAGGCGCCGAGCAGAACGCCCAGCAGGGGACGGAAACTGTTGGACAGGTACTCGAAGAAACTGTCCAACCAGGCGATCTTGCCGCGGGCCTTGGCTCTTTCTGCGGCTTTGACGTCGGCATCGCTGAGCCCCGCCCGCTGGCCCATGTTGGCCATCTCCGGCAGGTTCATGATGTCCTTGTAGACGGTACCGACGGCACCGCCGATGATGATCTGGTAGCGATCGCCGGATTGCGGCACCGCCCCCATCACGCCTTTGATCGATTCGACCGTCTTGGTGTCGACGACGGAGGAGTCGGCGAGTTCGAACCGGAGCCGGGTCGCGCAGTGGGTGAGGGCCGTGATGTTCTCGGCGCCGCCGACGCTGGTGACGATGTCCGAAGCGGTGGTCATGGGTCGTCCTTCCGTCGGTTCGGTGGTCAGGCCTCGTCCATGGGGACGAGGGCGCGGACTTCGGCGGGGGTGGAGCATTCGACCGCTTGGGCCGCCAGTTGCTGACAGTCGGCGAGCGAGTAGGCCCGAACCTGCGCCTTGACGGCGGGGATCGCCGGGATCGAGCAACTGAGTTCGTCGACGCCGAGGCCGACGAGGATGGGCACGGCTTGCGGGTCGGAGGCGATCCCGCCGCACACCCCGAGCCACTTGCCGCGAGCGTGGAGCGCTTCGCAGGCGCCCGCGATGAGCATGAGCACCGCGGGGTTACACGGGTCGACCTGCGGTGCGAGCTTGGGGTGCCCGCGGTCCATGGCCAAGGTGTACGACGTCAGGTCGTTCGTCCCGACGCTGAAGAAGTCACAGCCCTCCTGGGCGGCGAATTGTCGAGCCATGACGGCCACCGAGGGCACCTCCATCATGATCCCGACCGGGACCTCGGTGGTCACGCCGGACCGCTCGCGCTCCTCGTCCCAGATCCGTTTGGCGACCCGCCAGTCCTCGATGGTGGCGATCATCGGGAACATGACGTGCAGCTTGGCGCCGGCGTCCGCTGCCTTCAAGATCGCCCGGCATTGGACCCGCAGGACCTCCGGTCGCTCCAGCCCGATCCGCACGCCCCGGATCCCGAGGAACGGATTCTCTTCGGCGGGAATCGGCAGGTAGGGCAGTGGCTTGTCCCCGCCGACATCCAGGGTTCGGATGACCAGCGGCTGACCGGCTTCCAGCGCTCGCGAGCACTCGGCATACTGATGCGCCTGTTCTTCCTCGCTGGGCGAGGTGGTCCGCCCGAGGAAGGCGAATTCGCTGCGGAGCAGTCCGACGCCCTCGGCTCCCTTGGCCCGGGCCGCGCGGGCGTCCTCGACTCCGCCGATATTGGCCACCACGGTGATCCGGTGGCCGTCGGTCGTCGTCGCCGGCTCGTCCTTGTGTTCCTCCTCGGCGGCCCGGCGTGCGGCGATCCGTTGCTGACGCTGCACGATGTCCGCGATCTGGTCGTCGGTGAGGTTCGTCAGCAGCGAGCCATTGCCCCCGTCGAGGACCACGCGCGCCCCGTCGGGGATGTCCAGCGCGCGCCCCTCGATGCCCGCCACCGCGGGCAGATCCAGGGAGCGCGCAATGATCGCGACGTGCGAGGACGCGCCGCCGCTCGCCGTCGCGAAACCCACGACCTTGGTGGGGTCCAACTGCGCGGTGTCCGAGGGCGTCAGATCCTCGGCGATGAGGATCGTGCCGGGTGCCAAGTCCGGCTTCTCGCTACGTTGCCCGGTCAACTCCTCCAAGACGCGCTGGCCGACGTCGCGGACGTCCGCGGCGCGCCCGGCCAGGACCTCGTTCGGCAGCGCGGCGAGCCGCTCGGCGTAGTTGTTGTATGCCGCCCGCCACGCGAACGTGGCGCTCTTGCCCTTGTCGATGGCGCTGACGGCGAGATCGAGCAGGTCCGGGTCGCCGAGGATCTCCCGGTGAGCGGCGAAGATCTGCGCGCGCGTGGGGTCGGCCTCCTTGGCGAGCCGGTCCTGGAGGGCGGACAGGTCCAGCAGGGCTCGGTCGATGGCGGCGTTGAGCTTGCGCCGTTCGGTGTGGTGGTCGCCACCGAACTCCGCCACCTCGATGTCGTCGTGCCGCAGTTGCAGGACGGTGCCGATCGCCAGACCCGGTGAGGCGGCGACTCCGAGCAACACATTGGGGTCTCCGGAGCGGCCCTGCTCGCGCACGTCGGCTTCCGCCGCGGCGGTGTCCTCGACTGACAGCGCGGGTACCGCCTGGGTGTCGAGGCCGCCGGGGGCCAACGGCGGGCAGTCTTCGCCCAGACCGCCGCGGATGGCGTCGGCGAGTTGCGCGACGGCCTCGTCGGCGTCCGGTCCGTGAGCGCTGACCACGACCTTCTGGCCCCGCTCGACGGCCAGGCCCATGATCGACATGATGCTCTTGGCGTTGCCGGAGTCCTCGCCGCGTCGCAGCCGGATGTCCGAGCTGAAACCCTTGGCCAGGGCCACGAGGGTCGCCGCCGGGCGGGCGTGCAGTCCCGTGGGGTTGGGGAGCAGGATCGCCTCGGACGTGACGGTGCGACCCCCCACCGGAGCGCCCGAGCCATCCCCGTCGGGGGCGGCCAGCACGATGTCGGCGATGACGTCTTGCCCGGCGATGACGGGCCCGGTCCGCGGCGTCAGAGAGGCGATCGCCTCCGAGTTGGCGATGACGACCTGCGTGAGCAGGCTCTTGGCCTCCGTGGCGATCCGGTCCATGTCGAACTCGACGAGGGGGTCTCCGACGGCGACGGTCTGTCCTTCGCGCACCTTCGGCGTGAATCCCTCCCCCTGCATCCTCACGGTGTCCAGGCCGATGTGCATCAGTACCTCGAGGCCTTCGGCGGACCGGACGGTGACGGCGTGCCCCGACGGCTGCACGTCGATCACCTCGCCGGCGATCGGTGCGACGAGCAGATTGGCGAGCGGATCGATGGACACCCCCTCGCCCACCATCTTCTGGGCGAAGACCGGGTCGGGGACGTGCTCGATGGCGACGAGCAGCCCCGTCACCGGGGCGGTCAGCTGGACGGTCGTGGATGGTGCGGTAACGGTCACGAGGCCCTCGTCTCGGTCGGACGGAACGGGAGGTTTCCGACACTAGTGCCCGGAGGGGGTTCCGGGCACTAGTGCCTTCCGGTCGTTCTGGCCGGACGCAGGAGAAATGCCTCAGAGGGTATGCCTGTCGCTACCCTCGGCAGCTACCCGCGGCATACCGCTCTGCTCGCCAACTCCCACCACTTCCCGCGGGTTGCAACCAGCGGGGAGAACGGTTCACGCACAGCAGAGCGATACCCTCCGGGCAGTCAGCGCGGACGCTGGAGCAGAGCTGACCCTCAGTCGGCGTCGTCCAGCCGTAATCCTTGTCCACCGCTCGTCCACAAACCGCCGTCGATTCCCGCAGACAGCCAGTGACGGCCGGGAATCGACGTTCTTGACCGCAGCTTGTTCGTGGCCGTGATTAC
>JBDIAR010000215.1:0-4858 GCA_039812545.1 Dermatophilaceae bacterium | reverse complement strand
TCGGCGACCCGGGCGTTGAAGTCCTCGATCATCTCGTCCCACCGCGGGATGAAACCGCGCAGCCCCACCCAGAAGTCCTGGGCCCGGCGGCGCTCGAAGAGTTCGAACGGGGTGCCCTGCTGCTCGACCCAGGTGTAGTAGCCGAGGTTGAAGATCCGGTTGCGGTCTCGGGTGGTCAGCTCCATCGTCGCATCGGTGGGGACATTGGCCAGGTGTTCGCCCCAGACCTCGGCCGCGTGCCGCTCGGTGAACTCGCCGCCGAAGTCGCGGTCGGTGATCTTGCGGATCTCGGAGGGGTACATCTGCGAGCCGTCGGTGGCGACGGTGACGATGACGTCGTCGGCGCCCAGGCCCAGCACCTTGGCCGCCGAAATCGCGGCCAGCACATTGCAGACCGAGGACAGACCGAAGTCGACGAGCTGCTCGACCACGTCGGCCGGCACGCCCTTGTCGAGGAGGTACTTCTTGCCCTCGTCCGTCGTGAAGAGCACGAGCAGTTGGTCGGTGGCGCGGTCGCTGATCGCGGCGACCAGGTCGTGGTTCATGATGTTGTGGATCAGCGGCAGGTGCTTGTCGCCGATCCCCTGGATGTTGTGTTCGCCGTACCCGTTCTCCAGCAGGGTCGGGCACTCCAGCGCCTCGGCCGCGAGCACCTTGGTCCCGTAGACGTCCTTGAGGTACTCGCCGGCCGCGATGGTGCCCGCGGACCCCGTGGCACTCGTCATCAGCGCGAGCCGGTAGTCCCGGCCCGAGCCGGCCTTGACGTGTTCGAAGACCTTCGCGAGCGCGGCACCGGTGACGACATAGTGCGCCAGGTGATTGCCGAACTCGGCGAACTGGTTGAACACGAAATTGCCCGGGTCGGCCGCCAGGCGATTGCACTCGTCGTAGATCTCCTTGACGTTGGACTCGGTTCCCGGGGTCTTGATGACGTCGTCGGCGGGGTTCTCGCACCACCGGTCCAGCCAGTCGAACCGCTCCTGACTCATCCCGGCCGGCAGGATCGCCACGCCGCGGCAGCCCATCAACCGGCTGATCGCCACACCGCCACGGGCGTAGTTGCCGGTCGACGGCCAGATCGCGCGGTGCCGGGTCGGGTCGAACTGTCCGGTCACCAGCCGGGGCGCCAGGCAGGCGTATGCCGCGAGCACCTTGTGCGCGGTGATCATCGGGAACCGGTTGCCGAAGACGACGACCACCGGGGAGTCGATGCCGGTCAGCTCCTTGGGGAGGACGACGTGGTCGGGGACGTCGACGCGGTTGCCGTCCTTGTCGTTGAACCAGTTGACCCGCCACAGGTTGCGGGCGTCCGGGCCCTGCGGGTCCGCGTCCCCTGCCGCGTCCGGCGGGATCAGTGTCGGATCGGCCAGTTGGGCGAAGGTCGGCATCACGATCCCCCGCTCGCGGAACCGCTCGACGCTGCGCGCCAGGGTGTCCGGGTCGACGACGCGGTCGGCCAGTCCGAACTGGTCCTCCAAGGCGGCGTGCAGGTGGTCGGATGAACGGTCGGTCGACATCGGGTGCCTCTTTGCGGTGGGTGACTCTGAGCCTGGCGGGCGGGCGAACCCGAGCCGTGTCCGGGTCGCCGCCCGCCCTGCCATCGTATGCCGGTGCCTCCCGCCGAATCCGACCCCCGCCGGTATATCGGCTCTTGACCGGGTTATATCCGCAGCCTCAGACCCGGAGCCTCAGACCCGGAGCCTCAGACCCGCAGCTCAGACCGCGGGGGTGGCACGCCCTCAGGCTCGCGGGTCGGCGATCCGAGCCAGGAAGAGCGGGGCCGCGCTCTCAGCGGCCGCGATCCGCACCAGATAAGGGCGGTCGACGTGCATGACGACCGTGTCGCTGACCGGAGCCGCGCCCGTCGCGTCGGCCCCCAGTTCGGTGACCGCTGCCGCGACCGTCCCCTCCTCGTCCATCCGCAACACGGCCTGCTGCCAGGCCTGGGACAGCACAAGCTTCTCCGCGGTGGAGATCCCCGAAAGATCCACCCTGTTCGGGTCGACCACGCTCGGCGCCTGCTCTTTCAGCAGCGGCAGCAGATCGACCTTGACCGCGGTGTCGACCTTGGGCAGCGACAACTCGACCCGGCGTGGCGTCCCGGCGCCGAGCGCGTCGGTCAAGGCGGCCAGGAGCGCCTCGTCCAAGTCCTCGGGAGCGGACCCTTTCGGCGGCAGCAGGATGTCGGCATACAGCTGCGATCCGCGGTAGGGCAGCCGCACGACCTGCCAGCCCTGGCTCTCGGTGTACCGCCACGAATCGGTTTTCCACATCGTCTTGACGTTCGCCGTGGTCCCCGCGTCCAGAACGAACGCGGTGTCGCGGGTCAACTCCGGCTCGAACGGCTGCTCCCACTTGGCGGCCAGGACGACGGCGTTCTGCAGGACCAGGCGCAGGGCCTGGTCGGGTTCGATCGCCGACTTGTCGATGAGTCCGCCGGTGTTCTTGTTCACCCAGTCGTCGAGGACCTTCTTGCCGGCCGCGCTGCCGAGATCGGTGCGCTGCACCCCGGCGTCGAAACCGGTCGCCAACGCGTCCAGGTAGCCCGGCAGGATCTGGGCCTGGTCGTCCATCACCACGTTGTTCGCCAGGTGCACGGTCGTCTTGTCGGGGATCGCGCCGCCCTTGATCCCGTCCAGCGGTCCGTCCAGGTCGGCCAGGCTGGCCGAAATGGCGTTCAGGGCATCGGTGCGTTCCGCCCCGGTGGCCCCGAGCAGCCGGTCCAACTCGCTCGCGGTCTGGCCGTTGGCGCCCTCGGCCAGCATCCCGACCGCGATGGCCGCGCTCGCCGGGGAGGCGACGGCATTCTTGTGCCGACCGGTCAGCCGCAACATCAGCAACCCGAGCCGGTCCATCGACCGCACGACCCGCGGAACCCCCTTGGCCTTGTCGATGGACGTCTTGGTGCGGGACTTGTTCGAACGAACCGTGTCCGCTCCCGCCGACCCGCCACACGCGGACAGGGTCAGAATCGCGGCGAGGATCGCGCAGAACACCAGAACCGGCCGAGCAGTGCGATGAGCGGTCATCGAGCCAAACCCCCGAAGGTCAGGTGGCGACCCCGAGCGGGGCCCCCTCACTCATGATGACGCCGAAGGAGCCCGCCAGGTTGCACGACTCACGCCTGCGCGGCGACGGACCGATCCAGCAGCGAGACGATCGCATCCGCGATGACCTCGGTCGCCTCGTAGGTGAGCATGTGGCCCTTGCCATCCAGGACGGTCAGGTCCGCGTGCGGCAGTTCGTTCTTGAGGCGTTCGGCGTTCAGGACGGGGGTCAGCCGGTCCTTGCTGCCGACGAAGATGTGGGTGGGCACGTCGACGAAGTGAGCGAGGGCATACACCTCGTCGTGTTGGTTGAGCGCGTCGAAGTACTGCCCGATCGTCGGCATGGCGGTGTGCTGGATCTGCCGCACCGCCGCCTTGACGTACTCCGGGTCCGGGTTGTCGCCGAAGATGAGGCCGCCCTGGGCCCACTGCGGGACGAGGTGACGGGGGGCGATGCGCGGCGCCCGGGAGGCGATCTTCATGACCAGGCCCTCCAGCGGAATCGGCTCGCGCCCCTCGATCGTGCCGGCGGTGGCGCACAACATCACGCCGCGGACCCGCTTGCGGAAGTCGTAGTGGTGCAGGCCGGCATACCCCATGATCGTCATCCCGCCCATCGAGTGGCCGGCCAGGATGATCTCCCCGGACTTGACGGTCTCCTGGATGACGGCCTGCAGGTCGTCCCCGAGCTGGCGGATCGAGGCCTTGACCAGACCCATCGACGACCTGCCGTGGCCGCGCTGGTCGTAGGTGACGATGCGTACGGTGCGCTTGGCGAGGACCGCCTCGATGACCGGGTCCCAGCTCTCGTGCGTCAGGGCCCAGCCGTGACACATCACCAGGGTCGGCATGCCGGGGGGTGGCGGGTTGTCGGGACGGTGGTCCTCGGCGAAGATCACTCCCTGCCCGGCGCCCTTGACGTTGATCGACCGAATCATCCTGCTCGCTCCACCTCGTCGCTCCGGCGAGCCGCGGCGCTCGCCGTCAACCTGATCCTGCCGTGCTCCGCGACCTGCGAGGTATGCCGGTCGGCCCGACCTCTGCTCGTCGGGCGGATCGGGCTCACCTTCTCGGTCGCGGGCCCCACCCCGCAACACTACTCGCCGGTAGGGTTTCGATCCGGCGGTAGTGGTGGTGATCTCCTGTCGCCGACCATGCCCGCACGGGCGGGCGGTCCGCTATCGCGGCGGACCGAGCGCCAACCGGCGCCCCGTCTCGGCCAGCCCCTCGGGGGTCTCCGGCAGATCCCACCAGGACTCCACCCACCAGGTGGCCCCCGCCTCGGCCCAACCGTCCACCGGCGGTCGGACCGTCCCGAACGCACCGTGGCTGTCGGCCTCCACGACCACGTCGTAGCCGGACATCGTCAGGCCCGCCTCCGCACGGGCGTCGGCGACGCGGTCAACGATCTCGGCGAGGGCCGACAACGTCAGTCCCGAATTGCCGGCCTCCCCGCCGACGACGGCGGGAAAGATGCCCTGCCAACGCGCGGCCCGCTCCAGTGACGGCTGGCGCGTCCGGCCGGGCACCAACGCCCCGACGCACCACACCGGCGGGTGCGGGGACTGCACCGGCGGTGGCGGCGCCAGCTCGGTGACGGGTTCGACGGTGACGAACTCACCGGCATACGCGTAGGGCTGTCCGGCGAGCAGGCCGGCGAACACGGTGAGGCACTCGTCGAGTTTGCGGGCCCGCGCGGCCCGCCCCTCGTCGGGTTCGAACGCGAGCCAGTTGCCGTTGAGCGCGCCCAGTCCCACCCCGAGCGTGACCCGCCCGGCGCTCAGCCGATCGACGGAGCCGACCCGGGCGGC
>JBDIAR010000214.1:0-4859 GCA_039812545.1 Dermatophilaceae bacterium | reverse complement strand
GACCGGCATACCGAAGCAACAGCCCAACAGACGGTGGACAGTGAACCCGGGCAACCGGCGAAGGGAGCAGATTCGTGACGAGTACGACAGCGGGAACCGGCGCGAGCGTGACCCAGGAGCAGGTCGACTGGTTCGCCGCCACGTTCACCGAACTCGCCCACAACATCGGTCAGGCGGTCCTCGGCAAGGACCAGGTGACCCGGTTCGCGCTGACCTGCCTGCTCTCCGAGGGCCACCTGCTGCTCGAAGACGTCCCGGGGACGGGCAAGACCCAGCTCGCGCGGGCCCTGTCGGCCACCGTCGAGGGGACCAACAGCCGGATCCAGTTCACCCCCGACCTGCTGCCCAGCGATGTGACGGGGGTGACGATCTACGAGCCGACCAAACAGGCGTTCACCTTCCACCCCGGGCCGGTGTTCGCGACCATCGTGCTGGCCGACGAGATCAACCGCGCCTCGCCGAAGACCCAGTCCGCGCTGCTGGAGGTCATGGAGGAGGGCCGGGTCACCGTCGACGGGGTCGCCCACGACGTGGGTCGTCCGTTCATGGTGATCGCCACCCAGAACCCCGTCGAACAGGCCGGCACCTATCGGCTGCCGGAGGCCCAGCTGGACCGATTCCTGATGAAGACCTCGCTCGGCTATCCCGATTTCGAGGCCTCCGTCGCGGTGCTCGCCGACGCCCGGGTCCGGGACCGCGCCAAGCGCCTCGAACCCGTCGTCACCGCACAGGTGGTCGCCGACATGGGCGAGCTGGCCGACGAGATCCACGTCGATCCCGCGCTGTTGGGGTACGTCATCCGGCTTGCCGAGGCCACCCGCCAGCACCCCAGCATCCGGTTGGGACTGTCCACGCGTGGCGCGTTGGCCCTCGTCCGGTGCGCGAAAACCTGGGCCGCCTCCCAGGGCCGAACCCACGTCATCCCCGACGACGTCAAACTGCTGGCCGAACCCGTGCTCTGCCACCGGCTGTTGCTGACCGCCGAGGCCCAGTTCGCCGGGGCGAGCGTGACCGATGTGATCGAGGAGATCCTCGCCGAGGTGACACCCCCCGCCGAGCGCATCCGATGACCGTCCCCAGCCGCCTCACCGACCTCCTCCGCCGGGCGGCGGAGGCGCTGCGTCCCGTCTCGCCGCTCGGCTGGACCGTGCTCGTGGTTGCTCTGGTGGGGTGGCTGGCCGCCGTCCGGTTCGGCTGGGTCGAGGGGGCGATGATCGCCGCCGGGGCCGGTGTCCTGTTCGTATGCTCTGCCGCGCTCGCGCTGGGGCGAACCCGGGTCGCGATCGACGCCGAGGTGTCTCCGGCGCGGGTCGTGGCCGGCGAACCGGCGACCGGCCTGATCCGGGTCACCAATGTGGGGCGGATGCCGAAGCTGCCCTTGGTCGTGGAGCTGCCGATAGGCGCGACGGCGGCGCGATTCGTGCTGCCGGCCCTGACGTCGGGGGCCAGTCACGAGGAGATCTTCGTGGTCCCCACCGAGCGGCGGGGGGTGGTGCCGGTCGGGCCGGCGACGACGGTTCAGGGGGATCCCTTCGGCCTGGTCCGCCGGTCCCTGACCTGGACCGAAACCACCGAACTCATCGTCCATCCGCGCACCGTCCCCCTCGATCCCCTCGGGTCCGGATTGCTCCGCGACCTGGAGGGGACCGTCTCGGAGGATCAGTCCCGATCCGACCTGGCATTCCACACGCTGCGGGAGTATCAGCCCGGCGACGACCGGCGCTACATCCACTGGCGCAGTTCGGCGAAAGCCGGCCGTCTGTTGGTCCGCCAGTTCTTGGACACCCGCCGCTCCCACTTGACCGTCGTCGTCGATCCCGATCCGGCCGGCTACCGCGAGGGGGCCACGCCCCACGACCTGCCGCCGGACGTCGAGGCCGACCTGGAAACCGCGATCTCGGTCGGCGGGTCCCTGGTCCTGCGGGCAATCCGCGACGAACAGGACGCCACGATCGTCTGCGGTCCGCACCGAGTGACGCGGGGTTCCGGGGTCCAGTTCCTGGACGAACTGGCCCGGGTGGAGGTCGGACCGCACGACGTCGAGGCCGCCGCGATCGAGGCCGTCGAGCTCGCCCCCGACACCTCGGTCGCCGTCCTCGTCACCGGCCCGCGCCGGCCCTTCCACCACCTGCAACGCGCCGCCCACCAGTTCGGTCCGGAGGTGCGCGTGGTCGCGGTGATCGTCGACCCGAGCGCCGGTGGCGGGATCCGCCAGGCCGGCCGGATCGTCGTTCTCACCCTCGGCGAACTCGGCGACCTGCGCCGACTCCTGGTCTCCGGGATGGCCCGATGAACCGTCTCGTGCGACTCCTCACACCGCTGCGCCCGGACCGGTCCGCCACGATCGATCTGGTCGCGACTGCCGTCCTCGTCGGCCTGGCCCTGGTCGGTTTCCGTACCACCTTCTACGGCCCGGGCTGGCTGCTCCCCGCCGCCCTCGGCATCGCCCTGGGCCTGTGGAACGCCCATCTCGTCACGGCATACCGCTGGCCGATCGCCGTCCTGGCCCCCCTCCTCGCCGTGACGTACTACCTCTTCGGCGGGGTCGCAGCGGTGCGCGACGATCTGGTGATCGGCGTCATCCCGACCGGCCGGACCTTCGCCGCACTCACCCGGGAGCCCGTCGCCGGCTGGAAAGAACTCCTCACCTCGGTACCGCCGCTGGACTCGGCCGGCCCGCACCTGGCGCTGCCGTTCCTGTTCGCGTTGGTCGGCGCCGCCGTCACGTATGCCACTGCCCGCTGGTTCTCGGGGGGTCTGGCGGCCGTCCCCCCGCTGGTGCTCCTCGGCGTTTCGTTGGCCCTGGGCACGATGACCCCGGCCGCGACCGGCATACAGGGCGTCGGTTTCGCGATCGCCCTGTTGACCTGGCTGTCCGTGCGCGCCGCCCGAACCCGCCCGCCGCTGCAGAACGGTGCCGGTCGGACCGCCCGCGCGATCACGGCCGCCGCGCTGCTGGCGGCGAGCGCGGTCGGGGCCGCCGTCGTGGGCCCCGCGCTGCCCGGCGCGCAGGACACCGTCCGCACGGTCTGGCGCACCGGCCTGGTCCCGCCCTACGACGTGTCGCAATTCCCCAGCCCGCTGGCCGGTTTCCGCCGGTTCACCAAGGACAACCCCGGCAAGCTGTGGGAAACCCCGTTGCTCAAGGTCGTGGGCCTCCCGGAGGGCACCCCCGTCCGGTTCGCGGTCCTGGACTCGTACGACGGTTTCGTCTTCGGCGCCGGCAACCAGGCCGCCGCCGGCGGCGATCAGCCGCTCGGTTCGGTCACCCCGGACGACCCAGCGGATCTCGGTCCCGGGTTCCACAAGGTCGGCAGCCATATCGACGTCTCCGCCGCCGGCGACCCCGTGACCGCGACCGTCGCGATCGTGTCCCGCGACTGGCCCGAGGTGTGGGTGCCGACCGTCGGCACGGTGACCGCCCTGTCCTTCGAGGGCCCTCGGGCGCGCGACCTCCAGGACGGCCTGCGGCTCAACGCCGGGACCGGCACCGCAGTGCTACCGATCAAACTCGCTCCCGGCGACGGGTACACCGTCACCGGGATCGTGGACCCGAACGCCACCCGGCAGTTCGCCGACCCGGCCGACCCGGCCAACCCGGCCGATAGGGCCAAGCCCCCCGTCACACCCAGCCTGCCGCCCGACGTCGCCCTGGCCACGGGTTCGCTGGTCGACCCGGGGCAACTCGGCTTCCTCAGCACCCGCGTCGACGCCTGGACCGGAGCGATCGACGATCCGTGGCGCAAGGTCCTCGCGGTCGCCAACCAGCTCCGCAGCGGCGGCGCGTACACCGACGGCGGGACCGGCAAGGACTTCGAGGCGGTCTACCTGCCCGGCCACTCGTTGAACCGGATGCGTCGGTTCTTCAACTCCACCCAACTGGCCGGCAACGACGAGCAGTACGCCACCGCCCTCGCCCTGGCCGCCAACCGGATCGGCGTACCCGCTCGGGTGGTCGTCGGTGCCGTACCCCAGCCGGACGGCACCGTCGCCGGCAGCGACGTCCACGCCTGGGTCGAGGTCAAGACCGCGCAGGGCAGCTGGCAGACCATCCCGACCGCCGCGTTCGTCCCGCCGCGCAGCCGCAAGCCGAGTCCCTCGCAAGAGCAGACCCCGCAGCGTAAGACCGGCGTCCAGGTCCCTCCGCCGGCCGCCAACAACCCGCCGAGCCTGCACGAGGGCCCCGACCAGGCGCAGATCG
Organism: Dermatophilaceae bacterium; assembly: GCA_039812545.1. Classification (GTDB taxonomy): domain Bacteria; phylum Actinomycetota; class Actinomycetes; order Actinomycetales; family Dermatophilaceae; genus JBDIAR01. The sequence continues at coordinate 658 of JBDIAR010000214.1, read as the reverse complement.
CCAGTCAACTGCGGCCACCGCCCAAGAACTCGTTTCTCGACCCGAGCACCTGGCCGGCCTGGTTGCGGTGGGTGCTGTTGATCGTCGGCGGCCCGGGGTTGGCCTTGTTGCTGGCCTGGGGGGTCATGCGCGGGACCAAGACCCTGCGCCGGTATGCCAGAGCTCGCCGGGGCACTCCCGCCCGCCGGATCGCGCGGGGTTGGGTCGACGTGCTCGACGAGGCGCGCGACCTCGGCCACCGGGTGGGTCCGACCGGGACCCGGCTGGAGCAGGCGGCCACGATCGCGGGGACCGGCGGCGCCCGGAGGCCGCTGCCCGGGCCCCATGGCCCGGCCTCGCCGGGTGGGCCGCCGCCGCCCGGTGCGCCCGGTGCGCCCGGCACCGACACGTCAGGCTCGGGTGTCCGCGAACTCTTGGCGGGTCTGGCTGCCGCCGCCAACGCGCACGTCTTCGGGCCGGGCGACCCGATCGACGAAGACGCCCGGCGGTACTGGCAGCAGGTCGCTCGCGCCCGGCGGGAGCTTCGATCGCGGCACGGCCGGTTGGCCCGGCTGCGCGCCGCGCTCTCGCCTGGCTCCCTGCTGTCGACGCCGGCCACGATCCGACGTTCGCGCGCCGTCGCCCAGGAGCGGCAGCACCGGCCGGGCCGCCCGGCACC
>JBDIAR010000213.1:0-4864 GCA_039812545.1 Dermatophilaceae bacterium | reverse complement strand
GCCCTGACTGATCCGCCCCGACTGATCGCGTGACCGATCGCACCGGTGCGTCAGCGGGACTGATTCAGCAGTCGTCGTCCTGGCGCGCGTAGTCGTCCTGCAGCCGGGTGATGTCGTCCTCGTCGAAGAAGCCGAAGGCGACCTCGAGGATCCGGGCCGGTTGGTCGGACCGGTTCGACATCCGGTGCGTCGCTCCCCGCGGGACCCAGACGGTCTCCCCCGGCGCGGCCAGCCAGGCCCGCTCGTCGACCTCGATGTACATCGGACCGTCGAGGACCTGCCACATCTCGCCACGGCGGCTGTGGGTCTGCAGCGAGAGCCGGTGGCCGGGTCGCACGGTGATGATCTTGACCGTCACCCGCTCGTTGGAGACGAACTGGCGGAAGTCCCCCCACGGCCGGTCCTGGGCGAAGATGTCCTGCCGCGGATCGCGTTCGCCGTGCACGTACACGTCGGCGTCGTGGGTGGGCCGGTCGGCGGGTGGATGCTGCAAGTGGGCGTATGCCGGCTCTCCCCGAACGCCGGCTTCCGCGCTCTCGTGCCCGCTCTCGCGCTGCTGCATCGATGCATTCCCCTTGCTCTGCTGCCCCCTGGCCCGACCCGACAGCTTATCGCGCCCGCTGCGTCCGGGCCGCACCGGTCACCAGCGGTTGCCGCCGCGTCCGGTCACCTGACGCAGGGCGGGCCGGACGTCGATGGCATACAGCGCCGCACCCACGACGGCGATCCAGCCCATCGAGAAGATCACGGCACGCATGGTGATGATGCCGACGACCAGGCAGACGCCGAGGACGGTCAGCCAGAAGGTGCGGGTGCGTTTGCCGGCCGCCGGGTAGGCCTGTGCCGGGTAGCGCAGTGCGTCGAGCAGGGCCCACGCCTCGAATCCGGCCGCGGCCACGCCCAGCCCGAGCAGGAGGAATTCTTGGATGGTGGCCAACGGTCCCATGTCAGACACCGTATGCCACGGCGGGCCTCGTCGCGGGACGCCCGGCCGAGCGGGTCGGGCGGGCTCGGCTGCGCTCGGCCCGTTCGGGGCGGGGTCAGGTCTCCAGCAGCACGGTGAACGGACCGTCGTTGGTCGAGGTCACCTGCATGTGCGCCCCGAAGACACCGGTGGCGACGTGGAGCCCGAGGGAGCGCAGCGTGGCGGACACCTCGTCGACGAGGGGTTCGGCGATCGGTCCGGGCGCGGCCGCGCTCCACGACGGACGCCGCCCCTTGCGGGTGTCGCCGTACAGCGTGAACTGGCTGATCACGAGCACCGGGGCGCCGACGTCGAGTGCGCTGCGCTCGTCGGCCAGGATGCGCAAATGGGCGATCTTGCCGGCCAGGGCCCGCGCCTGTTCGGCCGTGTCGTCGCGGGCCACCCCGACCAGGACGAGCAGGCCGGGCTCGGGCAGTTCGCCGACGATCTCGCCGGCGACCTCGACGCCGGCCCGCGAGACCCGCTGAACGACCGCCTTCACGCCGCGCCCCTATGCCGGGTATGCCGGGTATGCCGGGCCAACCCGACCGCCGGACTGCCGATGACGGGGGACCCCCGAGGGGTCACCCCGCCACCGGAACTCGTGGGTCAGTCGCCGACCTTCTTGGCGGCCCGGCTGGCCGTCTTGCGGGCGGCGGTGCCGGTCTTGCGAGCGCTCGTGGCAGCGGCCTTGGCGGAGCTGCGCGTGCGGGTGGCCGCCTTCTTGGCCGTCGTCGCGGTGCCCTGGGCCGAGGACCGGGTGCGCCCGATCGAGGCCTTGACGGTGTCGACGGTCTTGGCGACGTCGTGCTCCAGTTCGTCGCGGACGACGTCGACGACGTGCGCGGCCTCCTTGCGGCCGGTGGTGATCGTCTTCTTGGCGGCGGTCGAGGTGTCCTTGGCGGCCCGGCGGGCGGTCGTCACGGCACCCTTGCTCTTGGCCACGGCGGATTCGGCCTGGTGGACCAGGTTCTCCGTGGTCGGGTCGTGCTGGATCCGGGCCACCAGTTCCTCGCCGCGGGCGGCGAGGTCTTCCACCTGCTTGGCGGCCTTGGAGCGCGCCTTGGCACTCTCCTTCTTCACGTTGTCCGGCAGGGCCTGGACGTCGGTGACGAACTTCTCCAACATGGACTGGACGTCGGCGGGCAGGTCGACGACCTGGGCGCGCACGGACGGCGCCTTGCGCCCGATCTTGCGGGCCTTCTCGACGGCCAAGTCGGCGGCACCGACGGCAGCCATGATGAGCGTCATCTCGGAGGTGTCGGCGTTCACGCTGAGGATGTTGATTTTCGGCATCGGGTGGTAGCTCCTTGACAGCTGGGCTGCAGACGGATTTCGCCTGCGCGGGCTACGGCTCGGTTCGGGACGGGAGTCGACTCATGACCGGGGTCAACTCGGGACCAGAACTGAGGCAGCACGATCGGATGGGGCGGGTGGCGCCGGATCGCCGGCCACTGCGGTCGGCGGTTCGGGGTTGGGTCCGGGCGAGGTCGACGCGCCGAGGAACTGGTGGTAAACCGCCAGTAGCGCCGCGCGTTGGCCATCGGTGAGATTCGGGTCTCGGCCGATGGCCTGGCGCACCGAGGTCACCTGTGGCGCAGCATCGTCCGGGACGTCGAGGAGGCCGGCTCGGACATACAACGATTCGGCGGAGACCTTCAGGCCACGGGCGAGTTGGCCGAGAATCTCGGCGCTCGGCTTTTTCAGACCTCGCTCGATCTGGGACAGATACGGATTCGAGATACCGGCGAGATCCGCGAGTTGCCGCAGGGAAAGCTCGGCGGCTTCGCGCTGTTCGCGCAAATAGTCACCGAGCTCATGGGGCAGCAAGCGGCTCACCCTGCAAGTATGCTTGCTCCGGCTAGCAGGTCGCAAGCTGGAGCAAGCATCTGCCGGGTGATTCCCATCACGTAACGCAAAGCGGCTCCGGATCAGGCCGTCGCGACGGCCGCCGACCGAATGCCGAGGAGCGTCCGAGCCTGCCCGGGGGTCAGCACGGGCCGCTGCATGAGACCGGCGAGTTCGGCTGCCCGCGTGACGAATTCGTCGTTGTGCGCCGCCTGCCGACCACGGGCGACGAAGAGGTTGTCCTCCATCCCGACCCGCACGTGACCGCCGGCGGCCATCGCGGTCGCCATGATCGGCAGGTGCGCCCGCCCGAGCCCCGTGGCCGACCAACTCGTCACGGCCTCCGGCATCATCGAGACGGCCGAGAGCAGCAGATGTGGGTCTCCCGGCATACCTCCGGGCACTCCCATGACGAAGTCGATGTGCACGGACCCGCCGAACGGCAGCCCGCACTGGTCGATGAGCCGGCCGAGTGAATGCAGCTGACCGATGTCGAAGATCTCGAACTCCGGAACCACCCGGTGTTCGCGGGCCGCCTCGAAGAGGTCGACCATGAAACCCCACGGGTTGAGGAACACGTCGTCGCCGAAGTTGAGGGTCCCGCAGGACAGCGAACACGAATCCGGTTCGGCCTCGAGGACGGCCAGCCGGGCATCGAGCGGGTCGTGGACGCCGCCGCCGGTCGACAGCTGGACGATCAGGTCGGTGTTCTCGCGGATGGCGGCCACGCGTTCGCGCAGCAGGGCGATGTCCAAGGTGGGCTGGTATGCCGCGTCGCGCACGTGCACGTGGATGATCGCGGCTCCGGCCCGCTCACATCGCACGGCCGTGTCGACGAGTTCCTCGGTGGTGGCCGGAAGCGCGGTGACGCGGGCCTTGTCGTGTTCGGCGCCGGTGGGGGCGACGGTGATCAGCACGCCACCGGCAGGGACCTGGTTGACTTCATTGTCAGGACTCATGGGCCATACGGTACTCAACGTCTGCGGGGCCCCGAACCCGGGGTGACGATGGGCGTCGTGGCGATGCTCACGCCGTCGGCGGTCAGCGTCGCATCGAGGGGGACGGACCGCTTGAGGACCGCCAGCGCGATCGGTCCCTCCAGGTAGTGCCGGGCCACCGTCGTCAGTCGACCGACCGGACGCTCCCCCAGCAGGATCGGCGAACCGGCTTCCGGCAGAACGTGTCCGGACCCGTCGAGATGCGCGAAGGCGATCCGGCGCGGCGGCTGCCCGAGATTGTGCACGCGCGCCACGGTCTCCTGACCGCGATAGCACCCCTTGTGCAGATGGACCGCGGACCGCAGCCAATCCACCTCGTGCGGAATCGTCCGGTGGTCCGTCTCGTTGCCGGCCCGGGGTCGCCAGGCGGCGACCCGTTCGGCGTCGGCCGCCCACGTGCCGGCCAGGCCCCGGTCACCGACGGCCTCGACCAATTGCCCTCGGGGGACGACCAATTCCCGCCAGGCCCGGCCCTGGGCGGGGTGCCCCTCCACCGGCCCGTATGCCGCTGTGTCACCGACCGGCCCGGGCCAGGGGTCCACCCAGGCCAGCGGCTCCCCCGGGGCTGCGGGAACGCCGACGGGTTCGCCGAGCACGGCATACCGGTCGGTGACCTCGTCCACTTCGACCCGCAGCATGAACCGCATCGAGGACAACCAGGCGAGCAGGCCGGGGCCGTCGCCGGGTTCGGTCGTGATCCAGGTCGTCTGCCCGTCGTCGATGACGTGGAGGGCGTATTCGATGTGGCCCGTCGGTCCGAGGACGAGCGCCTCGGCCGAGACCCCCGGGCGCAGATCCTTCAGCTGCTGGGTGGTCAGCGAATGCAGCCACGACAACCGGTCCGGACCGGTGACCGTCAGCACTGCGCGATGGGAGAGATCGACGGCCGCCAGGCCATCGGCGAGCAGCCGCTGTTCGCGGATCGGGTCGCCGTAATGGGCCGCGACCGCGGCATCGCGCCCCGAGCCGGCGACCGCGCCGGGCGTGGCCAGCAGCGGACTCGGCTGGGCCGACTCCGTCGGCTCGGTCGGCTGGGTCGGCTGGGTCGGCTGGG
>JBDIAR010000212.1:0-4866 GCA_039812545.1 Dermatophilaceae bacterium | reverse complement strand
TGGAACTTCGGTGACGGGTCGACCGGCACCGGGGCGACGGCGAGCCGCACCTACGCGGCTGCCGGGACGTACACGGTCACGCTGACGGTGACGGACAACAATGGCGCGACCGGTACCACGTCGCGGTCCGTGACCGTGACCGCCCCCACCGCCTTTGCCTCGGACGCGTTCACGCGGACCGTCGCGGGCGGCTGGGGGACCGCCGACCTGGGCGGTGCGTGGACCACCGGTGGCACGGCGTCGCGCTGGTCGGTTTCCGGCGGAGCAGGGCTCCTCAGCCTCAACGCCGGCAACGGCTTCGCGGCCTACCTGAACTCCGTGTCGAGTCTGGACACGGAGGTGGCCGCGGTGCTGTCGACCGACAAGGCGCCCACCGGAAGTGGTCAGTACCTCTCGATCATCGGACGCAAGGTCGGCACCTCCGACTACCGCGCCAAGGTGCGGCTGGCCTCGACCGGGGTCGTCACTCTCCAGCTGACCAAGATGATCGGAAGCACGGAGACCGTTCTCCAGACCATGGACGTGGCCGGTCTGACGTACGCGGCCAACGTTCGGCTGCGCGTGCGTCTGCAGGTCACGGGCACCCCGACCACGCTTCGGGTCAAGCTCTGGAAGGACGGCGCCGTCGAGCCGACGTCGTGGATGCTCACGACAAGCGACAACACCACCGGGCTGCAGTCCGCTGGCGCCATCGGGCTCTATGAGTATCTGTCGTCAGCAGCCACGAACGCACCAGTCGTGTTCTCGACGGATGACGTCTGGGTGGGGCTGCCTCGGCCGTAGCGGCATCTCGACGACGAAGGGACGGAGCGCCTCAGGGCCTCCGTCCCTTCGTCGTTTCTCCAGGAAACGGTCGGCTCTTCACCGTCGCTCAAGTTTTCCCGGCCTACCGAGCCAGATCTTGAATGTTGCACCACCTCCGCGAATTCCGTTGACGCAACTGGAGGCGAGCCTTAACGGTAAGCCAGCGGCCGGACAATCTGACGCCCCTAACTTCGTTCTCAGCCCAATCTCCTCCGGGGGATGCCCCAGAACGAAGGAACTCCAATGCCCACCACAGCTGGAAACCTCGCCCGCCGCGTCGCGCTGGCTCCCCTCGTGGCAAGCCTCGTGGCCACCACGCTGGTCGCCACCGCCGGCCAGTCCGAGGCCGCTACCTCCGCTACCGCAACCGACACGTTCTCGCGCACCATCGCCTCCGGGTGGGGGTCGGCCGACGTCGGCGGGACATGGAGCATTGCCGGCGGAACCCGTTCGTCGGTTGCCAACGGCGTCGGCGTCGTGACCGGCATCGGCCCCGGCAAGACGCTGCTTGCCACTCTCGCGGGGGTCAGCGTCAAGGACGTCGACGCCCGGGCCACGATCAAGGCCTCGGTGCTCAACGTGTACAACTCGGTCGAAGCCCGGCGTTTGGCCGACGGCTCGACCTACCTCGGGCGGGTGTATGCGACAGGCGCCGGTATCCCCTACCTGCAGGTTCTTCGGCTCAACGGCTCGAAGGAGGCTCTCCTCGGGCAGTACCAGCTCCCATGGAAGGTCGCCGTCAACGAGGCCGTGACGGTGCAGCTCCAGGTGGCCGGTGACAGCGCGGTCGCGATCTCGGCCCGGGCCTGGAAGGCGGCCACCACCCAACCCGCGTGGCAGCTGCAGCTGACCGACTTGAGCTCCTCGCGCATCGCCGTCGCCGGGTCTGTCGCGGTCCGCACCTATGTCTCCAAGTCCGCGACCGCGTCCAACAACGCGGCCTTCGACGACATCGCCGTCGTTCCCGCCGCGGTCGCGGCGCAGCCGACCCCCACTCCCACGGCGACGCCGACCGCGACCCCCACCAGCACTCCGACCGCCACCCCCACGGCGACGCCGACCAGCACCCCCACGGCGACGCCGACTGAGACCCCGACCAGCACCCCCACCACGACCCCCACCACGACCCCCGTTGCCGAGTCGCTCTTGGCGAAGCCGGTGACCGGGTCGGTCAGCGTCGGGTCCGCTGCCTACGCCTACCCTGCAACCGCACTGTTCGTCGCCCCGACCGGGAGTGACTCGAACCCTGGCTCGATCACCGCGCCCGTTCGCACCGTGGCCAGGGCCGTCAGTATGGCCACGACCGGACAGACCATCGTCCTGCGCGCCGGGTCGTACAACGAGTCCCTCTACCTTCCCGCGGGCAAGGCGCTGACGATCCAGGGCTACCCCGGCGAGGCGGCCTGGTTCGACGGCGCGGTACCGGTCTCCGGCTTCACGGCATCGGGCAGCTCATGGCGTCTCGGCAACTGGACCGCCAACTTCGACCACAGCCCGACCGACACCCCCGGCGCTGCTGACGGTACGACGGCTGGATGGACGTGGATCAACCCCGCCTACCCCATGGCCGCCTACCCCGACATGGTCTGGGTCGACGGAGTCGAGCAGAAGCAGGTCGGATCGGTCGCCGAGCTGGTTGCCGGCACCTTCTTCGTCGACACCACCGCACAGGCCCTCTACCTGGGCACCGACCCGACCGGACGTCGGGTGGAGGCGTCCACGAAGCAGCGAGCCTTCCAGATCTACGGCTCCGGAACCACCTTGCGCGGCTTCGGGATCCGTCGGTATGCCGACTCCGTGCCGCACATGGGAGTTCTGACGACCTCCGCTCCCAACATGACGCTGGAGAACCTGGTCATCCAGGACAGTGCAACCGCTGGCGTCGGAATCTATGGCACGGGAACGCGACTCGACTCGGTGACCATCTCCGGCAGCGGGCAGCAGGGTCTCCAGGCGAACAAGGCCGATGGTCTGGTCGTCAACAACGTCCGGATCCTCGACAGCAACGACGAGCGCTTCAACCCGGCGCCGGCGGCCGGTGGGTTCAAGGTCTGCGCGACGCGCGGCCTCACCCTGAGCAACAGCGAGATCACTGGGACCTACGGCCACGCCTTCTGGGCGGATGTCTCCGACTACGACATGCGGATCATCAACAACGTCATCCGCAACAACACCCAGACCGGCATCTTCCTGGAGATCTCGTCCACGGCGATCGTCGCCAACAACTACCTCTCCGGCAACGGCAAGTTCGGCATCATGATCAACAACACCGACAAGGTCAAGGTGTACAACAACACGGTGGTCGGGTCCGGCCGTGCGCTCAACATGATCGACGATGGGCGTCGTCCGCTCAACACCAACTACGGTCACGACTCCCGTCGGCCGCTGCCGGACCCGACCGTCAGCTGGGTGCTCGCTGACATCGAGGTGGGCAACAACATCTTCCACGGTGGTTCGGCGGACAACGCCATCATCGCGGTGGAGGAGTATGCGGCCACGCGCAACGCCGCCGACATGCGCATCACGACGGACAACAACGCGGTCAGCCAGCTCGCGACCGGTTCCCCCCGCTGGACCAACGTCTGGGCCAGGGCGACGACGAACCCGTACGTCTACACCAAGCTCGCCGACTTCGTGGCCGCGCAGGGGCAGGAGCGGCAGTCGATGATGGTGTTCGTCTCCTCTCCCGTGGACGCAGCCGGTATGCCGCTCAGCCAGATCCGCGACGCCGAGGCGAGTGTGGCCCGGGCCGTGCCCGCGGACGTCCTCGCGCTGACGGGACAGACGGACGCCCGGCACCTGGGGGCGTGGCGCTGACTTCTGCACAATCCGACAACAGGCCCTGCCATCCGGCAGGGCCTGTTGTGATTTACATCACGCTTCTTGTCCGCGTGGTCCCGCTATAGAGGGTGCTCGTCGGATCTGGGGGGCACTGACGCGTCATGACGCGCGTATGGAGTCGACAGCCTGTGCCTAAGGTCCGGGCCTCGTCTGGCCATGCTTACGTTTGTACGCATTTGGGAATGCTGGCGATTGCAGACAGGATTTCCACGCGGCAAAGTTGTCGTCCGCGCAAAGCCCCACTCGCGTTATCGACCCGTTACGCTCCTCGCTTGTTCGACGTCGTTGCCTGTGCAACGACCAACTGGAAACGCTCGACGCCATACGACGATGGTGACCTGCGGGGGGCTTGATCCACGTCGGCCGGCCCTGCCCCCGAGGAGCCCGCATGAGGTCCCGCCGCCTGTCCGGTGTTGTCACCGCAGCCATTGCCCTACTGTTCCTCTCGGTGCTGGGCGGTGCCGGTCCGGCGGTCGCGGCAGACCCCGTCTCGATCATGACGGCGCCCGTCTACCAACGGACCAAGCCGACGTCGGGCGCGAATCTGGTGACGGTGTGGGCTGACGAGGCCCAGATCGCCGGGACCACCTACGGCTTCACCGGGGATCTCGGCACGCCGTTCAAGGCCTCCGCCGCAAATGCCCCGGGACTGGCGGAGGTCCACCGGCTCTACCGGGCCGCCAATGCCGACTTCTCCTGGGCGCTGGCCGGTTCGGCTCAGCTCCAACGGGCGGTGGCGGCCGGCTATGTCGACCAGGGTGTCAACTTCTATGCGCTGGCGGCGCCGGTCTCCGGGCAAACGGTTCCCGTGATGAGCTACACGAAGGGCGGAATGCACCGGCTCGCGCTGAGCGAAGCGGGAACCGCCCTGGTGGGGCAGGGCTGGTCGCTGGAGGACGTGAGCTTCCATGTGCCCGGGTCGGCAGGTGCGCCTCCGCCCCCTCCGCCACCCCCGCCGCCCACCGCTGCGGTCGGTAGCGCGCCGGTCGGGACTACGGCCTATCCCGTTCCGGCTGGGGCGGTGCACGTGGCGCCCTGGGGTTCTGACGCCGCGGCCGGATCGAGCGGTGCACCCGTGCGGACGGTCACCAGGGCCCTGGCGCTGGCTCCGTCGGGCGGAACGGTGGTGATTCGAGGCGGTTCCTACAACGAGTCCGTCGTGGTTCAGGGCAAACCCGTGACGATTCAGGCATACCCGAACGAAGCCGTCTGGTTGGACGG
>JBDIAR010000211.1:0-4922 GCA_039812545.1 Dermatophilaceae bacterium | reverse complement strand
TCGGCCGAACAGGCCGTCATCGACAAGGTTCGCGCGGCCCTGGCCGGCGAGACGCCGCCCGCGGAGGCCCCGCCCGCGGAATAGTTTCGATTTCAACTACGTTGGGCACGGTAGACCCTGTCAGCGCGAGAGGAACTGCCATGCCCGCCATCACCGTTGCCGACAACCTGACCCTGCCGCGGATCGCCGAACCCGGTCCCGCCGCCGTCACCCGTCCGGTTCGCTCGCTCACCACGGCCCCGGCCGGGTTCGAGGGTGAGGGCTTCCCGGTTCGGCGCGCCTTCGCCGGCGTCTCATATGCCGACCTGGACCCCTTCATCCACATGGACCAGATGGGTGAGGTCGAGTATGCGCCGGGGGAGCCGAAGGGTACCCCGTGGCACCCGCACCGCGGGTTCGAGACGGTCACCTACATCATCGACGGGGTGTTCGAGCACCGCGACAGCCAAGGCGGCGGCGGTCGGATCGCCGACGGCGACACCCAGTGGATGACCGCGGGTTCCGGGCTGCTGCACATCGAGGCGCCGCCGGAGGAGCTCGTGGTTTCCGGCGGGCTGTTCCACGGATTGCAGCTGTGGGTCAACCTGCCAGCGGCGATGAAGATGACCGCACCCCGCTACCAGGACATCCGCGCGACCGAGGTGGCCCTGTTGACCAGCCCCGACGGCGGCGCGCTCGTGCGCGTGATCGCCGGCGAACTGGACGGCCATAGCGGACCCGGCATCACGCATACCCCGATCACGGCTCTGCACGTGACTTTGGCCCCGGGCGCCCGGCTTCGGTTGCCGTGGCGACCGACCGACAACGCCCTGGTCTATGCCCTCGCCGGCCGCGGCGACATCGGCCCCACCCGCACGGCCATCGCCGCCGGTCAGCTCGCCGTCCTCGGCGCCGGCGACGTCATCGAGGTGGCGGCCGCGTCGACCCAGGAGTCGCGCAGCCCCAACCTGGAGCTCTACATCCTCGGTGGCCGGCCGATCCGCGAACCGGTCGCGGCATACGGGCCGTTCGTCATGAACACCCGCGACGAACTCGTTCGTGCCTTCGAGGACTTCCGCGCCGGTCGATTGGGCGTGGTGCCGGACGACCCGCAGCCGGGCCATCACGGCATCTGAGCCGCGGGTGGCGCCGGGTCAGCCGAGCGTGACGGAATCGACGAGCCAGTAGGCCGTGTACGGCGTCAGCCAGAGGTCGCCGTTCTGGTCCTCGGGCAAGCGCTCCCCGGTGATCGCGTCCACCGGGTCGGCGACGCCGAGTTCGCGCACCCGCCAACCCGGCCAGGGCCGCGGGGTCGCGGTGACATTGGCGAGCATCACCATCGCTCCGTAGGGGTGGCGCCGGATCGTCGCAAAGACGCCCGGGTCGCGCACCTCGAGGGCCTGGGTCTGGGTGGCGGCGTGCAGCAAGGGCAGGCGAGCGCGGGTCCGTGACAACCGGGCCAGGCCCTGGAAGATCCGGCCCGGCGCGGTGTTCTTGTCGTTGCGGAGTGTTGCGCGCGCCCAGTCCAGTCGGGGTCGGTGCACCCACCGGTTGTCGTCGGCGTGGGCCGGATCGTCCGCCCAATGCGGGTCGTTGGCGGTGGCCAGCTCGTCGCCGCTCCACACGACGGGTATGCCGCCCCAGCCGGCGACGATGGTGTGCGCCAACAGGATTCGGCGCACGGCGATCTCGGCGGCCTGAGGGTCGGCCATCCGCTCCGCCTTCTCCAACCCGCACAGCGACGCGGCCGTTCCGCTGATCCGACGGTCGCCGGTGGCCTTGTTCTCCTGGAACACCAGGCCACTCGCGGGCGACATCGGGAACAGGCCGCAGTACCAGTCGGAGAGGAACCAGCGGTGCGCAAAACCCGAGATGCCCACGGCGGCGGCGTCCCGGTCGTCGATCGCCCACCCGATGTCGTCGTGGCAGCGCACGTAACAGATCCAGGTGCCGGTGGTGGCGGCCGGTGGCAGGTTGCCGAGTGCGTGGGCCGCCAGCGCCACCTCACCGGCGGCCAGCATCGACCACACCTGGACCATGAGTGAGTTGTGGTATGCCAGGTCGCTCACCTTGCCGGTGTGCCGGCCCGAACCCAGGTACTGGACGAGGTCCTGCGGCCCCACGATCGCCTCGGCCTTGAACGCCACTGCGGGACAGGCGATTCGGCATACGGTCCGAAGGGCCTGGGTGATCGCGTGCACCTCGGGCTGGTTCTGGCAGTCGGTCCCGAGCCGCTTCCAGAGGAAGGCGATGGCGTCCAACCGGATGACCTCGACGCCCTTGTTGGCCAGCATCAAGACGATGTCGGCATACTCCGCGAAGACATCCGGGTTCGCCCAGTTGACGTCCCACTGCCACTCGTTGAAGGTCGTCCACACCCACGCGCGCAAGGAGTCGTCCCAGGTGAAACTGCCGGGGGCGAAATCCGGGAAGATCTCGGGCAGGGTCTGTTCGTAGGCGTCCGGCTCGGCGCGGTCGGGGAAGAGGTAGAAGTAATTCCGGTACCGCTGCTCGCCGGCCTTCGCGCGCTCCGCCCAATCGTGTTCTCGGGCGACGTGGTTGAGCACCAGGTCCACCACCAGGCTCATGTCCTGGGCGCGCAGGTCGGTTGCCAGGTCGGTCAGATCGTCCATCGTGCCGAGATCGGCGCGCACGGAGCGGTAGTCCTGAACGGCATACCCGCCGTCGTTGTCGCCGTCTCGCGGCGTGAGGATCGGCATGAGATGCAGGTAGGTCACGCCGAGTTCGCGCAGGTACGGCAGTTGCTCGCGGACGCCGCGCAACCCGCCGGCGAACCGGTCGGCGTAGGCGGCATACCCGAACATCCGCGGGTCCTGCAGCCAATCCGGTTGCAGCAAACGGCGTTCGTCGAGGACCCGCAGGTCATCGGGTCGATCCAGGTACGCCTGGGCGGCTGCGGCGACCAGGCGTTCCGCCAGTTGCCCCGAGGCTGCTCCGTAGACCGGGAGCAGCCCGCTCATCAGGTCGGCCCACCACCGATCGAGTCGCAGGCCGAACGACCGTTGCCGATCCGGAGACGTCTGTGCCAGAACGGATTGCGCGATCTCGTGCGCGGTGGCAGGTGCTGACGGCACGTCGGATTCCTCCCTATGGACGCGGGATTCCTCCCTATGGACGCTGAGAACTGGGCGAACCCGCGGTCGTGAGTCGTGAACCGGGACGAGGACGACTCTGCCGCGGCAGAATAATCCTCGATCCGATCTCACCATGCCAGGCCTTGCCGAAACCTGTTCGACGGTTCAGCCGTTCTTGATGAACGCCTTAGCCTGGTCCGCCGGCATGTAGTCGTAGCGCAGCATCTGTCGGGTGAAGACCCCCGTCCCGTGCGACACCGACCGCAGGTCGATCGGATACCGGGACAGCTCGGTCTGCGGCACCTCGGCGTGCACCATGGTGCGGCCCCGGACCGCGGCCGGTTCGGTGCCCTGCACCTGACCGCGCCGGGTCCGCAGGTCGGACATGACGGCGCCCACGTAGTCGTCCGACACGGTGATCGTCACCTTGTCGATGGGCTCGAGCAACGCGACGCTCGACTCGTTGGCGGCCTCCTTCATCGCCAGCGCGCCGGCGGTCTGGAAGGCCATGTCGGAGGAGTCGACCGAGTGCGCCTTGCCGTCGAACAGGGTGACCCGGACGTCCACCATCGGATATCCGGCCAGGCAGCCCTTCTCCAGCTGTGCCCGGACCCCCTTCTCCACCGACGGGATGAACTGACGCGGCACGGCGCCGCCGACCACCTTGTCGACGAACTCGAAACCGGCGCCGCGCTCCAGCGGTTCGATCTCGAGCTGGCAGACGGCATACTGCCCGTGTCCACCGGACTGCTTGACGTGCCGGCCCTGCTGGGTGCACTTCTTGATGAAGGTCTCCCGCAGCGCGGTGCGGAACGGTTCGGCCTCGACGGACACGCCGTACCGCTCCTTGAGTCGTCCGAGGAGTTCCTCGACGTGCGCCTGCCCCATCGTCCACATGACGAGCTGGTGGGTTTCGGCGTTGTGCTCCAACCGCATGGTGACGTCTTCGCTGGCCAGCCGCTGCATGGCCGAGGCGAGTTTGTCCTCGTCGCCTTTGCTCGCGGCGTGCAGGGCCACCGGGAGCAGCGGCTCGGCGAGCACCCAGGGTTCCATCAGGGCGGGCCGGTCCTTGCCGGACAAGGTGTCACCCGTTTCGGCCTTGGACAGCTTGGCGATCATCGCCAGGTCCCCGGCGATCGCGGCCTTCTTGGGCCGGGACTCCTCGTCCAACGGGCTGGACAGCGGGCCGACCCGCTCGTCGTCGTCGTGTCCGGGATGTCCGTGGACGTCGCGGCCGATGAAGTGCTCCAGGTGGCCGGAGACGTGCACGACCTCCTCCGGGCGCAGCGTCCCGCTGAACACGCGCACCAGGGAGAGGCGACCCACATACGGGTCGGAGGCGGTGCGGACGACCTCGGCGACCAGCGGCCCGTTCGGGTCGCAGGTCAGGTCGATCTGGCTGGCGCCGTTGACGGTCCAGACCGTCGGCAGGACCCGTGCGGTCGGGGCGGGGAAGCCCTGTTCGATGAGTTCGAAGACCTCTTCGATCCCGGTCCCGTTGGTGACCGACACGGGGACGATGGGGAAGAAGGTGGCCTTGGCGACGGCCTTTTGCAGGTCCTCGACGATCGTCGCCATGTCGATGTCCTCGCCCTCGAGGTATCGATCCAGCAGCGTTTCGTCGTCGGACTCCTCGATGATCGACTCGATGAGCGGGCCGCGCCGGTCCTCGATGAGGTCGGCCTGGTCGCCCTCGGCCGCCTTGACGACTCGTTGCCCGCCGGTGTGGTCCATGACGTTCTGGCTGAGCAGCGCCAGCAGCCCGTCGACAATCTCCCCGGATGTGATCGGCAGGTACAGCGGCTGGGCGTCGCCGAACACCCGTCGGCACTCCGAGACCGTCTCGTC
>JBDIAR010000210.1:0-4939 GCA_039812545.1 Dermatophilaceae bacterium | reverse complement strand
TTCGGTAAACGTTCGGTTCTCCTCTGCTGTAGCGCAGGTCTCATGGCGTACCCTTCGAAGACGCCCCCTTTCCGGGAGGGAAGACCGATGTCCTTGTCGCCGTCCCAGGGCACCCTGGCCCACCTCGCGTTTCCGAGCCCGCAGCCGTTGATCCGCCGTCCCGGGATCTTGCCGCGTCGGTACGACGTGGTCGTGCTTGGCGACGTTCGCATCGACATCCGAGCGGCGTTGCGGCGCAATCGATTTGCCGACATCGACACGGACACCCACGAGCAGGTACCGATCGAGGTCAGCGTCGGCGGGACGGCGATGGGCTTCGCCCGGCCGGCCGTGCGGCATGTCGAACGCGTGACGCTGCTCGGGGCCGTGGGCCGGGATTCGTGGACGACGCTGATCCGGCAGGCGTGTGCGGAACCGGGCCTGGTCGACCGGCTGATCGAGACGGCCCGTCCGAACGGCTCGGTCGTCATGCTGCGGGATCGACCGACCGGCGACGCCCCCGAGGGGGTTCGCCTCCTGGTCGCGCAATCGCCGGCCCCGTACGACGACCTCGATCCGGCGGTGGTTCGCGCCGCGGCCGCGGACATCGAGTCGGGCTCGGCCCTCGTGGTGGACGGGTATGCGTTGTTGTCCGCCTCGTCGGCTGCCGCCGTCGAAGTCGCGACCGCGTTGGCGGCTGATGCCCGCGTCCCCATCGGTTTCGACATCGTGCCGCACCGCATCGACGAACGCCTCACCCTGACCGAGTTGATGCCGCTCCTGGAGCGCTCGAGTCTGGTCTGGGTCGAGGCGGACACGCTGGCCCGGCTCCTTCGGCCGGCTGCCCGCGAGGCCGCAACGGTACGGACCGCGGCGGAGGCGACGGCGCTGGTCGAGTCGCTGCCCGAATCGTTGGCCGGGCGGCATCGAACGTGGTTCGTCCGGTTCGGGCTGGGCAATATGGAGGAGACGGTCGCCATCGCGCCGGGACACCACCGGATGTACTACCGCACCGGGTACGCCCAGGCCGCCGTCACCACCGGGTTTGGCTATGTGGCGGCGGCCGCGGAACTCAAGTGGTGGCTGACCAACCTGGACCGGGCCGCGATCCGCTACCCCGTGGGCGCCCGGCGCTGGCGATCGCTGTCCGCCCAGCCAATCCCCGCCAACCCCGCCATCCCCGCCACCAGAATCGCCCAATCGGGCGAAATTGTCGGTCCGCACACCCAACCCGGCCACCGATAGCGACCGATCGGGCGATTTTGTCGTTCGGGAGAGTCCCCTCCCTCGGCTCGACCCCGGACCCAGCCGGCCTTCCCCGAGCCGACGGTCTCAGACAGCCCCGGGCTTGAGTCGGCGCAGCACGTCGTCGGCGACTGCCCGGTATGCCTGTGCCCCCTTCGAGGTACGCGACGTCGACAGCAGCGTGCGGCCGACCGCCGGCGCCTCGGCGAACCGAACGGTCTTGGGGATGGGCGGTTCGAGGACCTCGACGCCATAACGCTCGCCGACGTCGGCCAGCACGGCCTGCGCGTGGTTGGACCGCCCGTCGAACATGGTCGGCAGCACGCCCAACACCACCAAACCCTTGTTGAGCAGCCGCTTCACATCACGAACGGTGTCGATGAGCTGCCCCACCCCGCGGTGGCTGAGCATCTCGCAGGCCATCGGGATCACCAGGCCGTGCGCGGCGGTCAGCGCCCCGAGCGTGAGCACCCCGAGCGACGGCGAACAGTCCAGCAGCACGATGTCGTACTCGTCCGCGACCTGCCCGATCGCCTCCTTGACGACATAGTCGCGTCCCGGGCGCATCAACAACTGCGCCTCGGCGCCGGCCAGATCGATGACCGACGGCACCAGGTCCACGCCGTCCTCGCAGTGCACGATCGCCTCGCGCATCTCGCACTTGCCGAGCAGGACCTCGTTGATGCTCCGTTCGACGGTGTCGGCGTCGACGCCGAGCGAGAACGTCAGGCAGGCCTGGGCGTCGAGGTCGATGAGCAGGACGCGCAGCCCCTTCTCGGCGAAGGCCGTCCCCAGGCAGGCGACCGTGGTCGTCTTGGCGACCCCGCCCTTCTGATTGGCCACGGCGACCACCGCCGGTCCGTCGCTGCGTCGTACCCCTACGACTCGTCCCACGACCGGTCCTCCCCGCGCTCCTCGAGCGCAGCCCACGACGACTTTTCCGGGCCCATCTGCTGACCCTCGACACAGTGTGCCCGGAAATCGCACCACCGGCACAAGGCCGACGGGCGTGGCGCGAAATCGCCTGAATTCCCGTCCTTTTCGGCACCCGACCCCGCCCCCCGGCGATGATTCGCATCCGCTCGGCGCAGGTCGGCGACGATCGATGCGGCCTCATCGACCTTGCGTCGCAAGCCGTCGGGGGTATGCCGGTGCGCGACGATCGTGCCACTTGGGACGTGATGCAACTCGACGTCGACGCAGCGTCGCCGGAAGGTCTGCCAGACGGCACCGGCATACAGCGCCAGTGCCAGCGAGGTCCGGGCCTCCTCCGGGGTCGGGACCACCCGCCCGGTCTTGTAGTCGACGACGACGAACCGGCCTCCGGGCACGTCGCCGCGCAGGTCGAGCCGGTCGATCTTGCCGGCAATCGACATGCCGAACGCCCGCAGCGGGACGACGCGTTCGACGCCCGGTGGTTCGACGTCCGGATCGATCGTCTCCAGGTATGCCGAGACGGCCGTCGCGCTGCGCGTGCGCCAGTGCATCGACTGGGCGGGGTCCCTGAACCCCACGTCGATCCAGCCACGCTCGACGAGCCGCGCTCCCGCGCGGGGGCTGCGGTCTCGTCGCGGCAGGTGCCACCAGGCGGCCAAGGCCGCGTGCACGGCCGTGCCGATATGGGTGTGGGCACGGGCGGGACGTGCCGGTGGCCGCGGCCGGTCGAGATACTGCATGCGGTAGCGCCGCGGACAGTCCAGCCACGCGGCCAGCCGGCTCGGGCTGGCGACGTAGAGCGGCTCCGGCATACCGGGCAGGACGGCGTCGCCCGAGTCGTCGGCCGGCTCGTCAGACGAGTCGGCCTCGCCCGCGGTCACGTCGCGGCCCGCACGAACGCGGTCACGGCGTCGGCGATCATCTGCACGGCGATGGCCGACAACAGCAGCCCCGCGATCCGGGACAACAGCACCGTCCCGGACTCGCGCAACACCCCGCGAACCCGCCCGGCGAAGCGCAACGTCAGGTACACCAGCGCCATCGTCGCGAGCAACGCCAGGCCGACGGCGGCATACCCCGCCGGGCCGCCGGCCCGCTGGACGGCCAGCATCATCGCCACGATCGCACCGGGCCCGGCGAGCAGCGGCGTCCCGAGCGGCACCATGGCGACGTTGACCCCGGCGTCGTTGTGGCCCTCAGACTCCTGACCGGTCAGCAGTTGGAGCGCGACGAGCAGCAGGAGCAATCCGCCGGCGCCCTGCAGGGCGGGGATGGAGACGTGGAGGTAGTCGAGCAGCTTCTGCCCGAACACCGCGAACATCGTGATGACGAAGAGCGCCACGAGGGAGGCCCGTCGGGCCGCCGCGTTGCGGGTGCGCGCCGGGAGCCGCCCGGTCAGGGCGAGAAAGATCGGCAGCGCGCCGGGTGGGTCCATGATCACCAGCAGCGTGACGAAGGTGGAGAGGAACAGCTGTCCGTCGATCACGGTCGAACCACCTCGCTGCCGGTGGCCGCGGCCACGATCCGCTCCAGCGAGGCCGGCGTCGTCGTGTTCTCCCCGAGCCGGTTCAGTTTGCCGGCGCCGTGGAAGTCGCTGGAACCGGTGACGAACAGCCCGAGCCGCTCGGCCAGCTCGCGACCCTGGCCGCGGGTGGCGGCGTCGTGCTCGCGGTGGTCGACTTCCAAGCCCGCGAGTCCGGCCGCGGCCATGTCCTCGATCACCTCGACCGGCAGGGTACGTCCGCGGGTGACGGTGAACGGGTGGGCGTGCACCGCGACGCCGCCGGCCGCGCGGACGAGTTCGACGGCGCGCACCGGGGTGGGGGCGTAGTGCCCGATGTAGTACGGACCGTCGTTGCCCAGCCACTGGGTGAAGACCGCGTCCCGGTCGGGTTGGAGCCCCTTGGCCACGAGGGCGTCGGCCAGGTGGGGCCGACCCAGCGTGGCGCCGGGGGTCAGCTGGGCACGCACCTCCGCGATGTCGATCGGTATGCCGTCCGCCGCCATCTTCGCCACGATCCGGTCCATCCGCTCAATCCTGGACTCCCTCGCCCGGGCGAGTTCGTCCATGAGTGGCCGGTCGTCGGGATCGACGAGGTACCCCAGCAGATGGACGGAGAAGTCCTGCCAGTCACAGGTGATCTCGATGCCGCGCACCAGGGTGATGCCCGCGTCCCGGGCAGCGTCCTGCGCCTCGGCCCACCCGGCCACCGTGTCGTGATCGGTCAACGCCAGCGTCGTCAGTCCCGCCGAGGCCGCCGCGAGCACGACCTCGGTCGGCGACAGCGTCCCGTCGCTGGCCGTGGAGTGGGTATGCAGGTCGATCACAGCTCTGATCGTAGACACCGCCCCCGACAGCACCGCGCACCCGCGCCGCCCGGCGAAGCAGCACGCCACGGCACCGGCATACGTGCTAAACAAGGTCCATGGCTACCACCGCATTCAAAGGCACCCCCGTCACCACGAGCGGCGACCTCCCGGAGGTCGGCGCTCCCGCACCCGCGTTCGCCCTGACCGGCACGGACCTGTCCGACGTCACGTCCGATTCCCTCGCCGGCCGCCGGGTCGTCCTCAACATCTTCCCCAGCGTCGACACCGGCGTGTGCGCGATGAGCGTGCGCAAGTTCAACGAACTCGCCGCCGGCCTGGACAACACCACGGTCGTCTGCGCCTCCGCCGATCTGCCGTTCGCGCTCGGCCGGTTCTGCGGCGCGGAGGGGATCGACAATGTCACCGCGGCCTCCAGCTTCCGGAGCACCTTCGGCGCCGACTACGGCGT
>JBDIAR010000209.1:0-4954 GCA_039812545.1 Dermatophilaceae bacterium | reverse complement strand
GCGCCCATGCGAACTCGTCGGGATCGAGACGGCCCACACAGTCAGGCGACGTCAGGGGTGGCTAGCGCCGGGGGCTGCGGCACGCTGTCCAGAGTCACGGCGGCCAGGGCTGCCTGCGCCTGAAAAAGCAAGCGGGTGAGCGAAGTTTGGACCGTGTCAGCCGTTGACGACACGTTGTCCGCGCTCTTGCGGATTTGGCCCGCTGTCGTGCGGATGGTGTCGATCTTGGCGAGGGTCGCCAAGGCTTCCTCGATCCGCTCTCGCGCCACGTGGGCGTTGCTGTCGTCCGCTCGAGCCACGGCCGCCTGGGCCGCGAAACGCAGCAGCTGCACCGTTGCCCGCAGCAAGCTCAAGTCGTCCGCGTCCGCGTCGAAGACCAGGACCAGTCGTCGCGGACCGACGACCCGAAGGCCGACGCCACCGTTCTGCTCGACCGTGGGCACGAGCCCGAGCGAGGCGTGGGCCTGGCGGTTGCGCTCGGCCTCCTCCAGGTAATCGCCCCACTCGGTGCGCTCGGAGTCCGACATCTCGAGCACGACGCGGGCGGGGCCGCCTCCGACCACCAGGACTCCGTCGCCCTTCATGTTGCGACCGTTGATGGCGCCACCGCGGTGTCCGGTTTCGAGGTACTCGTCCCCGAGTCCGGCCGCGAGTTCGGCCATGACGGCATTCACTCGAGATTCGTACGACTCCCCCTTCTTGGGCGTCCGTTTGATCAGCCGCGCCGACACCCTCCCGGCCTCGGTCTGCACGCGGACCGCCGTCGTGAGGTCGAGCACCGCCTGCTTGAGGTCTCCGTGTTGTTTCTCGATCTGGGTCACCAGATCCTTGTGCTGACCGGCCAGCGCCGCTTGCTGCTTTGCCAAGGGAGAGGCGGGGTCGTCGGGATTGAGCGCCTGGGTCGCCTTCTCGAAGAGCTCTCCGGTGTGCTTGTCGGCCCTCTCGGTGAGAGCGGTGCCGAACCGGTCCAGCAGCGCCGCCAGCCGAGCCTGCAGCTCCGGGTCATCACCGCCGAGGAGCCGCTGAACCTCACGACTCAAATCCTCACGCGCCGTCTTCACCGCCACGGCGAATGCCGCACGCGAGGTCTCGTTCGCTTCGGTGAGGGCCTTCTTCGCCGTGGTCGACGCTTCCGCCATGGCCTTCGTCGCGGCCACCACCGCTTTCGTCGTGGCATCCGAGGCCTGCTGCGTCGAAGCCGCCGTACGGACACCCACGTCCTGCACCAGCTGCTCCAGGTTGAAGGTGTCCTGGGTCCCGCCCGCAGCGGTAATGGCCTGGGCACCGATGGTGAGACAGACATTCGCGTATGCCGTGAGGTCGCCGCCGTCGAGATCCGTTGCCGCTGCGACGGGTCCCCTCGATCCGGAACCCCAGCGCAGGGCCTCGGTCGTGACCGCGGGGTGGGTGACGCTGAGGTCAGAGATGACGAGCGCCGGGGTGGTGCTGTCGAAGGTGACCTTCGGTTGAGAGGTGGGCGTGGGTTCCATGAGGGCCTCCTTGGGGCCGGCGTCGCGACTCTCGCGGACATCGCCACCCTTGCCGACGCGGCCAGCTGAGCCCCTTTTGGCGCTGATAATGGGAGATATCACTCATCTAGTATCGGAGCTCGGCGCTTCGTCCTAGGGTGGGGCGCAAGGAAGGGAGGTAGACGTGGGCGAGGCACTCTTGTCGTTGGCCGACATCGCACGACTCGCCCAGGTCAAGCGACCCGTCGTCTCGATGTGGCGACAGCGGCAACAGACCCGCTCAGGGGTCGTCGCGTTCCCCCACCCTGCGATCACGTCCCCGACGGAGCGGTTCAGGGCCGACGAGGTGATCGAGTGGCTCGCCCAGACCGGGCGTGGCAACAACCTGGACGCGGCCATCGAGCTGGCCTTGGTGCGACTCCACACGGACGTCGGCGCTCTGCTCCCTGCACGTCGTGTCGTCCTGGAGGCGTTGGTCACGCTGAGCTCGCTCCACGGGGCACCGCTCGCCGGGCTCGATGTGGACACGCTGATCGACCTGGCCGACGAGTTCGACCCGGACGACGCCGCGATCTTCACCGAGCTCTCGAGCACCGACGAAGACCTCCGAACAGTGGCCGCCCAGGCAGATGCCCTCTGTGAGGCGGCCTTCGGAGCGGCACCTGCCCTCGACCGGCTGCGCGCCCCCGCCGATCTCGAACTCACCGACGTCGGCACCCACTTCCTGAGGTCCCTGACCTGGGAGGTGCAGACGCAGTTCGCCGAGCCGTTGCTGCTTGCCGGGCTCGAGTGCTCGACCCAGATCGCCACAGATCTCCTCGCGACCGTCCCGGAGGAGCTGTCGCTCACCGTGCTGGCCTCGGACCCGACCGCGCGCTGGCTCCGCCGCCTACTGCTCACCCGAGCCATCGAGTCGGTCACCGGTGGAGACGCCCCGATCCTTCGCCTCTTGGCTCTCGGCGGCCGCCGGCCGGCGGACCTGTTGGACCGCATCGACGATCTTCAGCTCGAATTGCGGCCTGGCGACGTCGCCTTCGTGCTCGGCCCCGCGACCGTCCTCACCGACAGCCTGCCCACCCCATCCCTGGAGGCGCACCGTGACAGGGTCCTCCGCCTTGGCGCACTGCGGCACGTGCTTCGGCTGCCCGCCGGCCTCAACACCCGAGCACCTCGTCAGAACCTGGCCCTGTGGGTCCTGGCTCCCCACTCCCGCATCCCGAACCCGGCGGAGCGCACAGTCCTCGTGTCCGACCTGACCGGACGCCGACTCGATGAGGCGACCACGGATCAGGTGATCGGTGACGTGGTTGCCGACCTCGCAACGCGGCACGCAGCCTCAACCCACGTCTTTGCGTTGGCCCGGGTCGTCAGCCTGCCCTCCCTTATCGCGGGCCGCGGAGCCCTCGTGCCCTCCGGCACGCGACCACAGCGGCTGAGCGACCAGTCACCCCTCGCGAGCCGCGCCGAACAGGTCCTCCGCACCCGAGGTGTGCTCGCGCACCTGGCGGAGCCGCGCCCGACCCGATTCGGTGGAGTCACCGTCGGCACGGCCAGCCCACCGTCCAGCCGGCGACGCACCCCCGGCGAACTCGTCACCATCGACGAACTCATCACGGAGGGCAACCTGCGCGTCGTCCCGGGCTCCCGACTCGACCTCGATCGCCTCGCCGACGGCACCGTCCCGGTCATCACAGCTGACGACGTGCTCGCCCGCGCCGGTCGGGCCGCCGCCGCCACGGTCGGCGTCGACCCGCTCGATCTGGCCCGCCTGCACCCGCGGGCTCGCCGGGTGGAGGCCGGGGACATCGCCTTCGTCACCTCGCCGCGGCCTGTGGCGGTCGTATGCCGTGAGCCGGGTGCTGTCGTCGCCTACCCCGCGCGCGTGCTCAGGGTTCTCGAGGGCGAACTCGTGCCCGAAGCCGTCGCCGCGCTCATCAACGCGCTCCCCGAGAGGGACCGTCGCTGGCGTGGCTGGTCGTTCCCGCGGGCCGACCACACGGCATACGACGCCCTCACCGAGGTGCTTCGAGCGATCGAGGACGAGCGCGCGGACCTGGCGACACGGCATACCCACCTCGACGAACTCACCCACCTGCTCACTTCAGGGGCCGCCCGAGGCACCTTCGCCCTGACGATTCACGGAGGAAACTGATGCCCCCTCGCGCCAAGAAGACCACCGAGGCCACCCAGCCCTCGACGATGAAGGAACTCAAGGACACGCTCTGGAAGGCCGCCGACAAACTGCGCGGCTCGATGGACGCGTCGCAGTACAAGGACGTCATCCTCGGGATGGTCTTCCTCAAGTACGTCTCCGACGCGTACGACGAGCGCCGGGCCCAGGTCGAGGTCGGGCTGCGCGCCGAGGGCATGAATGACGACCAGATCGCCATGCTCATCGACGACCCCGACGAGTACCACGGCTATGGCGTCTTCGTCGTGCCGCCGGCAGCTCGCTGGCATTACCTCGCGACCCACGCCAAGGGCTTGCCGGCGTCGATGGGTCAGGCGGCGAAGTCGATCGGCGCCCTGATCGACGATGCGATGGATGCCGTCATGATCGCCAACCCGACGCTGGCGGGCACGCTGCCGCGAATCTTCAACCGCGACAACGTCGACCAGAAGCGGCTCGGCGAACTCATCGACCTCTTCAACAGCCGCGGACTGAACTTCACCCGCCAGGGCGAGGGCCGGGCTCGCGACCTGCTCGGCGAGGTCTATGAATACTTCCTTGAGAAGTTCGCCCGAGCCGAGGGCAAGCGGGGTGGGGAGTTCTACACGCCGGCAAGCGTCGTCAAGGTGCTCGTCGAGGTGCTCCAGCCGACCCACGGGCGCGTCTATGACCCGTGCTGCGGTTCGGGGGGCATGTTCGTCCAGACCGAGAAGTTCATTCGCGCGCACGACGGCGAGCCGACCGCCGTATCGATCTTCGGCCAGGAGAACAACGAGCGCACGTGGCGGATGGCGAAGATGAATCTCGCGATCCACGGCATCGGCAACGAGGGCCTCCATTCGCGGTGGGGCGACACGTTCGTCCTCGACTATCACGCGGACAAGCAGATGGATTTCGTGATGGCGAACCCGCCGTTCAACATCAAGGACTGGAACCGCGTCGAGGGTGACCCGCGCTGGCGCTACGGCACCCCGCCGGCCGGCAACGCGAACTACGCCTGGATCCAGCACATCCTCTCCAAGCTGACCGCGACTGGTCGAGCCGGTGTCGTCATGGCGAACGGTTCGATGTCGACGAACTCCGGCGGCGAGGGCGAGATCCGCGCTCGCATCGTCGAGGCGGATCTCGTGTCGTGCATGGTGGCTTTGCCGACGCAGCTCTTCCGGAGCACCGGCATCCCGGTGTGCTTGTGGTTCTTCGCCAAGAACAAGGGAATCGGCCGGCAGGGGCGTGTCGACCGCACCGGTCAGGTGCTGTTCATCGACGCCCGCGAACTCGGCTTCATGGTCGATCGCGCCGAGCGGTCACTCGCGCC
>JBDIAR010000208.1:0-4982 GCA_039812545.1 Dermatophilaceae bacterium | reverse complement strand
ACGACGACCGGCATACCCGCGCAGACGCGGGTGAGCCCGCCGGCGACGGGAGGCCGCGATGAGTCGCAAACTCACCCGCCAGCAGTCCGTGGTCGCGGAGTACCTGGCCGGTGCGGGCGGTTTCCGGTCGGCGCAAGACATCCACGCCGGGCTGCGGCAGGCCGGGTCCGCGGTCGGTCTGGCGACGGTGTACCGGGCCGTTCAGGTGCTCGCCGACGAGGGTCTGGTCGACCTGATCCGGGTGGACGACGGCGAGGCGCGCTACCGGTCGTGCAGCCCGGGGCATCACCACCATCTGGTCTGCCGGGCCTGCGGTCGCGCCGTCGAACTCGAGGCCGCGGCCGTCGAACGCTGGGCCGCCGGGGTCGGCGCGGCGGAGGGTTTCACCGAGATCACCCACAACATCGAGGTATTCGGGGTCTGCGCGGAGTGCGCGGAGTGCGCGTGAAGGGTCAGCCGAAGACGGTGACGGTCTGACGGCTGACCCCGGTCAGGGTGCCGGCGTTGTCCCAGATCAGCGCCCGGGTATGCCCGTAGCCCTCGGCACAGCCGTCGGTGCGCACCTCGTACTGCCAGAAGTCCGGACCGGAGTGCGGCCGCGGCGTCTCGAACAGCTCCAGCGTCCACGCCAACGAACTCATCGGCGTCGGCTTGGCGAACAGCGGACTGACCGCCGGTGGCCAGGCGTCCACCAGCCCGACCAGGTGCTCCACCTCCACGTGGTCCACCGGATCGCGGAACCGCATCCAGCCGCCGAAATCCGGCTCGGCGGCCCCGGAGAACGGGAACCCGCCGGCTGCGACCTTCAGCTCCACGTGTTGGAAGAAGTCCGGCATCATGCCCGCGACGAACGGGATGCTCGCCACCTGGGCCGGATCGGGGTATGCCGGTCGCCGGGCCCGCTGTGTCGCGTCCAGCTGGACGGTGCTCTGCCGCGGCGCACCGAAACTCGCGAGCAGCACGGCGGCATACGCACCGTCTTGCATCATGGTCGTCTGGATCTGACTGACCGATGCGCCGCCGCGCAGGAAGGTCCCCTCGATGCGGACCGGGCCGGGTGCCACCGGAGCCACGAAAGAACACGTCATCGACCGCAACGGCGTGCTCGGATCCGGCAACATCCCGCGGGCGTGCGCCACGAGCAGTGCCGCGACCAGCCCACCGTAGGTGGCCCGGCCCTGTCCCCACCCCTCTTCGACGGTCACGTCGTCCTCGTGAAAGGCGGCTGCGGTCATCTCGGCGAGGCTCACCGCACTATTGTGCCCGGCTCTCGAGGTCCGGCGGCACGCGATGCCGGGTGGCGTCGACTCAGTGCAGATCGAGCGTCTGGTTGGCCCGGATCTTGTTGCGGATGAACGAATTTGCGTGCGCCCCGAGGTCGTCGCCGTCCTGCCAGAGGTTGCGCCAGATCGCCAGGGTGCGGCTGAGGACCTCGTCCACGACGGCGGTCGAGAAGGACTCGAAGACGATCGGGCCGGAGTAGCCGATCTGGTGCAACGCCCGGAAAAGGCCGTCGAAGTCGACGGACCCGGTCCCGAGATAGCCGCGGTGGCTCTCGCCGATGTGGACGTAACCCAATCGGTCGCCGGCCGCCAACACCGGCAGCACCATGTCGGATTCCTCGATGTTCATGTGGTAGCTGTCCAGATGGACCTTGATGCTGTCGTCGCCGATTTCGTCGATGAACTCCAGAGCGCCCACTCCGGTGTTGAAAAGGTTCGCCTCGTAGCGGTTGACGACCTCCAACGAGAGGTGGACGCCGAGTTCCCGGGCCCGAGCCCCGACGCGGCGCAGGACGTCCTGACTGTTGCGACGCCCGGCATCGGTGGCCGGCCCGGGGTACTTCTTCAGCATCGCGTAGATGACGCCGCACAACTGGTCCGATTCGAGCTCGTGCAGGATCTCCAGGCACTTGTTGAGGACGGCTTCGCCGGCCCGGACCTGATCGGGGTCCTCGGTGCTGATATCGGCTCCCTCGGGTAGTCCCATGGAGGCGGACAGCTTGATGGATTGGTTGCGGAGTACGTCCTTGGCGGCGGCCAGGTCGAACCCGAACGGGTCCAGCAGCGGGATCTCGAGCAGGTCGAAACCCGCCTGCTGGGTGTGTTCGACCGCTCGGCTCAACCCGGCCCGATCGAACGTCCCACTCCACACCAGACCATGACAACCGATCATGCGATCTCCCTTTCAGCGTCGCGGGACACCCCGCTGTAAAGCCTCCCCTGCTACCATTTGGCACGTTGCAAGTTCGGTTGACCCAACGGTAGTGGCGCGCTGTGAAACGTGTCAATGGAGGATCCGTCGCACCGCGGCGTCGGATGGCGTGGGGTCCGCAGCCGGGTCCGAGCACCAGGGAGCAGAGAGGTCGCCGCGTTGGTCGGTTCGGGTGAAGTCGCTCAACGTGCCGGGGTCTCCCGCTCCCACGTGTCGAACTACTTCAACCATCCAGAGCGGGTCTCGCCCGAGGTGGCCCGGCGGATCGCTGAGGCGATCAGTTCTCTCGGCTATGTCCGTAACGAGTCGGCGCGGCGGCTGCGCTCGGGGGCCAACCGCCAGCTCGGCGTCATCTTGTTGGATGCCTGGTCGCCGTACTTCTCGGAGGTCTCGACGGGCGCCGAGGACGAGGCGGATGCGCATGGCTGGACCGTGCACGTCCTGAACAGTCGGCGGGATCCGCAGCGCGAGAGCCGGCACATCTCCTTCCTTGAGGGGTGGCGGTTCCCCGGGTTCCTCATCGTCCCGGAGCGCCCACAGGTCGAACGGCTGGAGGCCCTCGCCCGCCGCGGAGTCACGGCTGTCCTGCTGGACCCGCCGCATGCCCACCCGCGGTCCGCGTTGTTGCCCAGGGTGGAAGTCGACCATCTCGTCGGAGGGTCGCTCGCGGCCGCCCATCTGGTCGCCGTCGGGGGGCGCCGGTTCGCCTTCGTGGGGAACCCGCATACGGTGCGGCACGCCGAAGACCGGCTGAGCGGGTTCAGCACTCGGTTGCGCGAGAGTGGCGTCTCGTCGCCCGTGCGTCTCATCGAAACGGCCGGGCTGGAGGTGCGCGACGGGACCGCCGCAGCCCAGTTCATCCTCGACCTGCCACCGCGAGATCGCCCGGACGCCGTCTTCACCGCCAACGACGTGGTCGCCTTCGGCCTCGTTCACGGACTGCTGGCCGGCGGGATGCGCATTCCCGACGACATCCGCGTCATCGGCTACGACGACGTGGCGATGGCCGCCCAGCTTGCCATCCCGTTGACGACCATTAGACAGCCGTCGGCGTTGATCGGGGCGACCGCCGCGAGTCTGGCGATCGGGCTCGTCGAGGGCCAGCGCGTCACGGACCTGCACATCGTTCTGCAGCCGGAACTGGTCGTTCGCCAGACCACGTGATCCCCGCTCGCCGCGCGGGTTTGACGCGCGGCTCTGCAGGCGGTTCAGCGGGCGGTTCAGCCCGTCCGCCCACCCTCCAGAATCGGAAGCGCAACCTCCCAGAACCGGTCGCGCAACACGTGTCGCAGCCGGTCGTCGATGTCGTACATACCGATGGCGGCGGACAGGTCGACCAGCAGGGCGCGGTCCAAGTGCGGCAGGATGTACGGCCGCCCGGTGAGCAGGTGTCGCCTGGCCTCCTCGGACGCCGTCGCACCCCAGGTCGTCACGACGCTGCGGCATACCCGATCGATCGCCTCCAGGACGCCATCGTCCAGAGCCGGGGTGGCCAGACCGGCCCCGGCCGGGTCGCCGGTCTTCGAGGAGTAGATCGCGCTGGCCTCCTGACGGGCCCGGGCCGCGTCCCGGGCGGCCAGCACATCGGCGGTCGGGCTCGGTCGTTTGCTGGCCGCCAACAGACTCGGGGTGGGCGCCGTCGGAGCGGGGGCCGGTGGCGCCGACACCGCGGCGACCTGGCTCGTGGGCACCGGGCGGCTCGCGGGGAGCACCGTGTCGTCGATCGTGGCGGGGTCGATGACCAGCACGTCGTCGGCCTCGCGCTGCAGATGCCGAGACACGGCATACGGACGACCCGCCTCGTCGGGCGAGGCGAACAGAATGACCTGTACGCCATGGCCCTGGGCCTCTTCGACCGCCTCGGTGAGGTCGTCGTCGCCGGACACCAGGTAGACCAGGTCGGCGACGCGATTCCGGGCATGGGTGACCAGGTCCAGCCCCAGGCGTAGGTCGACGCCCTTCTGCTCGCCGTTGGGTGAAAGCCGGCCGAGCCGCAGCTTCACCCGCGGGAGTAGCCCGATGGCCTCTTGCACCGCATCGGGGTTGCCGCCGCGCAACGCTCCGGAGTCGTACCAGTTCACCCGCAACAGCGGCAGTCCGCTGGCCGTCTCCGCCTGCACGATGAGCGCCTCGACGAAGGCCCGGTGATTCACCGTGACCGCGCCACGAAGCGAGGTACCCGTCACCCGGGTCGCCGCCGACGCAAGCAGGTATCCGGCATCGACGTACACCGCGCAATAGGGCCTCATGGGGTCAACCCTGCCATGTCGGCCGCGGGTCGGTGCTGTCGAGCGACTCGGGTCGGCCGCGGCGCTGCCGTAACGTCACGGCGGAGCGGGTTACGGATCGTCCGGGGCGTCCTGGTCCGGGGTGACCGGCCAGCCGCCCTCACGCAGGATCCGACTGACCCGCAGCATCTCCATCTCGGTCGGCAGGTGGTCGAAGACCTTGGTCATCTCCACCCCCACGTCGATCTTGCCGGCCGGGATGATGCCGAGGCGGACCAACTCGTCGCCGAGGTCGGCGATCTCCTCATCCGAGAGCCGTCGGCGCAACAGGGCGAAGAGCGGGACGTAATCGTTCTCGGGCACGCCGGAGGGGTAACCGGCGCGCAGCCAGTCGACCAACCGGTTGATGACCGAGGACAACGGCTGCTCCTCCCCTTCGGATCGGTGGGCTGCCTTTCGGCCAGGGTACTCGTCGCCGCGTCAGGCCTGCGCCGGTTCGTCGCTCGTCTCGCCGGCCTGGCTCGATTCGCCCGTCTCGCC
>JBDIAR010000207.1:0-5011 GCA_039812545.1 Dermatophilaceae bacterium | reverse complement strand
CGAAACCCGCTGCGGCCTATGGGCTGTGGATCCACGGCAACCAGGGCGTCGACGGCGCCGCGCGCGCGGTCCACTCGGTCACGACGGGCTTGGCGTGGGAGCGGGTGCACGATGACGTCGTCGTGCTCGGCGGCCCGACCCGGGAGGATCTTCGGGCGTGCTTCGACCTCGGAGCGACCCTCGCCGCGACGCTGATGACTGACTGACCGGTATGCCGTCCACCCTGTTACGCGGAGTCCACGCCGCCTATCGCCTATGGTCGCCAGACTCGGACGCCGTCGACGATCAGCCTCGCCGCGACCGCGGTCTGGGCAATCGAGACGATGGAGCAGACGACCAGTACCGCGATATACACGGTACTCGGCAGCGGCGGGGCTAGACCCGCGTTCACCGGGATGCCTATGAGCAACTTGGCCAGCGCGACGGAAACGAGGCCCCCGAAGAGGATTGGTGTCCCAGCAATGACCCCGGCAACCACGACGAATGGACGGACATTCCCGGTCAATGACCCGAGAGGGATGAGTGCTCGGATGACCTCGTGCACCATCCCAAACCCAGTTGCCGCCAAGCCGAGGGCGAGCGCGAACAAGGTGATGACGCCGAACGCCGTCACCCAGGTTGCCTGGTGAGCCGACTCGAATCCGGTTCCCGCATAACCGAAACCCGGGCTCTGGGGCCCGAGGTTCGGCCACGTCGTGGAATAGACCAAGCTCTGCTGGGCGGGCGTCCATGTGCCGCGTGGCTGCACGAACACGATCCAAGCCGGTGAGTCGACGTAGGGGATCGAGCTGGGATCGCCGCGGTGCATTGTCGTGTCGTTCAGCCGGAACGGTACCTCAAATGAGGCTGCGGCCAAGAGGGTGGGCATTGTCCCCAGGGGCTGCTCCGTCAGGGGGCATGGCAGCGAAAGACGGGCGTATGCGTCGCAGGACCCATACGCATGGAGATGTCCGGTTGGACTCTTCAGCACGAGCAGATACCTAGTCTCCGCCATCGAGGAATGCTTCAGGGTGTCGAGCGATCTGGGCCGATGGTCGTAGGTGGCAACAACTACTTGACCACCGAGATCCTGGTCGATTGCGATTGCGGTCCGTGCCCGAATCCCGAGCGTGCTGGTGAGCAGGTATGCCTGCAGCAGCAGCCCCATCGTGATCGCGAGAATCGCAACGGGGAGGACGACGACCCGTGGGTGGAGTCGTACATGGCGAAGCGGAAGCAAGAGAGAGTAGTAGCCTCTCCGAGCAGCTATCGGCTCGAGTAGCCCGCCGGCAACTGCCGTGGATACCGCCGTGAACCAGGGCAGTCCGCCTAGTGCGATCATGACGCCGACCAGGTACGTCACCTGAAACGCCACGTTTCGAGCAGGATCAATCATGTACGGGACGCGAGCTGCGAATGCAACGCCTAGCGGAGTAATCGACCCGGGCCACCAGGCGAACTGACGCTCCACTGGGCGGGGTCGTACCGAATCCGGTCGGCCTCGACGTCCTCCGATCATAAGCAAGATCAGGCCCGCAGACCAAGCTGCCGTGCCTGCGATGGCAAGTTCCACAACGTGGTGCTCGAGGTATGCGCGCGGCAGCAGGTAGTTAGTGACAGGTAACCGAATCTCGAAAAATACAAGCAGAGCTATCATGGCACTCATGGCGAAAAATGAAACCAGCGCCGGCGTCAGGAGTTCCCCGCTCCGGAGTAGATGAGACGTTGAACGAGGGGCTCCGAATGACGCAAGCACAGCGGACCGCCTGAGGCGTTCATCCCAGCCGATCTGGGCCGATGCCCGCGCTCCCAGGAGTGAGGGAAAAAGCCCTAGTAGGATGATCACGCCCAGCATGAATGGGGCGGGGTAGATGGCGAGTGTCTCGCCGAACAGCGCTCGTTCGTGGCTCCACCAGGGCTCGGGAGTAACGCCGAAATGGTGATATCCGTCCATCTCCGAAAGCGGAAATTCTCCAGGGAGAGGATGTACCCATGCAAGCCTTTCATCTGCTGCGCTCAAGCCAGCAGGCGAGATGGTCCCAGCGACTCTCCCGTAGCGGTTGTCGATCCCTTCTGGGGCGCCGTCGAGGAGCAACTGCGGTGAGAGAAATGCCTCACCCGGCTCGGGCCACCTCGGAATGCCTGGCGGAGGTGTGGCGTTCATGTCCTGTGGCTTCACGACCACCACACTGTGTTGGTGTCCGTCTCTCAGTGCGTCGAATCGGCCATGGAGAAGGAATGGAGCCTTTGCCAGGGCGTTGTCTCTGGCACGCTCGTAGTCGGCGTCCATGGCGCTTGGCGGTAGTGCGGGCTGCATGGATGCGAAGAATTCTGAGGTACCCGTGGGTAGCCGCGCTGCATCGTGCTCGGCCCTCACTTGATATGCCAATATCGCTACGCCTATGGATAGGCCGGCGACGATGAGGCATAACCAAGTGCCAATCGCGAGTGAGTGGTGAGCCAGGCGAACCGGGTTGCGCCGCATGGTCCGCCACCCAAGGGCGACAAGTTGGCCAGCCCGCATTAAACGTCACCCGCGAGGGAACCGGACCGGGGCTCCAGGGGCGACAGGCGCGCGTCGCCAAGTTGCAGAACTCGATCAGCCCGTCCCGAGACGCTGGGATCGTGTGTCACGACGACGAGCGCGCAGTTCCAGCGGGTCGGCGAGAGGTACAATTCTGCCGCTACCACGTCCCGAGTTGCTTTATCCAGCATTCCAGTCGGTTCGTCCGCCAATAGAACGTCCGGCTCGTTGACGAGTGCCCGCGCCAAGGCCACCCGCTGCCGCTCACCTCCAGACAGCCCCGAGGTGGGCACGTCGGCGACATCCAGCTTCAAGGAGGTTAGGAGGCGTTCTGCCCTCTCGCGAGCGGTCGCGACACGCACGCCGGCCAGTATGGCAGGCAGGGACACATTCTCCAACGGCGAGAGTTCGTCCAGAAGTTCACCTCCTTGGAAAACCATTCCGACATGTTGGCTGCGTAGCCGCGCAACAGCGCGGCCACGCAACTCAGAAATGGATTTGCCGGCCAGGCAGATTTGGCCACTCTGGGGTCGAATCAAGCCCAGGCATAAGGCCAATAGCGTGCTCTTTCCGACCCCGCTAGGGCCGACAATGGCGACGGATTCCCCGCGGACCACACGGACATTGACCTGGTCGAGGAGATGCCTGGGCCGCCGATTGGGGCGACCGATCCAATAGGATACGTCGTGGAGTTCCAGCACGCTGTCGGGCATTTCGCGGTTCCCCAATTGGCGTTCTAGGTGGTCGTGGCGACGCGGCGTCCGTCAACTACGCCGAGGGGAGCAGTCGTCGCCGATGGGGTAGTCATCGCAGATGATGGCCCAGCTGATTCGGCTGTCCCGAACGGGCGAGGTCACTGAATGAAACGCGCCCGAATTGTTGTAGATGTTGTAAGCGTAACCGCCAACGGTCCCGTACTCGGCTCGGACAGGGACGCCGTTGTCGGATCCATCCCACAACCAGGCCTGCGTATCATACTTGTTGATGGCGTCGAACTCACTGTCCCGCCAATAGGCAGGGAACGCTGAGGAGCTGAGTGGTGCGGCCAGAAGTGTGCTTGCCACGGCTAGTGCCGCGAAACACTTGATGGTTCTCGTCATGGACGGCCCTCTCTGTGATCGCGTATCGCCTCCGAATAGAGGATATTGTCCAGCGTCGGTCTATAGGGGGGGGTGTCAAGGTGGCTTCGTGTGAAGTCCCTCACTATCCTGCGTGTTTCACGTCGGTGTGGGTGACACCGGCTGGGGGTACGTGAAAGTGCCTGTGCTGTAAGGAAGACTTCTGCTTGCGACAGTCGGAAGCGTCCTACAGAACAGGCACTTGTGAAGTGAAGCGTAGCAAGCGGTCTCGCCGGGTCAAGGTCAGCGCTGATGGTGCGGGGGTGGTCTCTCATGCCGGGGTGGGGTTGTTGCGCGAGGTGGCCGAGTACACCGGTTTGAGCGAGGGGATCACGGCCGGGTTGCTGGACACGTACAAGGGCATCCCGGTCCATGCGCCGGGGCGGGTGTTCACCGATTTGGCGGTGGCGGTCGCTGACGGGGCGGACGCGATCAGCGGGATCGCGGTGCTGTGTGACCGGCCGGACTTGTTCGGGCCGGTGGCGTCGATGCCGACCACGTGGCGGGTGTTGGACCGGATCGGGGAGGAGCATGTGCGGCGGGTGCAGGCCGCTCGTGCGGCGGCTCGGGAGGTGGCCTGGGCCGCCGGTGCGGGTCCTGACCTGTCGCAGGGATTGTGTCTGGACGTCGACGCGACGATCACGATCGCGCACTCGGAGAAGGAGAACGCGGCGGCCACCTGGAAACGGACCTTTGGGTTCCATCCGCTGTTGTGCTTCCTGGACCGGCCCGATATCGCCGGTGGGGAGGCGCTGGCCGGGATGCTGCGGTCTGGGAACGCCGGCAGCAACACGGCTGCGGACCATGTCAACGTGTTGAGGCTGGCCTTGGCCGCGTTGCCTGAACAGGCCCGGCCGCGTCCCGGTGACCCGGACTCGGTGCGGGTCGTGGTCCGGTCGGATTCAGCCGGTGCGACCCACACGTTCGCTGAGGCGTGCGTGAACGCCGGGATGGAGTTCTCCTTCGGGTTTCCCGTCGACGGGCGGATCCAACGCATTGTCGACGTGATCCCCGACCGGTGTTGGCACCCGGCGATCGAGACCGACACCGGCCAGGGCAACGACATCCGCGACGGAGCCTGGGTGGCCGAGGCCACCGAGATGATCGACCTGGGCTCCTGGCCGGCCGGGTCCCGGTTGATCCTGCGCAAGGAACGCCCGCACCCCGGGGCACAGTTGACCTTCACCGACCTCGACGGGCTGCGGATCACCGCGTTCTTGACCAACACCGCGGCCGGGGTGGTCCCCGGCCAGGTCGCCGGTCTCGAACTGCGCCACCGGCAACACGCCCGTATCGAAGACCGCATCCGCGAAGCCAAGGCCACCGGGCTGCGCAACCTGCCCTGTCGGGCCTGGAACGAGAACGCCGCCTGGCTGCAGGTCGTGCTGAC
>JBDIAR010000206.1:0-5134 GCA_039812545.1 Dermatophilaceae bacterium | reverse complement strand
GCGGAAGAGCAGGCACGGCGCGACGCAGAGCAACGCGAGCGCGAAGCAGTTGAAGAACGCTCTCGCCTCGAAGCCGAAGAACAAGCCCGACACGAGGCCGAAGAACGTGATCGCCTCGAAGCCGAAGAACAAGCGCGGCGGGAAGCGGCCGATGAACGCGCTCGCCTCGAGGCCGAAGAGCAAGCGCGCCACGAAGCGGCCGAGCGCGAACGTCTCGCCGCCGACGAAAGCCAACGCGTTGCCGTCGAGGAGCTCGCGGCCTCTGAAACCATCGAACGACCCCGCCCTGACCAGCCGCGGGAACGGTCCGAGACGGTCGCCCGGCGGCCGGGCGTCGCTCTTCCGGGGGAGTC
This sequence comes from Dermatophilaceae bacterium, assembly GCA_039812545.1. Classification (GTDB taxonomy): domain Bacteria; phylum Actinomycetota; class Actinomycetes; order Actinomycetales; family Dermatophilaceae; genus JBDIAR01. The sequence continues at coordinate 4,781 of JBDIAR010000206.1, read as the reverse complement.
CGACTTCGAGCCGTGGGCGGGCGGCTGGCGAGGCGGTCGGATCGTTTTGGACAACCTCTCGCAATCGGGGAACAAGCGACTCGTCACCGCGGCGCTCGTGGAAGGCATCAACGCCGAGGGCCCGATCCACCTGGAACGCCTGGCCAGGGCAGTCGCCGCCGCGTTCGAGGTGCGCAAACTCTCCCCGCACCGCGTCAGCGACATTCGGGCGCTCATCCCGAAATCCGTGACCTCGACCGAAGACGACACGTTCTGGTGGCCGGCGCGATTCGATCCGGACCATTGGGCCGAATTCCGCAGCAGTGACAGCGAAATCCGGGCGACCGAACACATCAGCCTCCGCGAAATCGCCAACGCGATGGTCGCCTTGGTGGGCGCCGACGGAGGACGAGGCGAGGACGACCTGTATGCCGTGACGCGCCAGGTCTTCGGCGGCCGGAAGGTCACCCCCGCCGCCAGGAGCCGGATGTCGAAGGCACTCGGCGAAGCCGTCGCATCAGGACGCCTCGCGATGACCCCCGACGGGACCATCCGACTCCCCTGACGTCCGGATCAGGGAAGCACCCGATCCGCGTCCCACACGGTGAACGAGACCGCCGCGCCGTCACAGCTGCCGACCTGTCCGGACTTCTGCAGATCGCCGGCAGAGAGCGTTCGGCAGTGGAATCCACCCGCGACGGCATACCCGATGCGTCGCTGCGTGACCGGGAGGGATTCGAGCTCACGCCACGCGGACACCATCGTCGCGCACGAGACCGGGCCGATGCCGCGCAACGGCAAACCGTCCAACGACGAGGTGAACGAGCAGCGGTACACAGTGCGCGACGGCGACGTGCTCGACGGTGCGCGACCAGGACCGTTCGTGCCGGGTGCACCGGTGGCGGGCCCCGAGACTGCGGCCGTCGACGTGGCCACGCTCGATCGCCCCGGTCCGGGACTGGACGCGGCCGACGAACGACTCGGCACCGAAGACCGCGTGACCGAGCCGCCGGACTCGACCGGAGAAGTGGCGGTGGGTTCCGCGACCGGCTTCGAAGCCGCGTCAGAGCGGATGGGCGTCGTCGTTCCCGCCACCGTTGCCGTCCCGGCTCCCGCCACCGAGCGCAGCCCTGGTCCTGGTCCTGGAGGGCTGTCGGCCACGGGTTTCGACCCGTTGACGCACCCGCTCGTGGCGACGAGACCGGCGACGAGCAGCGCAACGGCGCGCATGGTCTGGCGGGGCACGCCGCCAGTAGATCACGCCACCCGGACCCGCCCGAAGCGGACAAGCCCGGACCACTCCACACTCCTCCCGCACGACACTCTCGCACGACACTCCCAAGAGGCAACCACGGGGCACTCCCCGCATGACGCTCCCACGTCGATACCGCGGTCACGTCGTCAGGGTCACGGCGACCCCGATCAGGACCGGGACGATCGTCGTCAACACGAAGGCCGGCAGGTAGGCGAGCGTCAGCGGCAGGACGAGCAGCACCTGGGCACGCGCCGCCCGCTCCTCCTGCATGGCGGCCAGTTCTCGGCGAAGCTGGTCCGCCGCGCTGGTCAGCGTCCCGTATGCCGGTATGCCGGCCTGTCTGGCCAGCTGCAGCGCATCGGAGAGCGGTGCCCAGGTCGGCGAGACACCGGTCCAGGCCTGGTGGTCCGGCATACCCCAGGCGAGCGCGACGGCGACCTGGCGCAGGTCGGCGGCGACGACGGGTCTCTCCACGCCCGCCACCTGCTCAAGCGCAGCGCCCGTGGTCGATCCCGATCTCAAACACCCAGCCACCAAGACCATCACACGCACCACGTCGAGTCCGAGCAACTGCGGATCGCCGACCGCACCGGCAGTCGGGGCCGTACCCGGGGCATCCCCCCGCCCGACGACGGCGACGTGACTCGACCGGCCGGCCGCTCCACCGGCCACCGGCGCCCGCGTCGTGATCGAGCGCGCCGGTACAGCTCTTCGAGCCGGCCACACCACCAAGCCGGCGGCGGCGAGCGCCAAGCCCATCGCCCAACCGGTCCATACGGCGGACACGGCGGTCACCCTCTCCCGGTCGGCGACGACAGAAGCGCGGCCGGGGAGGCGCGAGCGGCGCTTGCCAGAATGCGCCGGCTCCAGGTCCGACCCGCCAGCATGACGAGCAGGCCGACGCCGAGCGAAAGCACTGCGAGCGGATTGGCATACATCCCCAAGGGCCCCAGCCCGACGCACCAGCCGGCGAGCGGACCGGCCAGCGGAAGGGCCGAGATCAACCGGACGGTCGCCCGCGGCCCGGCGCTCGCCGCCGCCACTCGGCGCCGCTGGTCGGCTTCATCGGCGACGAGCAGGGCAGCCGTGCGCAAACTCTCGGCCAAGACCACGCCGTGGCGGTCATGCAGCGCCCACGCCGCCGCGACGACCCGCAACCCGGGGACGGTGTCCAGGTCGGGCCGGGCCGCAAGCACCTCTCCGACCGGCGACCCATCCGCGGCTGCCTGTCCCACCGCCTCGCTGAGCGGACCGGTGGCACGACCACAGACCAGCGTCACGGCCTGCCCGGTCGGCAGCCCTGCGTCCAGGGCGGCGATGAGAGCGGCGAGGAAGCGCACGGTCTCAACGGAAGCCGCCGTTTGGAGCGGCCGCCCCGTCCTCGGGCGCCAGCGCCACCACGGCTCCAAGCGCCGCGGACCGGCCCCGCTCGGATCCCCAGGCGAAACGTTCAGCCCCCATTCCGCCCCCGCCCCACGAGCACCCAACAGCACTCGCCCCGCCGCGACGCCTCGTCGTGGTGGCAGCACGGCACAGGCCGCAGCGAGGAGCACCAGGCATACCGCGGCAGTCACGGCGCCACCCGACCCAACAAGTCGTCGAACACGGGGGCGCCCTCGGCACGCTCCAGGGTTCCGCCGGCCCACCGGTAGGCGGTGACGATGCCCGGTCGGTCGCCGGATCTGGTCATCACCCCGATCTCGGCCAGCCGGCGCACTCCCTCGACCCGGCGCAGATGCACGACCGCTTGCAGGGCGCTGGCGCTTTGGGTGCGGACCGCCTCCGGGCCCATTCCGGCGAGCGCGCCGAGGGCCTCCAACCGGGCCAGGACGTCGTCGACGGCGTTCGCGTGAACGGTGCCGGCTCCACCCTCATGACCCGTGTTGAGCGCCGTGAGAAGCTCGCGGACCTCGGCCCCTCGAACCTCCCCCACCACGAGTCGGTCGGGCCGCATCCGCAGCGCCTGTCGGACGAGCGTCGTCATCGTGACCTCCCCCGCGCCCTCGACGTTCGGGGATCGAGCCTGCAGTCGGACGGCGTGACAGTGCGGGAGGGCGAGCTCGCGGACATCCTCGACAACCACGATGCGCAGACCCGGCGGGAGTTCGGCGAGCAGTGCCGCGAGCAGCGTCGTCTTCCCCGAGCCGGTGCCTCCGCTGATGAGGAACGAGACGCCACCACGAACCATCCGCCGCAGCACCGTCGCGGCGCCCCGGTCGAGCATCCCCCGCGACGCCAGGTCCTCCAGCCGCAACGCCACCCGGGCGGGCAACCGCAAGGTCACGTGCGCCCCCTCCGCGACCAGCGGCGGAATGACGGCGTGCAACCGTATGCCGGAGGGCAGCTGTCCGTCGACGTAGGGCGAGGCGTCGTCGAGCCGTCGGCCGGCAAGACCGGCGAGGCGAACGGCCAGCCGCCGCACCTCCTCGGGCCCGGACAGCCGGATCGAGGCCGTGACCATGCCGTCCCCGCGATCCAGCCACACCGTCCCAGAACCGTTCACGGCGATATCGGTGACCCGAGGGTCGGCCGCGAGTGATTCGAGGGGACCCAGGCCGAGCACGTCGCGCGACAGATCGGCCCGCAGCCGGGCAGCCCCCGTCGCGCCCAGGAGTGCGCCGTCTCGGCCGACGACCTCCGCGATCGAATCCTCGCTCGGTGCGACCCCGTGCCGGATCGCGTCCCACACCGCCGGTGGCAACGTCATGCCGCCCCCTCACACCGGTCCACGGCGCGAGCACGTTCGGTGTCGGCATACGACCAGAGTTCGGCGGCGAGCGGTCCCAACCCACCGCGGCCGCGCAACGGTGGCGGGGAGCCGGCATCGAGCGCGGCCGCCGCTCGCCGGTGGGGTCGAAGGCAGCCCACGACGTCCACGTCCAGGGTCTGCGTGACCAGGTCAGCCAGTTCCGGGTGGGCGGCCGGCCCAACGAGCACCACGCACGCGGGCCGGCCGCCGAGGCGCCGCATCGCCCCGGGCGCTGCTGCCAGTCCCGGCGCGTGCGCGGCAACCATCAGCACCGTGAGATCGACCCGGTCGCCCCACCAGGGTTCGGTGCGGATCCGTCCACCCGCGATGACGACCGACCGCCGAGTCCGCAGGACCCGGACGAGGTTCGCGCGTTCGGCATCCGGTGGACCCGCCGGACGTCCGGACGTGCGAGCGTGCGAGAGGACGTATGCCGTGCCGCGCGCCGGCAGCCGCGCCACCAGTGCGTCCTGATCCAGATCACCGCGCAGCCCGGCCAGATCCGGCCACCGCACCCCGGGCCGGTCCTCCACGCCGAAGTGCAGGTCCACACCCCCGCCGAGATCGTCGGCGTCAACACACACCGCCGAGCCACTCACCTCGGCGGCGGTCAGGGTGAGCGCGGCGGCCAGGGTCGATGTGCCGACTCCACCCGAGGCGCCGGTGATCGCGATGGCGGGGAAGGTCATGCCACCGACGATGTCGCGCGACCGGCCACCGAATCCACTGCTGTGTCCGAACCTGTGGAGGGACGTTTAGGCGACGTCTGCGCCTGTGGATCGGGCGACCCGAACAGCA
>JBDIAR010000205.1:0-5205 GCA_039812545.1 Dermatophilaceae bacterium | reverse complement strand
GGCGCGCAGCCCGGCCAGGCCCCACGTCTTGGTCTGCGAGCGCACGACGAGTACCCCGGCCAGGTCGGCGGGCCCGGGCAGGTCGGCGCTGGGTGCGAGCAGCGACTCGGGGTCGCCGGGAACCGCGTCCATGAAGGCCTCGTCGACGACGAGACACCGGCCCGGGCGGCGCAGCGACGCCAGGGTGCGGGCCGAGTGCAGGACGCCGGTCGGGTTGGTCGGGTTGCCGACGACGACGAGATCCGCCGCCTCGGGTACGCGCGCCGGGTCGAGGGCGAAGCCGTTGTCGCGGCTCAGGATCGCGCGGGTGACGTGGTGGCCGGCGTCGCGCAGGGCGGCCTCGGGTTCGGTGAATTGGGGGTGGACGACGACCGGGTATGCCGGGTCGAGGGCCCGCGCGATCAGGGTGAACGCCTCGGCGCCACCGTTGGTGGGCAGCACGGCCGCGCCGTCGACTCGGTGTCTGGTGGCAATCGCCGCCGCCGCCATGGCTGGATCGGGATAGCTGCCGAGCCCGGCAATCGTGTCGGCGATGACCCGAGCCAGCCAGGGCGGTGGGCCGGGTAGCCGGACGTTGACCGCGAGGTCGACCAGCCCCGGGCGCACGTCGCGGTCGCCGTGATGATCCAGATCCACGGCCCCCACCCTGCCACGGTTTGGGCCGGCCGGGTTCGCGCCCGGAACCCGGCGGATCCGCTCAGAACCCGTCGAACACCCGGATCGGGCGCCCGCCGAACACCGCTGCCCAGCACCAGTCGTCATTGTCCGGGCCGGTGAGCAGGCCGCGGTCGCGGGCATCGGCGACCGGCAGCGCCCCCGTCGCCAGACCCGCCAGACCGGCGGCGGTGACCAGGGGATATGCGTCCGAAGCCCCTGGTTCGACCGTGCTCAGGGTTTCGCAGGTCGCCTCGCCGTCGCGGACGACCAGCCGGTATGCCGTGTCGTCGTCGAGCGGGTGGCCGGTCACCGTGAAGGTCAGGTCCACGGCGACCCGGCGGGCGGCCAGGGTCTGCAGGGCGGCGGGGACGTCGAGCAGGGCCAGCATGTAAGGGGATTGGCGGATCGTGATGCCGCGGCTCTGTGGCAGCAGCGCGGCGATCGGATCGGGACCGTTGACGACCCGGCGGATCGTGCGCGCCACCGAGTGATTGGAACCGAGCGAGGCCACCAGGCCACGCAGCGCGCCGGGGGTGAGGGCGACGAGTTCCTCCAGCTCGAGGCGGCCGTCGGAACTGTACGAACCCCGGCGCTGCCACCCGGCATACCCCTGCACTCCGGTGGCGTCCTCGGCGAGCGTGATTCCGGTACAGCTGGACAGGAGTTCTCCGTCACTCGCCGGGAAATTGGCGCCGGCCCGCACGAGCGGCCCGTCGAAACGAGAGGCCCACGTGGCATACAGAGCCCGGATCGTCGGGACGTCCTCGAGTCTGGCCCGCCGGAGCGTGACCGCCGGGTCGGTGCGGACCTCGGCCAGGTCGGCCGTGGGCAGTTCGACGACGTCCCAGGCGCATACCGTCTCGTAACCCAGGCCTCGGTAGATGCCGGGCGCGGACGGGAAGAGCGTGGACATGATCGCGCCGCGCTCGCGGGCCCGCCGCAACAGGTCGCGGATCATCGGGCGCATCAGGCCGGCGCCGCGATGTTCCGGGTCGACGACCACTCCGGCGACCCCGGCGATCGGGACGACTCGGCCGTTCCACCACGAGTCGAACTGCCGGTCCCGGCACTTCCCCACGATCGCGCCGGTGGCATCGCAGGTCACCAGGACCGAGCAGCCCGGGGGGACCGGATCGGGGTATGCCGGAGGCGGCTCGGGCAGTCCGTTGAAGGCCTCGTTGCCCAACTGCCAGACGGCTTCGGCGTCCTGCGCCCCGGCCTCGCGGATCGTGTATCCGGCCATGGACAACATCATCGTCGGTTTGGGCGGGGTCCGACCTGACAATTTCGCCCGATCGGTCGAAAATCACGTCGATTCCCGCCCTGCGGTCGCTCCGCGGGGGTCCTATGAGGCGTCTCACGGGGACGTCCCCAGCCGGTGGTGACCCGGTGGTGACCCGGTGGTAGGGTCTGGCCATTCTGTGCCGGCGCCTGGAACTCGGTGAAAGTCCGAGACGGTCGCGCCACTGTGATCACCGTTCGATGCCCGGGCGGTGGGAGTCAGATACATGCCCGGCACGGGAGTTCCATCGGACGCGCAATCCAGACAGGGAACTGCTCATGCACATCGCCGAAGGCTTTCTGCCCCCTCTGCATTGCGTGGCCTGGTATGCCGCATCGGCCCCGTTCGTGATCCACGGCGCCAAGGCGGTGGCCCGCAAGGTCAAAGACCAACCCGAGACCCGGTTGTTGTTGGGAGCCTCGGGGGCGTTCACGTTCGTGTTGTCGGCGCTGAAGCTGCCGTCGGTGACCGGTTCGAGCAGCCACCCCACCGGTACCGGGCTGGGTGCGGTGTTGTTCAAACCGCCGGTGATGGCGTTCTTGTCCACCATCGTGCTGGTCTTCCAGGCGTTGCTGCTGGCCCACGGCGGGATCACGACGTTGGGCGCCAACGTGTTCTCGATGGGCGTCGTGGGGCCGTGGGTCGGGTACGGCGCCCATCTGCTCTGCCGCCGCCTGGGGGTTCGCTTCGCGGTCGGGATCTTCGCCGCGTTGGCGTTGGCCGACCTGTCCACGTACGTGACCGCGTCGATCGAGCTGGCGCTCGCCTTCCCGGATCCGGCGGGCGGTTTCGTCGGGGCGTTCGTGAAGTTCGCCGGGATCTTCGCGGTCACCCAGGTGCCGTTGGCGATCGCGGAGGGTCTGCTGGGGGTCTTGGTGCTCCGCTTCTTGACCGGCTCGGCCCGCCCGGAGTTGGAACGCCTGGGCGTGTTGCACCCTCCAGTGCCCCAGGTCGGCGCCGATGACAGCGACCCGCTGGCCACGGACGCGGGGGCATGTCGATGAACAGCCGTCGTACCAACCTGGCGCTGGTGCTGGCAATCGTCGTGCTGCTGGTCGGCGGATATCTGATCGCGGCCCGGCCGTCGGCGCAGGCGAAGTTCGCCGGGGCCGACGACGCGGGCATGGCGGCTATCCAGGAGATCCACCCGGGCTATCAGCAGTGGTTCACGCCGCTGTTCGAACCGCCCGGCGATGAGGTCGCGACCGGGTTGTTCGCCCTACAGGCCGGGCTGGGTGGAGGGTTGCTCGGCTTCTGCTTGGGTGCGCTGCGCTCCCGCCGCAAAGTAGAGAAACTGCAGGCCCGCTGCGCCGAGCTGGCCGCCGCAGCCGACGCCGCGTCCGCGGCCGCGCCACCGCCGCCGTGAGTGCGCCCGGACTGATCCTGGACGACACGGCGTGGGGTAGTCCCTGGCGACACCGTGCCGTCCGGGACAAGACGTTCCTGTCCGTGGGGCTGGTCGTCGCCGCGTTGCTATTGCCGCCGTGGCCGGGAACCGTCCTCGTGGGCCTGACCGCGGTCGCCATCCTGCTCGGTCCGGCCGGGGTGGCGCCGCGGCTGCTGGCCCGCTCGTTGTGGCTCCCCACCACGTTCATCCTCACCGGGGCGTTGTCGGTGCTGGTCAGCGTGTCCTGGGACGGGCACCCCGTGGTCGCGATCACCCCGGCCACGGCCACCACCGCGGCGACATTGTTGGCCCACGGGTGGGCCGGGACCGCGGCCCTGTTCGTGCTGGGATGCACCACCCCGATGGTCGACATCTTGGCCGGCCTGCGACGTATGCGGGTGCCCGATGCCGCTGTGGAGATCGCCTCCCTGACCTACCGGCTGTTGTTCGTGCTGCTGGGGACGGCGCGCGCGATCCACGAAGCACAAACCGCTCGCCTGGGGTACACGACATACCGGCGATGGTTGTCCTCGCTGGCGGTGTTGGCCGGCTCGCTGTTCGTGCGGTCCTGGGAACGGGCGCGGCGCATGGAAGAAGGGCTGGCCGGACGGGGGTACGTCGACGCGTTGCGCACCCTCGATCCGCCCCGTCGCGCCTCGGCGGCGTTCGTGGCCGCGAGCGCGGCGCTGCTGGGCGCCATCACCGCCGTGTCACTATTGGTGGGGCGCTGACATGGGGCACCTCAGCATCGAAGCCGTCGCCGTCGATGTCGCATTCGGCGCGATCCCGGTCCTGACCGGCGCCGGGCTGTGCGTGCCGCCGGGGTCTCGGCTGGCCCTGTTGGGCGCCAACGGATCCGGCAAGACGACCCTCTTGCGGGTGCTGTCCGGGGCGCTGAAACCGCAGCGCGGTCGGGTGCTGCTGGACGGGGTCCCGTTGAGCTACGACAAAGCGGCGCTGACCCGACACCGGCAGCAGGTGCAACTGGTTCTGCAAGACCCTGACGATCAGCTGTTCTCCGCGGACGTCGCCCGCGACGTCTCCTTCGGCCCCACCAACATGGGCCTACCCGATGCGGAGGTACGGCACCGGGTGGGCGAGGCTTTGCAGTTGTTGGCCATCGAAGACCTGGCCGAGCGGGCCACGCATCACCTGTCGTTCGGGCAACGCAAACGGGTGGCGATCGCCGGTGCGATCGCCATGCGCCCCTGCATTCTGCTGCTGGACGAACCCACCGCCGGACTCGACCCGTACGGCGTACAGGAAATGCTCGCCGCGCTGACCCGCCTGGAAGCCAACGGCACCACCGTGGTGCTGTCCACCCACGATGTCGACCTGGCCCTGTCCTGGGCCGGCGAGGTCGCCATCGTCGGCGAGGGCCGCGTCGATCAGGGCGAACCCCACCGTATGCTCGGCGACGCCGCCACCTTGCGCCGATCCCGACTTCACGCCCCCTGGGTCATCGACCTGCTGCAACGACTGGATCTATCCCCTCCATCGGCACCCACCGACGTGACCACCACCGCCGCCGTCCTGCGACCCGCACTGGCCGACCCGGGCCCGCCCGACATCGCGGCCGGCACGCAACGCCACTTTGGGTAAGCGCCAGTCCCCGGGCCGACCCCACAACAATTTCGCCCGATCGGGCGATTTCGACGGTGGTTCCCGCCCAGCACCCCACAATTTCGCCCGATCGGGCGATTTTGGCGTAAAGGCGCGGGTCGTTGTTCGTTCCTCACAGCTCGTCGTCAGTCGGTGCTTGTTTGGACTGACTCCGTCGCCGCTCGTTCCTCGCGGCTCGACGTCAGTCGGTACCCGCCTCCATGGCCGCCGCATCCAACAGCTCCTCCGCCCCCGCCGAGGTCGCCCGTCCGCTGAT
>JBDIAR010000204.1:0-5258 GCA_039812545.1 Dermatophilaceae bacterium | reverse complement strand
GGCCCAAGACGATCGCGACCTCGGTGATCAGGCCGGCCGGACGCTCGACCGGACGCTCGGTCGCACGCTCGGTCGCAGCCCCAACGCGTCGCTCGGTCGGCTCGCTCACGGGCATACACGCTACGCGGTAGCGTGACCGACGTGCCCGGGCAACTCGTCCTCGCCGCCACCCCCATCGGGGACGTGGCCGACGCCTCGCCGCGGCTGGCCGCCGAGCTGGCCGGCGCCGACGTCCTGGCCGCCGAGGACACCCGGCGCCTGCACCGCCTACTCACCGACCTCGGCGTGAGCACCGCGGCCACGATCCGCAGTTACCACGAACACAACGAGGCGGCTCGGACCGGCGAACTCCTGGACCGGCTCGCCGCCGGCGCCCGTGTCGTGCTCGTCACCGACGCCGGTATGCCGTCCGTGTCCGACCCCGGGTACCGCCTCGTCGCGGGGGCGGTGGAGCGCGGCATCGCGGTGACCTGCGTTCCCGGCCCGAGTGCCGTGCTGGTCGCGCTCGCGGTGTCGGGGCTTGCGGTGGACCGGTTCTGTTTCGAGGGGTTCCCGCCGCGCAAGGGCGGGGAACGGGCACGGTTCATCGCGGAGTTGGCGACGGAGCGCCGCACGATGGTCTTCTTCGAAGCCCCGCACCGACTCGCCGACACGCTGACCGCGATGGTCGAGGCGTTCGGCCCGCAGCGTCGCGCCGCGGTCTGCCGCGAACTCACCAAGACCTACGAGGAGGTGCGACGGGGACCGCTGGCCGAGCTGGCCGCCTGGGCGGCCGACGGAGTCCTCGGTGAGATCACGCTCGTCGTCGCCGGGGCACCTCCGGCGAGCATCGGCATACCCGAACTCCTGCACGTCGTGACCGAGCGGACGGCGAGTGGCGAACGACTCAAGGACGTCTGCCGAGAGCTCGCCGAGGCGACCGGGGTGTCTAGGACCGAGCTCTACAACGCCGCCCTGATGAACCGTGCCGGCAGAACGCGGTGACGGGTCGGCTGTTGGGCGACATCCGGATGCCATTCGGCCCCCGGTGAGGCCTGCGTCACGAGCCGATCGAGGGGTCCGCACGGTACGGTGACTTCGTGGCCACTCCAACACTTCTCAAGGAGCAGGGCACGTCGCACAGCACCTCCGTCTTCCTCAAGCTGAACATGGCGTGGACGGGTGCTCTCTTCGTGTTCTACGTCCTCATGCATATGTACGGCAACCTCAAGCTCTTCGCGGGTCAGGAGACCTTCGACGAGTACGCCCACCACTTGCGCACCATGCTCATGCCGATCCTGCCGTACGAGGGTTTCCTCTGGCTGTTCCGGGCATTGCTGGTGCTGGCCCTGGTGATCCACGCGTATGCCGCGTTCACGCTGTGGAGCAGGGCCAAGGGCGCGCGGGCCAATCGGTACGTCGTCAAGCGCGCCGTCGCCGCGTCGCTGTCGTCGAAGATGATGCGCTGGGGCGGCGTCACGCTGCTGCTCTTCGTGATCTTCCACCTCATCCAGTTCACCGTGCCCAAGGTCAACTTCAACGGCGCCCACTCCACGTCATCCCTCGAGATCGACGGCGTCCTCAGCCCGTACCGCCTGGTCGTCTCCAGCTTCCAGCTGTGGTGGGTCGTCCTGATCTACGTGCTCGCGGTGTGCGCCCTCGGGATGCACCTGCGGCACGGGGTGTGGAGCGCGCTGCAGACGATGGGTTGGACCAACTCGGTGAAGTCTCGCCGGTATGCCAATGCGCTCGGCTACCTCATCGGTGCCGTCGTGGCGATCGGGTTCGCGCTGCCGCCCCTCAGCATCCTGTTCGGCATGATCAAGATGGGAGCCTGAGCCATGACCGACAACGTCAACGGTATCTCCGACGCGGCCGGACCGGTCGCCCCGGTCGAGGCCAACAGCGAGTCCGTCGCGTTCGACCCCTCGGTCGACGCCCCCGACACCGCGCCCGCGGACCCGGTGGCCGCCGACGGGCTGGTCCACGACCTGTACTGGGTCGGGGACCCGGTGGCCGACACCAAGTCACCCGGTGGTCCCATCGAGAAGCGGTGGGACACCCGCAAGTTCGAGGCCAAACTGGTCAACCCCGCGAACCGGCGCAAGCTCGACGTCATCATCGTCGGCACCGGCCTCGCCGGTGGTGCGGCCGCCGCGACGCTCGGCGAGGCCGGCTACAACGTCAAGGCGTTCTGCTACCAGGACAGCCCGCGGCGGGCCCACTCGATCGCCGCACAGGGCGGCATCAACGCGGCCAAGAACTACAAGGAGGACGGCGACTCGACGTTCCGGCTGTTCTACGACACCGTCAAGGGCGGTGACTACCGGGCCCGGGAGTCCAACGTCTACCGGCTCGCCCAGAACAGCGCCGCGATCATCGACCAGTGCGTCGCCCAGGGCGTGCCCTTCGCCCGGGAGTACGGCGGCCTGCTCGACAACCGGTCCTTCGGCGGTGTCCAGGTCTCCCGCACGTTCTACGCCCGCGGCCAGACCGGCCAGCAACTGCTCATCGGCGCCTACCAGGCGCTCGAACGCCAGGTCGCGGCCGGCACCGTCGAGATGTTTGCCCGCCACGAGATGGTCGAGCTGGTCGTCGTCGACGGCAAGGCCCGCGGCATCATCGCCCGCGACATGGTCTCCGGGGAGCTGGAAACCCACCTCGGTGACGTCGTCGTGCTCGCCACCGGCGGCTACGGCAATGTCTTCTTCCTGTCCACCAATGCGATGGGTTGCAATGTCACCGCGACCTGGCGGGCGCATCGCAAGGGCGCCTACTTCGGCAACCCGTGCTACACGCAGATCCACCCCACCTGCATACCCGTCGCCGGCGACCACCAGAGCAAACTGACGCTGATGTCGGAGTCGCTGCGCAACGACGGCCGGATCTGGGTGCCCAAGAAGAAGGAAGACTGCGCCAAGGACCCCCGCGACATCCCCGAAGAGGACCGCGACTACTACCTGGAGCGGATCTACCCGAGTTTCGGCAACCTCGTGCCGCGTGACATCGCCTCGCGCGCCGCGAAGTACATGTGCGACGAGGGCCGCGGCGTCGGCCCCGAGGTCGACGAGGTCGGCCCGGACGGCAAGACCCGCAAGGTCCGGCGCGGGGTGTACCTCGACTTCCTCGAGGCCATCCAGCGGATGGGGAAGGCCGGCGTCGAGGCCAAGTACGACAACCTCTTCGACATGTACGAGCGGATCACCGGGGAGAACCCGTACGAGACGCCGATGCGGATCTACCCCGCCGTGCACTACACGATGGGTGGCCTCTGGGTCGACTACGACCTGGAGTCCACGATCCCCGGGCTGTTCGTCACCGGCGAGGCCAATTTCTCCGACCACGGCGCGAACCGGCTCGGGGCCTCGGCCCTCATGCAGGGTCTGGCGGACGGCTACTTCGTGCTGCCCAACACGATCCGCGACTACCTGGCCGACGGGCCGTTCGCCAAGGTCCCGGCCGACCACCCGGACGTGGTGGCCGCCGAGCAGGCGGTGCAGGAACGGATCAACCACTTCCTGACCGTCGGCGGCGACCGCACCCCGGACTCCTACCACAAGGAACTCGGCCGGATCATGTGGGAGTACTGCGGGATGTCCCGCAGCGAGGAGGGCCTCAAGACCGCGATCGATCGAATCCGCGCCCTGCGCAAAGAGTTCTGGAAGAACCTGCGAGTCCTCGGCAAGGCCGACGAACTCAACCAGACCCTCGAACGCGCCGGCCGGGTCGCCGACTTCCTCGAACTCGGTGAACTCATGTGCATCGACGCGCTGCACCGCGAAGAATCCTGCGGCGGCCACTTCCGCGAGGAATCCCAGACCGAAGACGGCGAGGCGCTGCGGCACGACGACCGGTTCGCCTATGTCGCGGCCTGGGAGTGGGGCGGCATCAACTCCCCGCCCACCTTGCACAAGGAAAATCTCGTGTACGAGTTCATCGAGATGAAGCAACGGAGCTACAAGTGACCACCCCACAAAGTTCTACGTTCGTACCTCACTCCGATACTTTGAGGGGGCCCCGGATGACCACCCCACAAAGTTCTACGTTCGTACCTCACTCCGATACTTTGAGGGGGCCCCAATGAACCTCACCGTCAACATCTGGCGCCAGGCCGGGCCCGACACGCCCGGGCGCATGGTCACCTATCAGCTGTCGGACGTCTCACCCGACATGTCCTTCCTCGAGATGCTCGACGTGCTCAACGAGGACCTGTTGGCCAAGAACGAAGAGCCGGTCGCCTTCGACAGCGACTGCCGTGAGGGCATCTGCGGGATGTGCGGCGTCGTCATCAACGGCCAGCCGCACGGCCCCGAGGTGACCACCACGTGCCAGTTGCACATGCGGTCCTTCCGGGACGGCGACACCGTCACGGTCGAACCGTGGCGCGCCAACGCCTTCCCGATCATCAAGGACCTCGTCGTCGACCGGTCCGCCTTCGACCGGATCATCCAGTCCGGTGGGTTCATCTCGGTCAACACCGGGTCCGCGCCCGAGGCCCACTCGACGCCGGTCGAACGCGAGAAGGCGATGCGCGCCTTCGCCGCCGCCACCTGCATCGGCTGCGGCGCGTGCGTGGCAGCCTGCCCGAACGCCTCGGCGATGCTGTTCATGTCCGCCAAGGTGACTCACCTCGGCGAGCTGCCCCAGGGTCAGCCGGAACGCACCAACCGGGTCGTGGCGATGGTCCGCCAGCACGACCACGAGGGTTTCGGTGGCTGCACCAATATCGGCGAATGCTCCGCGGCCTGCCCCAAGGAGATCCCGCTCGACGTCATCTCCACCCTCAACAACGACCTGCGGCACGCCGCGATGAAGGGCAAGTAGGCCGTTCCGTTCCCCTTCGTTCGTCCACGTATGCCGGTGGGCCGGCTCCCGCATCGTCGGGAGCCGGCCCACCGGGCGGGAAGGGGTCTCAGGTGACCCGACGGCTGACCCTCATCCGGCTGGCGGGCCTACTCGCCGGTGTCACATTGCTCGGCGCCTGCACGACCGGGCTCGCCCCCGCGGTTCCCCATTCGACCGTCCAGGCGACGGCCTCGCGCACCTCGCCGGACGCGTCCGCCACCGGTTCCGTCTCGCCCACCCTTCCCGCACCAGATTCCACCCGGGCATGAGTCGACAGCATCTGCGCGGGACTGGATGCCGATGAGGTGGCGCGGGCCATCGGTGGCACCGTCGTTCGGGCGAACGGGGGGATCAGCACCTGGCTGGGATACCCCACCTTCGACACCTGCGGGTTCAACCTGCACACCGCCGACGGCAATCCACCGTCGTCCGGC
>JBDIAR010000203.1:0-5287 GCA_039812545.1 Dermatophilaceae bacterium | reverse complement strand
TCGAAAATCGCCCGATCGGGCGAAATTGTGGGCGCCTCCCGGACGCGGGGCGAGCGGCATACGGGCGGATGATGCGCAACGGCGAGGGCGTATGCCAAGGTGTGCGCCATGAGCAACGCCCCCGAACACAAGATCCTGCTGGACGAGTCCGAACTGCCGCGCCGGTGGTACAACATCGTCGCCGACCTGCCACAACCGGCACCCCCGATGCTGCATCCCGGGACGCTGCAGCCGGTGACGCCGGAGGACCTGGCGGCGCTCTTCCCGCCCGCGCTGATCGAGCAGGAACTCGGCACGCAGCGGTACTACGACATCCCCGAGGAGGTCCTCGAGGTGTACCGGCTGTGGCGGCCGTCGCCGCTGGTGCGCGCCACCCGGTTGGAGAGGGCGCTCGGCACGCCGGCGCGGATCTACGTGAAGTACGAAGGTGTCTCGCCCGCAGGCTCGCACAAGCCGAACTCCGCTGTGCCGCAGGTGTTCTACAACGCCCAGGCCGGTGTCGACCGGCTCACCACCGAGACCGGCGCGGGCCAGTGGGGGGCTTCGCTCGCGTTCGCGTGCGCCCAGTTCGGGGTGCGCTGCGAGATCTGGCAGGTCGCGAACTCCTTCGACTCCAAGCCGTACCGGCGCCTGATGATGGAGACCTTCGGCGGCACGGTCCATCGCTCGCCGTCGGAGCTGACCAACGCCGGCCGGCAGGTGCTGGCCGAACACCCGGACAGCACCGGCTCCCTCGGCATCGCGATCTCCGAAGCGGTCGAGGTCGCGGCGACCACGGAGGCGACCAACTACGCACTGGGCTCGGTACTCAACCACGTCCTGCTCCACCAGACCGTCATCGGCGAGGAACTGCTGCTCCAGTTGGCCAAGGCCGGCGAGACCCCCGACGTGGTCGTGGGCTGCACGGGCGGCGGGTCGAATTTCGGCGGACTGACCTTCCCGCTGTTGCGGGAGAAGTGGGCCGGCGCCATGTCGCCGCGGTTCGTCGCCGTCGAACCGGCCGCGTGCCCGTCGATGACCAAGGGCGTGTATGCCTACGACTTCGGCGACACCGTGGGCATGACGCCGTTGATGAAGATGTACACCCTGGGCCGCGACTTCATGCCGAGCCCGATCCACGCCGGCGGCCTGCGCTACCACGGGATGAGCCCGCTGGTCTCCCACCTGCGGCACATCGGCGAGATCGAGGCGATCGCGGTCGAGCAGAACGACTGCTTCTCGGCCGCCGTCCTGCTCGCCAAGTCCGAGGGACTGATCGCCGCACCGGAGTCGACGCACGCCCTGGCCGGCGCCGTCGCCGAAGCCCGCCGATGCGCCGAGACCGGCGAGGAGCAGGTCATCGTGGTGGGCGTGTCCGGGCACGGGTACCTGGAGTTGCCGGCATACGGGGAGTACCTCGATCACGCCTTCGCCACCGCGGTCGGCGACGACCCGGCGCTGGAGGCCCACCTGGCCGAGTCGATGAGTCGGATCCCGGCCCTGCCGGCCTGACCCTGGACCTGACCCTGGACCCGGTCGCGCGGGCCGCTGGGTAGAATCGGAACCCGCGGCGCCGACGGGACTGACAACCCCCGAGCCGCGCGCCGGCCCTCGGGACGGCACGTCTGGACAAGAGGCCGGCCGCGACCTGCGCCGGCGAAGGTGTGGTGGCACCGCGAACGACCCCGTCGCCCACACCTCCTGGGGAGCCACTCCCGGAGGTGACCTTCGATGTATCCGACGACCAGCAGGCATACCAGCAGCAGGCAGACGACCGACCCGCATACGGCAACGCATTCCGACGGCACGCCACGAACCCTCGCCGTCGACCTACCCACCGTGCCCGAGGGCGCACCCGTGCGCGTCAGCGGCTGGGTCCACCGGATCCGCGCCCTCGCCGGCGTGACCTTCGTCCTCGTCCGGGACCGCTCGGGCATCACCCAGGTCGTCGCCAAGAGCACCGCCGAACTGGCCGACCTCGCGGGCCTGCGCGAGGAGAGCACCGTCACCGTCACCGGCGTGACCTGCGCCAACCCCAGTGCCCCGGCGGGGGTGGAGGTGGTCGAGCCGCGATTCGTCAGGTATGCCGAACCGTCTCGTCCCAGCCCGTTCGAGCTGTGGCGCCCGAGCCTGAACGCCGCGCTGCCCACCCAGTTGGACCACGCGGCCATCGCGTGGCGGCACCCGCGCCGGCGCGCGGCGTGGGCGCTGGCCGCGGCCTCGCTGGTCGGCTTCCGGCGGACCCTCGACGCGGCGGGGTTCACCGAGATCCAGACCCCGAAGTTCGTCGCGAGCGCCACCGAGTCCGGCGCGAACGTCTTCGCGGTCGACTACTTCGGACGACCGGCATACCTGGCGCAGTCTCCGCAGTTCTACAAGCAGACGATGGTCGGGGTTTTCGAGCGGGTCTACGAGGTCGGGCCGGTGTTCCGCGCCGAGCCGCACGACACGGTGCGTCACCTGGCCGAGTACGTCAGCCTCGACGTCGAGCTCGGGTTCATCGAGGGGCATCGCGACGTGCTGGCCGTGCTGCGCGACGTGCTGGCCGGGATGCTGGCGACGGTCCGGGCGCGGGTGGGTCCGCAGCTGGACCTGCTCGGGGTCGAGCCGCCCCGGCTGCCGGACCAGATCCCCGTGATCCACTTCGCCGACGCCCTCACCCTGGTCGGCGCCGACCCGGCCGAACCCGACCTCGCCCCCGAACACGAACGCGCCCTGGGCGCCTGGGCGCGCACGGCATACGACTCGGACTTCCTCGCGGTCGAGGGGTACCCGATGGCGAAGCGGCCGTTCTACACCCACCCGCAGCCGGACGACCCGCGCTGGTCCAACTCCTTCGACCTGCTGTTCCGCGGCGTCGAACTGGTCACCGGCGGCCAACGCCTGCACCGGTACGACGACTACCTGGCTGCGCTTGCGGCTCGGGGCGAGTCGCCGGAGCCGTATGCCGGGTATCTCGAGGCGTTCGCCGCCGGTATGCCGCCGCACGGCGGGTTCGCGATCGGCCTGGAGCGGTGGGTGGCCCGGCTGGTCGGCGCGGCGAATGTGCGCGAGGTGACGCTCTTCCCGCGCGACCTGCACCGGTTGACGCCGTGAACCGCTCCGCCGGGTGTGCGGCAATTGTCACGATGGGTGCGGCGTGTCGGCTGGACAACGGTCAAGTCGCATGACCTGACTGCTTCCCCTCCCGTCACATCTGCCCCTATTGTTGCACTGCGCACTGTAGGAGTCCGCCGGAGGGGAAGCCGGCGCTGCCGTCGCGTAAGAGAGATCGAGGTCGCCATGACACGGGAGCGCCAGCTGGCGGAGGTGCGGTTTCTGACCGTCGCCGAAGTCGCCTCGATCATGCGGGTGTCGAAGATGACGGTCTACCGGCTCGTGCACAGCGGCGAATTGCCGGCCGTGCGGGTGGGCCGCTCGTTCAGGGTGCCGGAAGACGCCGTGCACACCTACTTGAGCGAGTCGATGGTCGACACCGCGTGATGCGGAGGATGCCCACGAGAGGCGAGGTGGCGTATGCCGCCTCGCTTCTTCGTTTCCGGGGCACCTTCTCCGAGGCGCCTTCTTTGCGGCACCGTCGTCGCGGGGGGTCCCGTCCTTCGGACGTCCGGTCGTGGCCGGGCCCGGGCCCGGGCCCGACGGGAGATTCGCCGCCGCATACGGGCAGGCGGTAAGCTGCCGCAGTCGCCGGACGCCCGGCACCGGCACCGGCAGTTCCGGCTCGTACGCCAAGGCAAGGATCATCCATGGGTTCAGTAATCAAGAAGCGCCGCAAGCGGATGGCGAAGAAGAAGCACCGCAAGCTGCTGCGCAAGACGCGTCACCAGCGTCGTAACAAGAAGTAGCAGGGCGCACCGCCGCGGGCCACCGTCGGCGGCGAATCGGAGGGCCTCGACCGAATCCCGGTCGAGGCCTCCAGTCCGTTATGGCCCCGATCGATGCCCGGACACCGAAATCCGTGTCCATTCGGCCACATTCGCGCCGTCGGTGTGGCCTGCAGCTCGGGCGCGGGGGATACTTGAGGTGGTCGTTCCCCTCGCGGCCCGATCCCACCGGCCCGCGATCACCCACCCCGCTACGGAGGTGCCCCCGTTGTCGAACACCGTCATGGTGACCGGCGTGTCCCGGCACCTCGGTGGCGCGTTCGTCCGCCGACTGAGCCAGTCCGACGAGATCGAACGCATCATCGGCGTCGACGTCGTGCCGCCGGTGCACGGGATCGGCCGGGCCGAGTTCATCCGGGCCGACATTCGCAACCCGATCATCGGCAAGATCATCACCCAGTCGCAGGTGGACACCGTCGTCCACATGAGCGTCATCGCGACCCCGATCTCCGCGGGCGGGCGGGTGACCCAAAAAGAGATCAACGTCATCGGCACGATGCAATTGCTCGCGGCCTGCCAGAAGGCCGAATCCATCCGGCGGCTCATCGTCAAGTCCGCCTCCACGGTCTACGGGTCCTCGCCGCGCGACCCGGCGCTGTTCAGCGAGGAGGACGGCGCCAAGAACGCCCCGCGCACCGGGTGGGGCAAGGACACCGTCGAGGTCGAGGGTTACGTCCGCGGTTTCTCCCGGCGCCGGCCCGACGTCGACGTCGCCGTCCTGCGCCTGGCTCACATCATCGGCCCGGGGCTGCGCACCAACATCACCGACTACTTCTCGCTGCCCGCGCTGCCGGTGCCGCTGGGCTTCGACGGCCGCCTCCAGTTCCTCCACGAGGACGACTGCGCCGGGGCGATGCTCGCCGCGACCCTGGGTGACGTGAGCGGGATCGTCAACGTCGCCGCTGATGGCGTCATCTCCGTATGCCAGGCCGCGGCGATGCTCGGCCGTCCCGTCATCCCCGTGCCACACTCGACCGCCGGCGTCGTCGGCGCGGTGCTGCGCCGGGCCAAGATCGTCAACTTCTCGCCCGATTTCGAGGCGCTGTTGGCCTTCGGCCGCGTCCTGGACACGACGCGGATGCGCAGCCTGCTGCACTTCGAACCGCAATACACCACCCTGGAGGCCTTCGAGGACTTCGCGCGTCATCAGCGCGTCTCGGTCCCCGGCCTGGGCATCATGGGTCAAGCGGTGGGAGATGCCGTCGGCAGCGCCGCCAGCATTGCCGGCCAGTTGGTACGAGGGGGACGCAGATGACACGACGCACCGACCCATTGGCCTCCGGAGCCTCCCGCGCCGGTCAAGAGCGGGCCAGGCGCCTGGGCACCCCGCTGGTCACCGCAGCAGCGGCGCCCGACAAGCCCGACACGTCCGACAAGCCCGTCGCGTCCGCCAAGAACACCGTGGCGGCCAAGAACACCGTGGC
>JBDIAR010000202.1:0-5535 GCA_039812545.1 Dermatophilaceae bacterium | reverse complement strand
AGACGAACCCGAGCAGCGGCGGAATCCCGGCCATCGCCGCACACCCGAGCGCGGTCACCGTGAAGGCCCCCGGCATCGCCCGCCACAGCGGCGGCAGCCGCCGGATGTCGCGGGTATGCGCCGCGTGGTCGACGACGCCGACCATCATGAACAGCCCGGACTTGAAGAGCGCGTGCGCGATGACGTGCAGGATCGCGGCGGAGGCCGCCGCTTGAGTGCCCACCCCGATTGTGGCGACCATGAGTCCCAGCTGGCTGACCGTGCTGTATGCCATCAGCCGTTTGAGATCGGTCTGTCCGAGGGCGAACCGGGCTCCGAGCAGGGCCGTGACCAGCCCGGTGACGACGAGCAGGACGTTCCACAACAGTGTGTCGTGGAAGGCCGGCGAGAACCGCAGCAGCAGGAAGATGCCGGCCTTGACCACGGCCGCGGCGTGCAGGTACGCGCTGACCGGGGTCGGGGCCGCCATCGCGTCCGGCAGCCAGGCGTGGAACGGGAATTGGGCCGCCTTGGAGAAGCCGGCGACGGCCACCAGCACGGCCACCAGATCGGCGAAGACCGGATCGTCCGCCCACACCGGGGAGACCAGCGCCTGGCTGAGGGTCGTGGTGCCGGTGTGCACGACGACCAGGACCACGGCGACCAGCAACGCCAGTCCGCCGGTGTAGGTGAACAGCAGGGTGCGCATCGAGGCGTGTTCACCGGGCCGCCCGGAGCGGGCGATGAGCAGGAACGACGCGATCGAGGTGACCTCCCAGCAGACGAACAGGAAGTAGACGTTGTCGGCCAGGACGAGCCCCAGCATGGCCGTGGTGAACAGCGCCATCACGAGGTAGATCGACAGATGGCGTCCGCGACCCAGATACCGCGCCGAGTAGATGAAGACCAGCGCCCCGATGACCAGCGCCATCAGCCCGAAGACGACCGAGAGGCCGTCCGCGCGCAACGCGAGATCGACCCGCAGCGACGGCACCCAGGGATGGACGACCCGCGGCTCCCGACCGTCCATGACCTCGCGGACGGTCGGCCAGAAGGCCGCGGTGGCGGCCAGATAGAGACCCGCAAGCGGCCAACCGGCGGCCCGGCCGAGCCGCGCCGTCAGCGGGACCGAGACGACGACGGCCAGCGCGAGGACGAGCAGGGCGGGGATCACGCGGTCGCCTCCCATCGTGTCGAGAGCCCGGTGTCGTGCCCGGCGTCGAGAGTCGGTTTTGGTCGCATCGTGCCACGGCGGGGACGCGCCGGGTTCGAAATGTTCATCGACGTGTATCGCCCCGGAGGTCAGCCCCGGCGGGGTCGGCCCCGTATCCTTGCCGCGCACCGGGAGTGGACGGTCGGCTACCCGGCCGCCCGCAACCCCGCGGAAGGAGAGCAGATGTACATCGGAGTGGGTATCTTCCTCATCGTCGTCGGGGCGATCCTCGAATTCGCCATCGGCACGAAGATCAGCGGGGTCAATCTCAAGGCCATCGGCTGGATCTGTATGGGTGGTGGCGTCCTGGCGATCCTGTTGTCCTTCGTCACCGGAGCCCGGCGCGGCGCAGCGGGCGGGTACTCCGCCCGGCGGGTCACCCACGAGGACCCGGCCACCGGCACCCGGATCGACGAAGTCCAGGTGGACCCGGACAACCGCTGACCCCTACCGGTGGGTGCCAAGGCCCCAGAGCACGGCGACGGTGGCACACTCGCTGCTGTGAACAGCGCTCATCCTCCGCAGCCCACCGACCCGGCCGAGGTCGAGGCCCTGACCCGCCCGGCGCGCTACCCCCGGTCCGCGCAGTACGACCCGGCCTGGGTGCTGGACCTCGACATGGGTCCGCACCCGTTGTGGCAGCTGGAGGATCTGCTGGACGGGGAGAGCCTGCGACCGGGTATGCGGGTGCTGGACGTCGGTGCCGGCAAGGGTGCCTCGTCGGTGTTCCTGGCCAACGAGTACGGGGTCGACGTGGTCGCCGTGGACCTCTGGGTCGATCCGGACGAGGCGAGGGCGGTCGCCGAGCAGGCCGGGGTCGCCGACCGGATCACCCGGATCCGCGGGGACATCAGGACCGTCCCGCTCGACCGGTCCGGATTCGACGCCGTCGTGGCCGTCGACTGTTTCGAGTACTTCGGGACCGATGTCCACTTCCTGCCCCGCCTCGTGCCCGCTCTCAAACCCGGCGCCCTGCTCGCGATGTCCACCCCGGCGCTGCGGTCCGATCCGTATGCCGAACCGGTGCCGCCGCTGGTCCGCGCCGCCGTGGGCTGGGAGTCGGCGGCCTGGCATACCCCCTCCTGGTGGGCCCGGCACTGGGAACTCAGCGGCCTGCTCGACGACGTCTGCGCCCGCTGGCAGCGTGGCGGCGGACAGGACTGGCTGCTGTGGGCCCGGGCCCGGCAGGCCCACCTGGGCGAAACCGGCCCCGACCCGGTGATCGACATGCTGGCCGCCGACGCGACCGAGCAGATCGGGATCGCCCTGGTCACCGGCCGCCGTAGGCAGTGAGCATCCGCGGGGTGCCCGGTGCGAGACGTCCCTCGACGGGCGCCCGGGCGCGCCGGTAGCGTGACCTGCGAACCGATGAGCGCATCGACGAGCCCATCGACGAGCCCCATCAACGAGCCCATCAACGACGAGAAGGCGAGACCAGACATGGACTTCCAGGAAGCTGTGGCGGCGGTACCCGCGCTGAAGAAGGACCCCGGCAACGACGTCAAGCTCAAGATGTATGCCTTGTACAAGCAGGCCACCGATGGCGACGTGTCCGGCTCGCGGCCCGGTTTCACCAACCCGGTCGGCCGGGCGAAGTACGACGCGTGGGCCAAGTGCAAGGGCATGTCGGCCGAAGACGCCGAGGACGCCTACATCGCCGAGGTCGAAAAGCTGCAGGGCTGAGCCAATCCCACCCGCGACGGGTGGGCTCTTAATAGCGTGCGCCTGTGAATGTGCTGGTGACCGGTGGGTGCGGCAATATCGGAGCGGCGGCGGTCGAGGCGTTGATCGCCGCAGGGCATCGAGTCGTCGTCCTCGACCTGCCGACGCGGGGCAATCGCCGAGTCGCCCGGCCCTGGCGGCGCAGCCCGGTCGTGCGCATCCAGTGGGGCGATATCCGAGACGGTGACGTCGTGGCGTCGGCGTGCGACGGCACCGAGGTCGTGGTCCACCTCGCCGGGATCCTTCCCCCACACGTCGAACCCGACCCCGACACGGCATACCAGGTCAATGTCGGCGGGACGCAGGCGCTTCTGACGGCCGCGGCGGCACTGCCGCAGCCGCCGAAGGTGCTGCTCGCCTCCACCTTCGATCTGTTCGGGCACACCCAGGACCAGCCGCCGCCGCGCCGGGCCGACGATCCGATCGCGATCACCGACCACTACACCGCGCATAAGGCCCGCTGCGAGGAACTCGTCCGGGACAGCGGACTGACCTGGGCGATCTTCCGGTTCGGCGACGTGCCGCCCCCGAAGCCGCACAGCCCGAACCCGATCATGTACGAGATCCCGCTGGCCAACCGGATCGAGCTCTTGCACCGCGACGACGCCGGTCTGGCGATCGCCCGGGCGGTTGGGGCCGACGTCTGGGGTCGGGTCTGGTTGATCGGCGGCGGTGAGTCCTGCCAGGTCGTGTACGAGCGTTACCTGCGAGCCGCGTTGGGCAAGAGCGGGATCGGTATGCTGCCCGAGGCCGCGTTCACGACGTCGCCGTATTGCACCGACTGGCTGGACACCGCGGA
Organism: Dermatophilaceae bacterium; assembly: GCA_039812545.1. Lineage (GTDB taxonomy): Bacteria > Actinomycetota > Actinomycetes > Actinomycetales > Dermatophilaceae > JBDIAR01. The sequence goes on along the minus strand of JBDIAR010000202.1, from coordinate 1,822 downwards.
GAGCCAGCGGCTGCTGGGTTACCAACGGCATACCTTCGAACAGATCATGGCCGACCTGCCCGTGCCGGCCCTGGCCCCCGGCTGGGCGGTCCGGCTCGCCGAGCCGCTGGTGCGACGGATGCTGCTGCGGTTGTCGCCGTACTGGACGAACGCGAAGTCGCCCACGCCGGCCGGGAAGTGACGACGCGACGGGCCGGCGCGGGCTCGTGCCATCGACGGGAGGGCCCGCTCGTGGGTACCCTCGGCGGAACGCGTCTCGCTCTGCGGGGTGGACGCGAGTGTCGGGGGAGGAGTCTCGATGACGCGAGACGGAATGTGGGCGGCGGGTACGCCGTGTTGGGTCGAGGCCGCCGTGCGCCATCCGCTGCGCAGCCAGGAGTTCTACACCGCGTTGTTCGGTTGGGAGTTCACCCCCTGGGCCGGCTCGGCCACGGGCCGGGCCATCGGCTGGACCGCGGGGTCCGCCGGACGAACCGTGGCGGGACTGACCCCGGCCACGACCGCCGGACGGTGGACGGTCTTCGTGGCAACCGACGACCTGACCGGTGTCGACGCCGCTGCGCGGGCGGCCGGCGGACAGCTCGTGCGGGCGGCCGAGCCGAGCCCCGCGGGTGGTCGCCGGGCGCTGTGGCGCGACCCGACCGGCGCGGTCTTCGGGGTCTGGCAGGGCGATGCCCCGTTCGGGTTCGCGGTGACCAACGAGGCCGGGGCGCCGTCGTGGTGCGACCTGATGAGCGTGGACGTGGCCCGGGCCAAGGACTTCTACGCGGCCGTTTTCGGGTACGCCTATAGCGACATCGGCATGGGCGATGCGGCGTACGCGCTGTTCACGGTCCCCGGGGAGACGATGCCGGGAGGGGGGATCGGCGAGGCGGGGGACGGTGAGCCCAGCGCCTGGTCGGTGTGTTTCGAGGTGGCCGACGTCGATGCCTCGGTGCCGATCGTGCGCCGGCTCGGCGGGCGGGTGACGAGGGAGCCCTACGACTTCGAGTACGGCCGGCTGGCCCACATCGCCGGGCCGGACGGCGAGTCGTTCACCATCGTCACTCCGACGACCGAGGACGAGGGCTGAGGTCCCCGCGCCGTTCCAACTCGGCGACGATCTGCGCGTGCCGCTCCTCGTCGACGACGAACCCCAGCCGCCACAGGTGGTACCCCGTGGTCGCCAGGATCGCCGGGAGCCCGAACATCGTCAGCCGGATGAGCCACAGCCCGTACGGCTGGACGTCCGAGGGGTTCGCCGCGTCGTTCACCCCGGACAACAGCACGATGGCCGAGACGATGGCGGTGCTCACCGGGGCCGAGGTCTTGTTGACGAACGGCTGGATGGCGAAGGTGACGGCGCCGTTGCGGCGGCCGAGCTTGAGCTGGCCGTACTCGACCGTGTCGGCCTGATGGCGCATCAAGACCACGATGGTCAGCGCGCAGCAGACGTAGAGCACCAGGGCCGGCGGCACCAGCACGGCGAGGTGCGGCGGGGCGAACAACAACACGGCATACGCGGCGACGATCGCGCACGTCGCGACCCGATACAGGCGCGCCCGGGAGTGGCGTCGACTCAGCGCCGGGTATGCCGCGAGCCCGGCGATCTATCCGACGCCGACCGCCAGCGCGAACACGGGGAAGGCGCCCTCGTCGCGAACGACGTACTTGAAGTAGTACAGCCCGAAGGTGCTCGTCGTCCCGTATGCCATGACGAAACACAGCAGCGCCGCCGAGACCCAGAGCAACTGGTCGTTGCGGAACACGGCCCGGGACAGGGCCCGCAGCGAGGTGCGATCGCCGCGCGGGGCGAGGTCCCCTCGTTCGCACCGTCGCGATG
>JBDIAR010000201.1:0-5588 GCA_039812545.1 Dermatophilaceae bacterium | reverse complement strand
AGGCGCCCGCCGAGTCGGTCGCCGTCGCGCCCGCTCACGGCTTGACGGCTCGGACGAATGCGCTCGCGAAGGCGCCGTCGAGGGCGCCGATCGCCTCGTCCAGGGACATCCCCTCGGGCAGCTGACCGGGGTCGAGTTGGTCGGCCATCCCCTCCAGCTCGGACCGGGAGTACCGCCGGGTGACCTCGATCCCGGCGTCCTCGAACCCGGCGTCGGTCAGTTTGGCCAGGTATGCCGTGTCGCGAAGCGCTCCCGAGATGCAGCCGGTCCACAGCGCGACGACACCGCGCAGGCCGTCGGGGATGTCGCGCAGCAGCACGATGTCGGACACGGCGAACCGGCCGCCGGCGCGCAGCACCCGGGACGCCTCCCGCAGCACGGCGTCCTTGTCCGGCGACAGATTGATGACGCAGTTGGAGATGACGACGTCGACGGCGCCGTCCGGCAGCGGGACATCCTCGATCGTGCCGAGCAGGAAGGTCGCGTTGTCGACGCCGGCCGCCGCCCGGTTCCGTTCGGCGAGCGCGAGCATGTCCGCCGTCATGTCCAGCCCGTATGCCGTTCCGCCCGGTGCGATCCGGCGCGCGGACAGCAGGACGTCCAGCCCTCCGCCCGAGCCCAGGTCCAGGACGTCCTCGCCGGGCCGCAGTTCGGCCAGGGCCGTGGGGTTTCCACAGCCGAGCGAGGCTGCCAGCGCGGCGTCGAACGGGGTGTCCGCCGGGTCGTACAGACCCGAGGTGATCGGGTCGATGGCCGCCGTTTTGGCCGCATCCCCGCAGCAGGCGCTCCCCTCCGGCTCCGGTGGCGCGCAACACCCCCGCTCGCCGCTCGCCGGGGCGGGAGTCAAGGTCAACTGGCTGCGCGCCGCGGCGGCATACCGTCCCCGCACGTTCTCCCGCACCTCGTCGGCGTTCGGCTTTTGGTCGGCGTTCGGGTACTGGTCCATGGCAACCCCTCAGACGATCGACGGTCGACCTCTCCCGACAACGGTAATCGCCTCCCGGTTCATCGGCCGGCTCGTACGGCCGTCGTCCGAAGCGTCACGGAGCGGATTGCCTCGCGCGCGTCAGCGGTGGATTGAGCTGCTCGACAGGCCCACGCGCATAGAGTCGCGCCGGACGCCCTCCGTCGCCGGTCGTGGTTCGCCCGGTCGGGATCAGGAATCCCGGTGTCTTGCTGACCTTGCGGTGGAAGTTCCTGGGGTCCAGGGGATAGCCCCACACCGCCTCGTAGACGGCGCGTAGCTGTGCAATGGTGAATTCCGGCGGGCAGAATGCCGTGGCAAGCGAGCTGTACTCAAGTTTGGAGCGCGCGCGTTCGATCCCGTCCCGCAAGATCCGGCCATGGTCGAACGCCAACTCCCCAGCGGCGATGGTCGCCACCGCTCGCCATTCGGCAGCCTCGGCGTCGGTCCCGGCTGTGGCGTCATCCAGGTCGGGGGCGAGGGCGAGCCAGGCGACGGTGACGGTGGGTCCGCGCGGGTCGCGGCCCGGTGTTCCATACGTCGCCAACTGCTCCAAGTGGACGCGTCGGCTCGTGCCTGTCTCCTCGGACAGTTCTCGATAGGCCGCCTCCCGCAGGTCCTCGTCGGGCAAGACATAGCCGCCGGGCAAGGCCCACGCACCCCGAAATGGTGGCACGCCGCGCCGGACCAGGAGGACGGCGAGTTCTGCGTCCCGCATGGTGAGGACCACCAGGTCAACGGTTACGTCGAAGCGGGGCATGGGAACAGACTACCTTGTTTATCGTCAGATTGACGGTATCTCATGGGAGGGTTATCGTCGTGTTGACGACAAATGGGAAGGAAGCGAGAGTCATGGCAACGATCAGCAGCTATCCGGTGGTTCGACATGTACGAGCCACCGCCACGAACCACCTTGAGCACCTCAGCCGTGGCCGCGTTTCGCACAGTCGGACAGGAGCCGCCTTCTGGTTCCGACCGATGACCTCCGCCATCAGTGAGGTACCGGTCGACGACCGGGAGCACCAGGTTCTCGTGCGAGTGCGGACCACCGATCTGCAAGAGGTCACCGTTCCGGGAACCGTCACCTACCGGTTCGCCGATCCCGCGCTCGCCGCCACCCGGGTCGACTTCTCGATCGACCTGAGGAATGGTTCGTGGATTGGCCGACCCCTTGAGACCGTCGGGTCGATCATCCATGGGGCGACCGCCTCGGCGGTCACTGCCGAAGTCGTCGCCTTGGACCTGCCCGCCGTCCTGCGCCTCGACCCGGGCACCTTGGAAGGTGCGGTGGTGCGCAGGCTGCAATCGGACGAGCGTCTTGCCGCTGTCGGAATACATGTCGTCGGTGTGCTCTTCGCGATGAGTCGTCCAGATCCCGACGTCGAACGCGCTCTCCAGACGCCGGCTCGAGAGCTCATCCAACAAGAGGCCGACCGGGCCACGTTCGAGCGGCGCGCCCTGGCAGTGGAGCGCGAAGCTGCCATCGGGGAAAACGAGTTGGCCAATCAGATCGAGCTGGCGCGCCGGCAGGAACGCCTCCTGGAGCAGCAGGGCGCCAATGCTCGGCGGAAGGCTCAAGAGGCAGCGGCGGCCGACGCGATCGCCGCTGAGGCACAGGGCGCTCGGACCCTGGGATTGGCTCGGGCCCAAGCCGAGGCGGACCGAATGGCCGGCCAGGTTGCCGCAGAGACGGAACGGGCCCACCTCTCGGCATACGAGGGGGTCTCTCGCGAAGTCCTCATGTCGGACGCACTCCAGGACCTCGCCAAGGCTCTCGCCTCGGTCGACCAACTGGTGGTGACTCCCGACGTACTCACCGGTGTTCTCGGTCGACTCGTGGCTGCGCAACCGGACGCGGGTGGCCGATGACGACGCCACGGGTTGTCATCCTCACGCGGCGCAGCGAGCTATCCGAGCTACTGGCGCGTCACGGTACCCGCGGCCAGGCGGAGTTCTTCCTGGCCGGGCGCAACCGAACGTTGGCCGATGTGGAGAGGCGCCACGAGGCCGGGCGGGAGGCTGAGCGGATTGTGGAGAGCAGCATTCCAGAGGGCTGGAGGCGGGCATCGGTTGAACGCAGCGAGCTTCCGCGGTTTGTCTTCGGACCGGAGGATGTCGTCGTTGCCGTGGGTCAGGACGGCCTCGTGGCAAATGTCGCGAAGTACTTGGCGGATCAACCCGTCATCGGTGTCGATCCCAATCCCGGAACAAATCCAGGAGCGCTGGTCCCGCATGCGCCCAAAGCGGCCGGGAGTCTCATGCGTGAGGCGGTTGCCGGGACAGCACCAGTGGTGGCTCGGACGATGGTCGAAGCCGTGCTTGATGACGGCCAGCGCCTCGTGGCCCTCAACGAGATCTTCGTGGGCCAGCCAAGTCATCAATCGGCGCGATATCGCCTCGGGGTTCCCGACGGATCCGAACGGCAATGCTCTTCGGGGGTCATCGTCGGGACCGGGAGTGGCGCGAGCGGATGGTGTAGCTCGATCGGACGGCTACAGGCGCCGGACATGCGCTTGCCCAGGCCAGAAGAGCCGTCGCTGGCTTGGTTCGTGCGCGAGCCGTGGCCATCCCCGTCAACTGAGGCGGATCTTGTTGCGGGGTTGTTGCCCCCAGGAGAGGAGATCCGAATCGAGGCGGAGTCGGACACGCTCGTCGTCTTCGGCGACGGTATCGAGGCGGATCGGGTGACCATGTCCTGGGGCCAGATTCTCGTGATGCGTCGAGCCACCAACCTCCTCCGTACCGTCGGGTAGCCGTGGTCCGGCCTCCCGCGTCGGCGGGTCACTCGGCGGGGCTGCGGGAGGTGGGGAACCGAGCTGCCCCGGAGCGCAGCCGGTATGCCACGACGGCGACGTGCAGCGCGGTGCGGGTCGCCGGCCGGGCCGGATCGGCCCGCAGGAGTTCGGTCAGTTTGTCCAGGCGGTCGTAGAGGGTTTGGCGTTGGATCCCGAGGGCGGCCGCGGTCGCGAGCTTGTTGCCGCCCGATTCGAGGTATGCCGTCAGGGTGGGCAGCAGGCCGCGGCGGTGCCGGGCGTCGTAGTCCAGGACCGCACCGAGCTGGCGATCGACGAACCGGGTCAGCTCCACGGAGTCCACACCGGTGGCCAGGTAGTGCTCGAGGGCGAGATCCCGCACCTGCACGATCGGCACGCGTCGGGCCCCCGGCATACCCCGTGAGTCCACCGACGAGCCGGGCCGGTCCGGGCCGACGGCCGGTGAGGACAGCGGGACCAGGGCGATGCCCGACACGACGTCCCCCGCCTGGGCCGGCAGCGCCGCGAGCCGATCCACCGGTTCGCCGACGACGACGCAGCGCACGAAACCCGAACCGCGGCGGCCGATCGCGTCGGCGGCCAGGGCGGCGACGCGTTCGCCGACCCGTTCCGGCGCGACGCCGCGCGGGACGGCCGCGATGACGAGCACCGCCCCCGGTAGGTCGACGGCCACCGCCGCGGGGAACTCACGTCGCGCGGCCTCCTCGACGAGGAGCACATTGGCGGGCAGGTCGGCGTGGACGATCTCCACGGCACAGGGCACGAGGGATCGCCCTGGGCCGTCGCTCAGTCCCAGCCGGCGGCCGGTGTCGGCGACGACCTGCGGGTCGCCGGCCGGACCGGCCAGCAGCGCACGGCCGAAGAGCCGCCGGGCGATGGCCCGGGTCCCCAGGGATGCCTCGGACCGGGCGACCTGGACGGCCAGCAGCATGGCCGCCCGGGCCAGCATCTCTCGGGTCTCCGGCTGCCCGGGATCGCGATGAGCACCCCGGCCGGCCTCGTGACCTGCCGTGGAACACAACTGGCCCCACGTTTCGCCGGCGATGACGATGTCCTGCACCGCCGGCTCGGTCCCACTCGCGCCGACGGATTCGGCGACGACCGCGCCCGAGGAGTCGGTCAGGCATACCGGAGAACCACAGGCGGCGGCGATCTCGTCGAGCAGCGCGTCGAGGCCGGCGCCGTCCACCATGGCCCGGGCGAGTCGGTCGACGAGCCGACCGGTCGTGCGCAAGGTGGCCACCTGGCTGCCGAGCAGCAGTTCGTGCACCGCTTCGGTGATCGCGACGAACGGGACGACCGCACCGAGCGCCACGACCGCCAGACCGCGTTCGCCCGCCCGCTCGACGATCGGCGGCGGCACCTGGTCGAAGGTGCGCCCCAACTCCAGGCACAGCCCGGCGACATCGCGGTCGGCGAGCGAGTCGACATAGCGCCGGAGCCGTTCGGGGGACTGGCCGACCAGGCCGAGGCCGGTGGTGAGCAGCAACTCCTGACCGCGCAGTAGCGGCCCGATGTCGTAGATCTCGGAGGTGTGGACCCAGCGCACGGCACGAGCAGCGGTGGCAGCCGGGGTCAGCAGCGAGGGCGTGGCGGACCGGACGACGGGGACCTCCAGGACCTGGGCCACGGTGAGCACGAGGTGACCCTCCCACGCTGCTGGACACTCTGTCCAGGTATGCGTGTGTTCTGTCAGATCGTCTGTGTCTTGTACCACGGGGGAGCCTCCGTTTGGATGGGGCAAAGCCCTTGAGCGCGGTCCACGCGGCGGGTCCCTCGATCCATAGGAGAAAGCCATGGCCACCTCGACGAAACTCACCCTGACCCGCCGAGCCGCGCTCGGGGTGATC
>JBDIAR010000200.1:0-5608 GCA_039812545.1 Dermatophilaceae bacterium | reverse complement strand
CCGAGAATATGCACCCACTCGATCTGCTACGGCGGCCACCACTCGCGCGCCAGGGCCACGACCTGCCTGTCGGCGTCGAGAGCGACCATGGGGCACCCGGCATCGGCGTCTTGGTGCTGGAACCTCGGAACGCTGGTGGCGTTCATGAACCGGGCGAGTCCCCGCAGGCCCACGCATGAAGGGCATCTCTCGTCAAGGTTCGAGTGCCAGTCTCGCCATTTACGTTCTGCACCAGCACGTCGGCGCCCTTCAATCTGTCCACATCAGAACTCGAAAGACTGCCGCGACAGTTGTAGCCGAGTTGTCGGATTTCCCTGCCCACATCACATACCTCGCCCCTGGCTCCATCACGAATCCAGGCGAACTTTGCAGCCAACCTTCGTTCTTATCCAAAAGACCCACCGTGACGATTCCGCTGCGCGGTTCCGGCGAGGTCCACTGCCATTTCCCCGCCTTACCAGCCTTCCCAGCCTGCGTCTCCTTGTGGACCATCACATAATCAACGTCGCCGCGACAGAGAACGACGTATGCTTCCGGGCCACCGGTTCCGCTTCGGATCAATGACGTGACCCCGATTTCTTCAGGAGTGCACCCCGCGAGCGACGGTGCCGACATGATCAAGATCGCCAGGGAAACCCGCAGCTTACCCCGCTGGCGTGCCACCGATCTCCGCCTCCCTCGTCCTTCGTCGGTGTTTTGGGAACCCCGAACCAGTCGCGCCTTGGCAACCTATGGCCCGAAGACCCACATGACCCATGAACCCAGAATCCAGAGGAGCCACATCACAGTGGAGCCCATAATAAGGAAGGAGGTCGGCCGAAGGAAGATCCATCCGGCAATTCTCCTCGTAAAGGGACGCCAGCGTTTCGCGCGGTCCATCCTCAAGAGCCACTCACGCCACGCCTCCAGGACTTCTTTCGCGGCCGGTGTTGAGTTCGCTGTAGCCCAGATGAATGCCCGGCCGAACCAGGGGATTGCTTCACGCCACAGTGCGGTGGCGACCGCACTCAGGATCAGGCGTGTGGCGGCGAGCAACGTGGCGAGGAATGTGCGCATGCTCTGGGCGGCGATCTCGACGGGATCAAAGACCTCCCCGCGGCGCCACCGAACGTGAACCCATCGCCAGTCATCCGCTGAGCGCGGCGGGTCGTCGGTCGTCGAAGAGCCAGCGCCGAGGGCCCTACCGCGTCGTCGACGTCGACTGGCCCGTGATGACGAGGCTCTCGCGCGCGCGATCACTAGACCCCCATCGGCACGAGCCAGCGGGCCGGAGGGAGTCCCCGCAGGTCCACTGACGAGATGCGGCCAGGTACGCACCCCGCCGTTGTCTATTGGGCCCGGGGTTTGCGGGAGCCGCGCCCGCAGGAATCGCCCGATCGGGCGAAATTGTCGGCCTCCCAGCGGGTTCCGACCTACAGAATCGCCCGATCGGGCGATTTTGTCGCTGCGGGCCGGGTCGCTGCGGGCCGGGGCGGGCCGGGGCGACACCGGTGGCCGATCAACGGGCCTTGGTCCACGTCAGGATGAATCGGCCGAGCCACAGCCGGCGGAACACCCGACCGGGCAGGACGTCGCCGGAGACGCGCCGAACCTGTCCGTAGGTCAACGGGGGCGGCCAGACGATGGGGGCGGTGTGCTCCCATTTCCCCTGGACCGGGACCGCCACGAAAACGCCGATCGAGCCTGCGATCGACATCGGCCAGTCCAACGGACCGTTGGTCGCGAACCCGACCACGCCGAGCCGCCCCCCGGGCGCGACCAGCTCGGCAAGCCGGTTGAGGGCGTCTCTTGTGTCCGACAGGTGATGCAGCGTCGCGTTGGACACCACCAGGTCGAAACTCTCCGCTTCAAGCCGAGCCGCGAAAAGGTCCGCATGCACCCACTCGATCGGGTGCGTCGGCCACCGCTCGCGCGCCCGAACCAGGACGTCCGCGTCGGCGTCGAGAGCGACCACGTGGCACCCGGAGTCAGCGAGCCGCGCACTGAGGAAACCGTCCCCACAACCGACGTCGAGGACCCGCATCCCGGGTCGAGCCAGCGCAGCGAGGAGCCGGTCGTAGTGGATGCTGATGTTCCACGGCCTGCCCGATCGCTCCACGCAAGTCAGGTTATCCAGCCGGACGCGGGAGTCTGACGGAACGGCCATCCGAGGCGAGCGGGACGCGGGCGGCATACGCTCTTGTCCCATGGTGGACAGCCCCGGACCGGACAGCAGCCCTGACGCGCACCTCGACGCGAAGCCCGACTCCCCCGCGCCCCCGCGGCCGGGGCCCATCCCGCCGGTCGTCAAAGACGCCAGCGAATGGGCGTGGCGGCTGATCGGGATCGCGGTCGCGGCATACGGGCTCAGTCTCCTGCTCCGCGAACTTTCGGAGGTCGTCGTCCCGATCCTGGTGTCGCTGCTGCTGACCGCGATGCTCTTCCCGCTGACGCAACGCCTGCGCCGCCGGTTCAAGCCCGGCGCCAGCGCCGGCCTGACAGTGCTCCTGCTGCTCGTCGTGGTCGGCGGGTTGCTGGCGGTGGTGACGACGACGGTGTCCGGCGGCATGGGCGACCTCACCGCGTCGGCCGCGCAGGGCATCGAACAGATCCGTGACTGGCTGCGCACGACGTTCAAGGTGAGCGACACTCAGTTCACCGAGTACGTCGACAAGTTCGTCGCCTCGGTCCGCGAGTCGGGTCAGCTGGGCACGAGCGCGTCCAGGGCGGGGATGACCGCCGCGCACTTCATCGCCGGCTTCTTCATCACGATGTTCGCGACCTTCTTCTTCCTGTTCGAGGGTCGCCGGATCTGGAGTTGGGTGGTCCGGCTCTTCCCGCGCAATGCGCGCGAGCGCGCCGACGGGGCCGGTGCGGTGGCGTTCGCCAAGCTCGGTGGCTATGTGCGGGCGACGGTGCAGGTCGCCGCGGTCGACGCCGTCGGCATCACCATCGGCGCACTCATCCTGCGAGTGCCGTTCGCGCTGGCGATCGGCGTGATCGTCTTCCTGTTCTCGTTCATCCCGATCGTGGGTGCGCTGCTGTCCGGCGCCGTGGCGGTCTTGCTCGCGTTGGTCGCGAACGGGCCGGTGTCGGCGCTGGTCATGCTCGCCGTCGTCATCGCCGTCCAACAAGTGGAATCCCATGTCCTGCAGCCCTTCCTGATGGGCCGCTCGGTCAACATCCATCCCCTCGCGATCATCCTCGGGATCGCCGCGGGCTCCACACTGGCGGGCATCGTCGGGGCGCTGATGGCCGTGCCCACGATCGCCGTGGTCAACGCGGTCGTCAGCTACCTGGCGGCATACGGGACGACGGAGGCCGAGGCGCAGGAAGCCGAACCCCTCGCCGTGGCGGAGGCGGAACAGGCCTGACGGTCAGTCACCCACCGCCCGAGCCGCCGGCCGGGGCGTGCTCGTCGCCATCGCGGGTTCCTCGGCGACCGCCGAACGTGGCCGGTATGCCGGTGCTGCCGTGTCCTTCAACAGGTACGTCGGGGTGGGGACTCGGGTCGGCGTCCAGGTGCCCGGCTCGGCCGTGACGACCGCCACGGGTGCGGGCGCCTCGACGGGGGAAGGAGATTCGGTGTCGACGGCGGCGGGGGCGGGAGTGGGAGCAGCGACGGGGCGGGCTCCGGTTCGCCGAGCAGCGGCATACGACGCCCGGCGACGACGCGCCAGGAACACCAGTGCCCCGAGGCTCGCCACCGCTACTGCGAGAGCCAGGCCGACGGAGACCCACAGCAGGATGTGTCGCCAGGCGAGGACCGCCGTCACGGGGACCGCCACGATGGCGGCCAAGAGCAGCCAGGCCAACCCGCGCTGCAGCGGGGTCGGACCACGCCGACCCTTGCGCGCGACCGGCCGCGCCGGCGCAGGCACGGGCGACACGGCCGCGACGGGAGCGGGAGCGGGAGCAGCCGTGGGGGCAGCGGCGGGTGCGGGGGCCGAGCCGGCGGACACCCCGTGCGAGAGCCGAACCGTCATCCCCCCACCGTGCGCGACGCGGCGACGCGCGGCCACGGATCGCGCCACAACCGGCCGCGCGACGACCGGCCGGGCCGGGCCCGACGGCGCGTCCGCCAGTGCGACGTCCCGTCGACGCAGGACTCGCATCGCCACCGAGAAGCGATCCACTGCCTCCATGGTCGCCAGATGTTCGCGGCGGCGGATCCAGTGCTGGGCCAGATAGACGGCCCACGCAAGGAGAACCAGAAGGAAAAGAACAGTGGCCGGCATGACACCACACGCTAAGCGGCCGGTCGCCGGAGCACTCGGACCCCGGCCGGTGTGTCGCCCGAAAAAGCCTGACAAAGCTCACGATCCGAGTGATCCGACGCGATCCGCCCCGACCCCCGACGACCCCCAAGACGCCAAACCCCTACGGAGCGCAACGGATTCGCTCCTGGATCAGCCCGCCGTCGAGTTCCTCCACGGTGATCGCGAAACTGCGGTGGTCGCGCCAGCCCCCGTCGATGTGCAAGTACCGCTCCTTGAAACCCTCCTCGCGCAGCCCGAGCCGACGCACCACGGCCAGACTCGCGGCATTCTCCGGTCGCACATTGACCTCGACGCGGTGCAGCCCGGCCGCCCCGAACGCGTGGTCGATCGCCAACGCCAGTGCCCACGTGGCGAATCCGCGGCCACCGACCTCCCGCGCGATCCAGTACCCCGCGTTGCCGGACAGCTCGGACGCCCGCGCGATCCCGAAAATGTGGACCTGCCCGACGAGGGCATCGGCATACTCCACGGCGAACGGCAGGCAGCGCCCGGCGGCGGCCTCGCGATTGAGGTTCTTGACGTATGCCGTGAAGGTCTGGCGCACGCCGACGCGGTTCGGCGGCGTCGGGTCCCACGGTCGCAGGTGTTCGGCGTTGGCCGCCCGCACCTCGAACCAGCCGGCCTCGTCCCGGCGGCTGAGCCCCCGCAGGGTCAGCTCCGGGACGTCCGACGCGACGGCCGCGGCGGGCACCACGACCGCGGGCCAACCCGGGGCCTCGGAGCGCGGGGCGAGCGGTCGGCCGATCAATGGTCCCCGTCGTGGAGCTGATCGAGGGCGTGCGTGAGGATCGGGCGCAGCACCGCGAGCGCGTCGCGCACCCCGCCGGTGGAGCCGGGAAGATTGACGACCAGGGTGCGTCCGGCGATCCCGGCGACGCCGCGGCTGAGGACGGCGCTGCTCACGCCCGCCGCCACGCCGGCCGCCCGGATCGCCTCCGCAATGCCGGGGACGATTCGGTCGAGGACGGCGAGGGTACGGTCGGGGACCTCATCGGTGGACGTCAGCCCGGTTCCGCCGGTGGTCAGGACGAGGTCCGGCCGCTGTGCGAGCGCCGCCGCGAGCGCCGCACCGAACGGCGCACCGTCGGCGACGACCCGGGGTTCGGCCACCGTCAGGCCGTGCTCGCGCAACTCGGCGACGATGAGCGGGCCGGTGCGGTCCGGGTAGATCCCCGCCGCCGCCCGGTTCGAGGAGACCAGGACGACCGCCCGGTATGCCGGTTGCTCGTCCGTCATGAGCGCCCCGGTTCGTCGTGGTCGGGTCCCGTGACAGGTTCGGTCGGGGGTTCGTCGGCGGGTTCGTCGGCGGGTTCGGTCCAGTCCCCCGATCGACCGCCGGCCTTGTGGGT
>JBDIAR010000199.1:0-5646 GCA_039812545.1 Dermatophilaceae bacterium | reverse complement strand
GGCGGCGACCGGCGAGTCCTCACCCGCGGGAGCCGGCACCATCACCGCGGTGCCCGCGGTCGCGGTTCCCGCCGCCCTGGCCTGCGGAACGCTCTCCCGGGGCTGATAGTCGGCGAAGAAGTCCCACCAGGCCTGGTCCACGGAGTTCTTGTCCCGTTTGAAGCTCTGGTACAGCTCGTCCACGAGCCACTCGTTGGGGCCGAAGGCCGCCGCCGGATCCGCATTCTGGCCACTTGACATCGAAACGAACGCCCCTTCACATGACATCGCCGGTGACATCGCCGCCCCGGTCGCCCAGGGTCGCTCAAGACTACCGTCGAACGGGTCGGTCACCGACCCGCCGCGGGGTCAACTCACATCGCGGCGCAAGGTGAGCAGCGTCCCGACGGCCGACAACACGGCGGCATACGCGACGAGTACCAATGCCCCCGCCCACCAACTGAGCACGGGCGTCGGGTCCACGCTCTGCTGCAACTGCTGGACCATCGCCGAGGAGGCCCGGGAGGGCAGGTACGGCGCGATTCCCTTGCCCCAGGAGGTGTAGGCGAGCGCGAGGCCGAGCAGCGGCTCGGCGATCCAGGCGAACCCGACGGCGACCACCATGGCGGCCAGCTGATTGGAGATGAGAACGCCCAGACCCAACCCGAACAGCGCCCACAGTCCGAGGACGAGCAGCATCATCGCCAGGGTCTGCACCACCGAGGCGTCCGGGATAGGGGAGTGTCCCTTGACGGCGAGCAGCGTGCCCGCGACGGCGACTGCTCCGACGACGGCGACGATGCCGTAGAACGCGCCGAAGCCCAGCAACGCGATGATCTTGGAGAGCACGACCCGCTCGCGTTTAGGGGTGGCCAAGAAGGTGGACGTGATCGTCTTGTGCCGGTATTCGCCGCCGATGGTCAGCACGCCGACGAGCATCGTCAGCATGCAGTTGATGCTGAGTCCGCCGGTGTAGATCGTGCGGATGATCCCGGGGTCGTCCAGGCTGGGCGTCCCCAGTCCGGGTGCGAGCGGCATACCGGGCAGCAGGAAGTACAACAGCAGGGCGAACCCGGCGCTCACGACGGCCACGCCGATCGCCATCCCCCACCACGTCCGGGTCGTGAAGAACTTGCGGAACTCCGAGCGGACCAGGGCGATCATCGGCTGCCTCCCGGGTGGGCGGACGGAGCGGCGGGTGGCTGGTCGAGGCGGTGGGGCGCCCCGGTCGGTGGCGGCAGGGACGAGGGGGCGGTATTGCGGTTGGCGTTCTCCGGGCGCTCGGTCAGGTCGAAGAAGAGTTGCTCCAGATCGGTGCCCTCGGGACGGAGCTCGTGCAAGGCGATCCCGGCGGCCAGCGCGAGTTCGCCGACCTTCGCCGGGTCGGTGTCCGCGACCAGCAGTCCGCCGTCGTGCGGCACCGGCGTCAGCCCGGTCGAACTGATCGCGCCGGCCAGCCGGGTCAGGTCCGCGGCGCGCACGTACACCTTGCGCGCGCCCTCCAAGTCGGCGATCGGGCCCTGCCGGACCAGGTGACCATTGGCGATGATGACGACATCGTCGGCCACCTGCTGCATCTCGTTGAGCAGATGCGAGGAGACCAGCACGGTGCGCCCGTCGGCGGCCAGCCCGCGCAGGAACCCGCGCAACCAACGGATGCCCTCCGGGTCCAGTCCGTTCGCGGGTTCGTCGCACACGATGACGCGGGGGTCGCCGAGCAGGGCGGCCGCCAGGCCGAGGCGCTGGCGCATCCCCATCGAATATGCGCCGGCCCGTTTGCGGGCCGCGGCCGGTATGCCGACCAACTCCAGCAGGTGATCCACGCGCGCGGCCGGTATGCCGGCCGTTTCGGCCAGGCAGAGCAGATGGTTGCGCCCCGAACGACCCGGGTGGAAGTTGGTCGCCTCCAGCGCCGCGCCGACCGTCGTCAGTGGCCTTGGGAGATCTCGGTATGCCGTGCCGGCGATCGTCGCCGTCCCCTCGCTCGGGCGGATCAGGCCGAGGATCATCCGCAGCGTGGTCGTCTTGCCCGCCCCGTTGGGGCCGAGGAAGCCGGTGACCCGGCCCGGCTCGACGTGGAAGCTGAGGCGGTTGACGGCGACGAGATCGCCGAACCGTTTCGTCAGGTTCGTCACCTCGATGGCGACGTCGTTCGATTCCCGAGACGTCATGATTGCCAGCCTATTCCACGCCGGCGCTCCGGCCCCTTCGGCGCCCACCCGACGTCGTGGGGGTCGACTGCCTAGAATGGGCGCACGATGATCGAGTGGGTCCTCCTCCTCGCCGCAGTGCTGCTCACGATCGGCACGGCGGTCTTCGTCACGGCGGAATTCTCCCTCGTCGCCCTGGACCGGCCGACGGTTCAGGGGGCGATTGACGCCGGTGACGAGCGGGCGGCGACGATCCTGCCGTCGTTGCGCACCCTGTCCACCCAGCTGTCGGCCGCCCAGGTGGGGATCACGCTCACCACGCTGGTCGTCGGATTCCTGGCACAGCCCTCGATCGGCGCCCTGGTCTACGAGCCGTTGGACGCCCTGCCGCTGCCGGATACCGCGGTGGCCGGCATCGCAGGAGCGGTGGCGCTGGTCCTGGTGACGCTGTTCTCCATGGTCTTCGGTGAACTCGTCCCGCAGTTCCTCGGGATCTCCGCCCCGATGCGGGCCGCCAAGGTCGTGGCCGCCCCGGTGCGGGTGTTCTCGCTGGTCTTCAAACCTCTCATCGCCGTCCTCAACGGGTCCGCCAACGCCTTCTTGCGAATGGTCGGCGTCGAACCGAAGGAAGAACTCTCCGCCGCGCGCACCCCGCAGGAACTCGCGTCGCTGGTCCGCCGCTCGGCGGCGGCTGGAACCCTCGACCAGGGGACGGCGCTGATCCTGACGCGCTCGCTCGACTTCGGCGACAAGACCGCGGCCGATGTGATGACCCCACGCGTGCGGTGCGAGGCCATCGCCCGGACGGCATCGGCATACGACGTCCTGCGGCTGGCCCGACGCACGGGACACTCCCGATTCCCGGTGGTCGGGGAGGATGTCGACGACGTCGACGGTGTGGTGCACGTCAAGGCCGCGATGGCGGTGCCGGCCCAGCGTCGTGCGGACGTCCCCGTCTCGGCCCTGATGGTCCCGCACGACGTGGTGCCCGAGACGATCCGGTTGGATCCCCTGCTGCGCGACCTGCGTCGCGCGGGCCTGCAGATGGCGGTGGTCGTCGACGAACACGGCGGTACGTCGGGCATCGTCACCTTGGAGGACCTCGTCGAAGAACTCGTCGGCGAGGTGAGCGACGAACATGATCGAGCCGCCGGCGGCGCCCGTCGGCTACCCGACGGCTCGTGGACGGTTCCGGGGTTGTGGCGGCCCGACGAGGTGCGCGCCGTGCTGGGGGCGGTGGTACCGGACGGTCCGACCTTCGAGACCTTGGGCGGTTTCCTGATGGCGCAGCTCGGGCGGGTTCCCGACGTCGGTGACGAGGTCGACGTCACCGACTGGCGCCTCGTGGTCGAGCGGATGGATTCGAGGCGGGTCGATCGGGTCCGGTTCGTGCCGACGGGGTCGGCACTGGATGCCGCCGCGGCCGTGGGACCCCAGGACGCAGTGGGAGAGTCGGGCGGGGCGGGTTCATGAGCCACGCAACCGCCCTCTGGGTCTCCATTTTTCTGTTGATCGGCAACGCGTTCTTCGTCGGCGCCGAGTTCGCGGCCATGGCGGCGCGCCGGTCCAGCCTCGAACCGCTCGTCGAAGCCGGCAGCGCCCGGGCCCGGCTCGTCGTCTACGCGTTGGACCACATGGGTTCGATCCTGGCGACGGCCCAGTTGGGGATCACCGTGTGTTCGGTGGGGATCGGCGCCCTGGCCGAGGCCGCACTCGACGAGATGCTCCACCCGCTCTTCGAGGACGTGGGCCTGGGCGAACCCTGGGTCACGGTGGCCGCGCTGGCCCTGTCGCTGATCATCGTCGTCTATCTGCACGTCGTGGCTGGGGAGATGATCCCCAAGAACCTCGCGCTGGCCGGTCCCGACCGCACCGCCTTGATCCTGGTGCCGCCCCTGGTGTGGGTGGCCCGCGTTCTGCGGCCGGTCGTACGGCTGATGGAGTATGTCGCCAAGGGGATCGTCCGCGCGATGGGCATCGAGCCGAAGGACGAGATGACCTCGGCCTTCAGCGCTTCCGAGGTCGCCCACATCCTCGAAGAATCGCATCGCGAGGGCCTGTTGGAGGTGGACCGCCAAGGGCTGGCCGCCGCGACGCTGGAGTTCTCGGACAAGCAGGCCGCCGCGGTTGCCGTGCCCCTCGATCGGCTCACCATCGTGCCACTGGGGTCCACCCCGGCTCAGATCGAACGGCTCGTCGCCCGGCAGGGCTTCTCGCGCTTCCCCGTTGCCGGGGACGACGGCGACCTCATCGGGTACCTCCACCTGAAGGACATCTTGTATGCCGACGACGAGCGGGCCGACGAACCCGTCCCGCTCAAGCGAATCCGTCGGCTGGCCAATGTCTCCGCCGCCGACGAGGTCGAGGAGGTGCTGGCCACGATGCAGCGCTCCGGCGCGCACCTGGCGCGGGTCGTCGACGAGGCCGGCGTCACCTCGGGGGTCGTCTTCTTGGAGGACGTCGTGGAGGAACTCGTCGGCGAGGTCACCGACGCCACTCAGAAGTAGGCCCTTCCCGGCTCGGACTGTCCCGCCCGTCCGCCCCGCCCACCCCGCCCAGCCCTGCGCGGCTCGGCTCCGCCGGCCGCGGCGGTCAGCTCTTCGTGGTCGCGGCGTCCGCGATCGCGGTGTCGATCGCCTTCTGGAAGGTCGCCAGTGGCTGCGCACCGACCAGTCGTTGGTGCCCGATCACGAATTGCGGTGTGCTGGTGACGCCGAGCTCGAATGCCTCGGTCTCGTTGCGTTCGACCAGCGCGGTGATCGCCGGATCCTCCAGGTCGGTGCGGAACCGGGCGGTGTCCAGGCCGAGCCGGCCCGCCAACGCGGTCAACCCGTCGACGTTCAACTGGGCCGGCGTCGGTTTCGTGCTCGGCGCGAACAGTGCGGCGTGGTAGGTCCAGAACTTGCCCTGGCGACCGGCGGCGAAGGCCGCGCGACTGGCCATGATGGATGGCGGACCGAAGATATTCGCGTCGCGCCACTCGAGGCGCAGCTTGCCCGTCCGGACGTACTCGTCGACGATTGAGGACTGAGTGCCGTTGACCCACGCCGCGCAGTACCCGCACTGGTAGTCGGAGAAGATCACCAGGACGACGGGCGCATCGACGCGGCCCAGCGTGCCGGCCTCGCCGGCGTCCCGGCGGGGGACGCGGTCCAGCGGCGACTGGATGCCCGCAGCTCCCGAGCTCTGGCCGCCCGCGACGCCCGCGACGCCCGCGCCGCCGGCCGGGCGGCCATCGGGGCCGACGGTGACCGTGACGGTCACCGTCGCGGCGCCCTCCGGGGTCGGAGTGCGGCCGCCGAAAGCCGCGAATGCCAACGCCCCGACGCCCAGGACGAGCAGTGTGGCGAGTGGCAGGCGACGGGACCGTCGGGTGCCGCCCGAGGTCCGGCCGCCGGCCCGATCGGTGCGGACGACCGGCGGCTCACCGGCGGACGTCGAGCCCGGATCGTTCGGCGGGGCATCGTTGCTGGACATGGCAGGACGCTACCCGAGAGCGTCCAGGATCGTCCGAGTG
>JBDIAR010000198.1:0-5744 GCA_039812545.1 Dermatophilaceae bacterium | reverse complement strand
GGGCACCCGAGGCGGAGCCGGATCAGGGGGCGCCCGGATCAGGGGGCGTCGGCGCGGGTCGCGTAGGCGGCCCGGATTGAGGCGGCGATCCGGCCGCGGTCACTGACGGCGTACCCGTTTTCGATCGCCCAGCGCCGGATCTCGGCGAGCGTGGGTTCGGCGGCCGGCAGCGGTATGCCGGTGGTCAGGTCCGCGACCCGGGTGACGGCCCCGCCGGTGTCCGAGATCTCCTGCCGGCAGGCCACCAGGAAACGGTAGGTCCACTCCTGGGCCAGCGCGCGGGTGTCGGTGAAGACGATCGGCACGGTGGGGAACCGGGCCTGGGCCTCGGCGAGACCATCGGCGACGACCGCGGGCCGAACCCGGTCGAGAGCGAACACCTGCGAATACCGCTCCTCGACGACCAGCGCCGCCCGGGGCAGTGCGGCCAACTCGGCCAGCAGATAGCGCAACTTGCCGCCGGTCAAGGTAGCCACCAGGTCGGCCAGCGACTTGCGTTCGACGGCGGCGACGATCGACTCGCCCAGGCAGATCGCGTAGTCGCCGGCCGGGAGCGGGTGCTTGCGGGTACGGACCTGCTGGGTCGGGAACGTCCAGGCATACCGCTCGTGGACGTCGACGAGGATCTCGACGTCCTCGACCCCGAGGGCCCGCGCGGTGGGGGTGCGCACATTGGGCCGGGCCTGTTTGGCGGTGCGCGCCGACTGCCAGAAGATCGCCTCCCGGCCGCGGGCGTAGGTCAGGACGAACTGGGACCGGTTCTCCCGGCCGCGGTCCAACACCAGGTCGATGGCGGCCCCGCGGCGCGTGCAGTCCCGGGTGCGGGTCCGTTCGAGGATCTCGGGTTCGGCGGGCCATTCGGTGGCGCGATGGCAGTAGATCCTCGACGTGCGCGGCCAGGTGTCTTTGGCCTTCACAACGATGCCGGTCGAGCCCAACGGGATGCGCAGCAGGTAGGGCAGGGTCGAGTCGGGTTCGGGGTTGCGGGCGATGAGGAAGTCGTCCGGCATACGGCGGTCACTTCCTCTCCGGACCACATCTCGACGCCGCTTCCCTACGGCCGGCCCTATCGAGCGGTCACCTCGACGATGCCGTGCGCGCCGCGTTCGGCGTCCACCATCAGGTGGCTGACCAGAGGATAGTGCCCCGCCTCGGGGAAGGTCAGTTCGACGAACCCGCCCTGGGCCGGCGCCAGCGCCAACACCTGCGAGCCGCCGGGCGCGTCCGGTCCGCCGGGAGCCGCGCGCAGGAGGTACCGCCCCTCGGCATACACGGTGTCGAACTGGCCCCCGACGACGTGGAACGCGCTGCCCCGGTTCGGCCCGGCGGCGAGCACCCAGATCCGGACCCGCTCGCCGACCTTCGCGGTCAACGGCCGGTGGTCGTACTGGTTCGCCACGCCGTTGAACACCACCGCATCCGGGGTTTCGGCGCGGACCCGGTCGAAGTCCACCTCGGACGCCGAGCCCTTGGCGAGATTCGCCCCGAGGTATGCCTCGGACTGGACGAGCAGGTACTCGCGGTCCACCTTCGCCAGCCCCGGCGGATCGATGACGACCGCGCCGTGCATGCCGGCGGCGATATGGGCGGACATCGGCATGGTCGAGCAGTGGTACATCCAGATCCCGGAGCGCTGGGCGGTGAACCGGTAGACCAGCGACCCGCCCGGCGGGATCGTCCGCATCGGCCCGTCCGGCGCCAGCACGCCGGCGTGGAAGTCGATCGAATGCCCCATCGAGCCGTGGTTGACCAGGGTGACCTCGAAGACGTCGCCGACCCGGCCGCGCAGGGTCGGGCCGGGGACGCCGCCGTTGTACGTCCACCGTTTCTGCCAGACCCCGGGCGCCACCTCGAGTTCGACCTCCTCGACGGTGAAGGTCACCCGGTGGGTCGTGGCGGGTCCGGCGGGCGCCAGTACCGGGTCGACGGTGGGGAAGTCCGCGGGGAAAGCCCGGTGCAGGTCCAGGGCAGTGCTTCGGTTGGTCGAGTCGTGTTGTCCCGTATGCGGGTTCGCGCCTCCCGCGGTGCCGTCGCCCGCCGCGGTGCCCCCCATTGCGCCGGCCGCGTCGCCACCGGTCGTGGTCACCGCGAAGGTCATCCCCATCTGGCGGTGGCCGATCACCGTGCACCAGCCGTCCAGCGGCCCCGCGATCACGCCGACGTCGATCCGTTCGCTCCCGCCGGGATCGAGCCGGCCCGAACCGGTGTCGTTGGCGAACACCAAGTCGTGGGTCGTCGTGGGGTCCTCGTTGACCAGGTCGATCACGAGCCGGTCCCCGAGCGGGACCTCGACCGTGGCCGGGGTGAAGTGCATGCCGGCGGCGACGACGCGCACCGTGGTCGTGTGACCCGTCTCGACGACGGTCGCGGACCCGGCCGACCCGCCGGTGCGCACGCGGGCGCCCGCCGGATCGACGAGCACGCTACCGGCGACCGCCAGTGCCAGGATGAGCAGCCCCGCGACGAACTGTCCGGAGGAGCGCACGTCCGCGCGATGCGGGGTCAGGCCGGTGGCCGGGGCGCCCTCCCGGCGCACCCGCAGCGAATCGGTGATGCCGAGAATCAGCAGGGGGATGAACGCGAGGTAGCAGACCAAGACGATGCCGGTGGCGACCACCCGCAGCACGCTCGGCACCGGTAGCAGGCTCAGCACGATGCCGCCGTTCGTCGCGGTCAGGCGCAGCATTGCCCACCGGTCCACCTGTCGCTGCGCGGCCCGGACAGCGGCGGGGCCACCGCCGAGCACCGCGGGCACCAGATAGGACAGCGCGCCGACGAGTAACTGCGTCCCGAACCCGGCCGCCAGCACCGCAGCCGGCACGCCGTAGGTCGCGCCGACCCCGGCCCAGCTGTCCCGCAGGGCAACCGTCCCGGCGATCCAGCCGATCGCGACGACCGCCCAGCCCAGGGCCGCCGCGACGGACAGGGTCGCCATCTCGCGGGGGGCGCGCCGACGGGCGGGCGCGCCCAGTGCCCGACCCCACCACGCCAGCCCGGCGAGGTACCCGACCAGCGCCGCCACGACGAGCGCCCGCCAGCCGAGCAGCGCCCCGGTCACGACCAGGGCGAGCGACCCGAGCAGGACGGGCAGGGCCTGACGGGCGAGTCGTTCGGCCCGGTCGTCCATCCGGGTGCGCAGCATGGTCGGCCACAGCGTGACCAGCGTTCCGGTGACGGTCAGCCCGATCCAGCCGAGCGCCATGACGCTGGTGTGCGCCACCAGGTAGCGGCCGTGCCGGTCGCCGGGCGGCGCGCCGGCGAGCAGGACGCCGAAGGTCGCGCCGACCGGCACGCACGCGGCGGCCGCCAGGTAGTACCCGATCGTGATGCGGAACCGCGGCGCGATCGAGGCCCGCAACCGGCGTGCCAGCGCCACGGCATGCCAGCCGACCGCGGCCGAGACGGCGATCGCCCCGGCCAGGGTCACGCCCGTCCGGGCGAACCACACGCCACCCAGCACCAGGCATACCCCCGCGAAGAGCAGCGCGAGTCGAGTCGACTGCCCGCCGCGGGGATCGATGTCGGGGCGGGTCTTCAGCAGGGCCTGTGCGAAGTGCGTGCTCCACACCACGGCGGCGTGGGTCAATGCGCCGAGCAGGACGAGATGCACCATCAGCCAACCCGATTCGGGGTACCGGTGGTGCACGGTGGAGACCAGGGCCGCGGCCAGCAGCCAGAAGATCGGGGGGTAGTCGCGCCACGCCCAGACGCCGCGCGAGCCGCGCTTCTCGGTCACCGGAGCACCTCGCGACGAGCCGCGGCGGGGGAGACCCGCCCGGCGTTCAGCATCGCGAACCCGACGGTGACCGGCAGCGCGAGCAGGGCCACCACCGTCAGGACGGACCCGACGACCCAGGCGCCGTGCCAGCCGACCAGATCACCGGCGACGACGCGCAGGACGAGCCCGAGGTGCATAAGCGACAACGGAATCCACATCGCGGGCGTGTACGGGATGGGGCGGCGCACGATGGCCGGCATGATGACGCCGGCATGGGCCATGACCATCGAGATGGCGAAGCCGAGGAAGGTCGCGTGGACGACGACGTCGTACCCGGACACGGTGGTCGGCGCGCCGTCGATCAGCCACACCGCCCCGGCGACCGCCAGCCAGTAGTACCCGCACAGCAGCGCCACCGCCGCATACCGCGGAAGTCCGGTGGCGTGGATCGTGCGTCGGGCGACGTCG
The DNA here is from genome assembly GCA_039812545.1 of Dermatophilaceae bacterium. Taxonomy (GTDB): domain Bacteria; phylum Actinomycetota; class Actinomycetes; order Actinomycetales; family Dermatophilaceae; genus JBDIAR01. The sequence continues at coordinate 1,558 of JBDIAR010000198.1, read as the reverse complement.
TGGCGGACCAGCCAGAGGACCAGGACGACCAGGACGAGCCCGTATGCCCGGGCCCCCACCGCGGGCCAGAGCAGGGCCGCCGTGGCGGCGGCCAGCAGCGCGGTGGCCGCGGCGAGCAGGGTCGTGCCGGAGCGTGGCGGGAGGGTCAGCCGGGCCAGTTCGACCCGTTCGGCGGCGATCGTGACGACGATGAACCCGGCCAGCCAGGGGATCAGCGCCGCGACGTCGACCCGGGTCCACAACAGGGCAGCGCACAGCGCGAAGGTCATCGCCACGATCTGGGCCGCGGTCGGGTCGTCCTCCTGGCGACGCCACAACGTGGCATACACCAGCAGCGTTGCGGCGCAACCGGACACGAGCAGCCATTGGCCCAGCGAGCGGGGCGCCGGGGCGACGAGCGCGAGCCCGCCGGCCCCGAGCAGGACCGGACCGGCATACCCCCAGGTCGCACGCAGGGCGACGGCCCGTTCCAGGGAGATCAGCGTGCCGAGGAAGCCGAGGACCATGAGGGGGCCGTGGACCGTGGTCAACCGGACCGATGCGACGGGTGGCGCGACACCGACGAGTTGGAGGGCGGCGTTCAGGCCGGCGAGCAGGCAGACGCCGGCCGGGACCAGCAGCCAGGCGCGGCGGGCGCCCGGGCGACGACGCGGGTCGCGGGATCCGAGGGCCCTCGGCGCATCCCCGGTGGTTCGGGTGGGTGTGTTCACCGTGGCCCTCCGTCGGCGGACACCGGGGGGCTGGGGTTCAGGAGACGCGGACGAGCTTGAGCTTCCACGCCTCCGGCCCGCGCTGGACGTAGCTCACCTCGACGGCGTCGCCCTCGCGGTCCTTGAGCTGGGCCAGCAACGGCAGTGGGTCGTGCGGGGCGATGAGGATCATTCCGGCGCCGGGAGCCAGTCCGCCGACGGCGCCGAAGATCGAGGCGTGCCGAATCGCGTGGGGGATCTGACGGGCGTCGAGTTCGGGCAGGCCGGTCTCGTGGCCGCCGCAGGCGCAGGTGGCCGCTTCGACGATGGGGAGCTCGGTCGACGCGCTTGCCTGGGTGTCGGTCATGGTTCTCCTCGGTGGATTGGCGCGGGGGTGTCGCAGGTGATGGTTATTACACTCTACCGTGTAAAAATAGCGGGGTGTTTGGTGTTCCGAGCGGTGCGGTCCCGTCGATGTCCGACGCTCGGCGCCGCGTCCTGGCTGTCTTGGCCGAGCGTCCCGTCGCGCTCGACGTGGAGCAGGTCCGGGAGTCGATCGGCGGGCACCCCAACGGCATTCGCCGGCATTTGGCCGCACTGGTGGCCGCCGGCCTGGTCGTCCGCGAGGTCCGAACGCCGGGCAGGGTCGACCGGACTGACCGGCCGGGGCGAGCGGGGCGGCCGAGCCACGAGTACCGGGCCAGTGCCCTCGGCGCCCGGGCGCACGCGTTGGGCAGGGCTCCCGGCCAGGCGACGGGGTATGCCGCGATCGCCGGTTCGCTCGTGGCGGCGCTCGAGGGCGCCGCGACGCCGGGCCGCGCCGTCGAGGTGGCTCGGGCGGCCGGCCGGGCGTGGGGCGACCGCCGTCC
>JBDIAR010000197.1:0-5856 GCA_039812545.1 Dermatophilaceae bacterium | reverse complement strand
GGTAACGTTGCGCCCGTGACGCCGGCGACCACGACGCAGCTCTCAATCGACGACCTCCAGTTGCTGATGGCGCGCGGCTGGCCCGGGTTGCGTCAAGAGCGGCTCGGCGATTGGACGCTGCGGTTTGGTGCCGGCGTGACCGGGCGCGCGAACTCGGTTCTCGTCGTGGGTGATCCGGGTATGCCGGTGGAGACTGCCGTGGGCGCCGTCGAGTCCCGCTACCGCGCCGCCGGACTCGCCCCGCAGTTCCAGATCGCCTACCCACTGGGCGGTCCGGCGTCGACCGATCTGGACACGGTCCTGGCCGGCCGCGGCTACCGGATCGTCACCCCCACCCTCACGATGACCGCGGACCTGCGCGACCCCGAGGTCCGCGCGGCAATGGAGGCGGCGATGGAGGCGGCAGTGGAGCACGACCTCGGCGCGGCGACACCGGCATACCGGATCGACATCACCGACGGACCCGACCCGGGTCTGGACGTCTCCGGGACCGGGCGGTTCGCGGAGATGATCGCCGCACCGGCCCGTTATCTGACGATCAGCGACGCCGACCGCACCGTCGTCGGCTGGGCCCGGTTGGCACTCGACGAACAGTGGTGCGGGATCTCCAATCTCCACATCGACCCGGCGCATCGTCGCAACGGACTCGGACGCCGGGCAATGGCCGAACTCCTGACCCACGCGCGCCAACGCGGCTGCGACCTGGCATACCTGCAGGTCCTTCAGGACAACGGCGCGGCCCTGGCGCTCTACGACGGTGGCGGCTGGCGGCGCCATCACCGCTACCACTACCGGAAGACCGACTGACCGATCCGGACGTCGCAGTCCGAACACCCGCCCACCCCGACGCACCTCACCGACGTCCGGACCGGGGACGCGGCGCGGGCGATCCGGGGTTACCCTGGCGAAGGTGAGCCAACGCCCAGCCAATTGCACGGTCGGTCACCTGCGCGCCACCGGTCATCAGGCCAAACACCTGCGCCAGGAGATCCGCGACAATCTGCTCGCCGCCCTCGCCGAGGGACGGGATCCGTGGCCGGGCCTGCACGGTTTCGAGGCCACCGTCATCCCCCAGCTCGAACGCGCGCTCATCGCCGGGCACGACGTGATCCTGCTCGGCGAACGCGGGCAGGGTAAGACCCGGCTGCTGCGCACCCTGGAGGGCCTGCTCGACGAGTGGACACCGGTCATCGAGGGAGCCGAGCTCGGCGAACACCCCTACGAACCCATCACCCACGCCTCGCGTCGGCGCGCCGATGAACTCGGCGACGACCTGCCCGTCGCCTGGCGGCACCGCAGCGAACGGTATGCCGAAAAGCTGGCCACCCCCGACACGTCCGTCGCGGACCTGATCGGCGACGTCGACCCGATGAAGGTCGCGGAGGGTCGCCATCTCGGGGACCCGGAGACCATTCACTTCGGCCTCATCCCACGCTCGCACCGCGGGATCGTCGCGATCAACGAACTGCCCGACCTGGCCGAACGCATCCAGGTCGCGATGCTCAACGTGATGGAGGAGCGCGACATCCAGATCCGCGGGTACGTCCTGCGGCTGCCGTTGGACGTCCTCGTCGTGGCCAGCGCCAACCCCGAGGACTACACGAACCGCGGCCGGATCATCACCCCGCTGAAGGACCGGTTCGGCGCCGAGATCCGCACCCACTACCCGGTCGAGCTCGAGGCCGAGATCGCCGTCATCCGCCAGGAGGCGCATCTGGTCGCCAACGTCCCGGACGCGCTCGTGGAGATCCTGGCCCGCTTCACCCGGGCGCTGCGCGAGTCCAACGCCGTGGACCAGCGCTCGGGTGTGTCGGCGCGCTTCTCGATCGCCGGCGCCGAGACGATCGCGGCGGCCGCGCTGCATCGGGCGACGACTCGCGGGGAAGGCGAGGCGGTCGCCCGCGTCGTCGACCTGCATACCTCAGTCGACGTCCTCGGCGGCAAGGTCGAGTTCGAGGCCGGCGAGGAGGGCCGCGAGCGCGACATCCTCGTCCATCTGCTGCGCACCTCGATCGCCGACACCGTGCGCGAGCACTTGCGCGGAATCGACTTCGGGCCGCTCGTGGAGGAGATGGCGGGCGGCGTGCTCGTCACGACCGGCGAGAAGGTCACGGCGCGCGAGTTCCTCGATGCCCTACCGGATCTCGGCGAGAGCAGCCTGTATGCCGATGTCGCCCAGCGACTTCGCGCGACGACCGACGGGGAGCGAGCCAGCGCAATGGAACTCGCCTTCGAGGGCCTGTACCTCGCGCGCCGGATCGGCAAGGAGTCGGACGGTTCCGAAACGGTGTACGGCTGATGCCCAGGGATCCGCACCGCGCCAGATACGGACCGTATGCCGGTGGTCCCGACCCGCTCGCGCCGCCGGTCGACATCGCCGAGGCGTTGGACGCGATCGGCCAGCAGGTGATGGCCGGGCGCTCGCCGGAGCGTTCGATGCGCGAGTTCCTGCGGCGCGGCGGGCGGGACCAGCAAGGGTTGGACGACCTGGCCCGGATGGTCAACCAGCGCCGACGCGAGTTGCTCAAGCGACACAACCTGGACGGCACTCTCCAGCAGATCCGCGAGCTCCTCGACAAGGCCGTGCTGGCCGAACGCAAGCAACTGGCGCGCGATCTGGACGACGCCGCACGTTTCGAGGAGCTGCGCTTCGCGAACCTCCCCACGTCCACGGCCTCGGCCGTCAACGAACTCGCCGAGTACCAATGGCGCAGCGGCGAGGCGCGCGAGGCATACGAACAGATCAAAGACCTGCTCGGTCGCGAGCTGCTGGACCAACGCTTCGCCGGGATGAAGCAGGCCCTGGAGAACGCCACCGACGAGGACCGCGCCCGGATCGGCGAGATGCTCTCCGACCTCAACGACCTGCTGGACAAGCACGCCCGCGGCGAGGACACCTCCGCGGATTTCGCCGACTTCATGGCCAAGCACGGCGACTTCTTCCCCGAGCAGCCGACCTCGGTGGAGGAACTCATCGAGTCACTCGCGCAGCGCGCGGCCGCCGCCCAGCGGATGCTCAACTCGATGACCGCCGAACAGCGTGCCGAGCTGATGGCGTTGTCGCAGCAAGCGTTCGGCTCGCCGCAGTTGATGGCCCAGCTCAGCCGGCTCGATGCGACGCTGCAGGCGCTCTCGCCCGGGCAGGACTGGTCGGGGTCCTCGCGGTTCGAGGGCGAGCAGGGCATCGGTCTCGGCGAAGGCGCCGGCCTGATGGCCGATCTCGCCGAATTGGACGACCTGTCCGAACAACTCTCGCAGCAGTATGCCGGTGCCCGCCTCGACGACGTCGACCTCGACAAGCTGGCCCGACAGTTGGGTCCGCAGGCCGCCGTCAGTGCCCGCACGCTCGCGGAGATCGAGAAGGCGTTGCAGGACAGCGGATATCTCAAGCGTGGGTCGGACGGGTCACTGCGGTTGTCGCCGAAGGCGATGCGGCAGTTGGGCAAGGCGTTGTTGCGCGATGTCGGAGACCGGATTTCGGCCCGGTCGGGGCAGCGCGAGGTCCGCCACGCCGGGGCGGCCGGCGAACTCAGCGGTGCCACGAAGGAGTGGGAATTCGGCGCGACCGAGCCGTGGAATGTCACGCAGACGGTGACGAACGCCGTGCTGCGCACGGTCGCCGAGGGTGGCGACCCCCGCGGCGGCGTCCGGCTGAGCATCGAGGACGTCGCGGTCAGTGAGACCGAGGCTCGCACGCAGGCCGCAGTGGCGCTGCTCGTGGACACCTCGTTCTCGATGGCCATGGACGGTCGCTGGGTGCCGATGAAGCGAACCGCGTTGGCACTGCACCAATTGGTGTCGACCCGGTTCCGTGGGGATCACCTACAGTTGGTGGCCTTTTCACGACTGGCCAAGGTGATGGACATCGCGGAGCTGACCGCGCTGGACGCGCAGTGGGGCAAGGGCACCAATCTGCATCACGGGCTGCTCCTGGCGAATCGGCACTTCCGCAAACACCCGCACGCCCAGCCGGTGCTGCTCGTCGTCACCGACGGTGAACCCACGGCGCACCTGCAGTCGAACGGCCGCTCGTACTTCTGCTATCCCCCCGACCCCGAGACGATCGCGCACACGGTCGTCGAGTTGGACGCGGCCCGCCGGCTGGGCGCCAAGACCACCTTCTTCCGGCTCGGCGAGGACCCGGGGCTGGGGCGGTTCGTCGAGCGGATGGCGCGTCGCGTCGACGGCCGCGTCGTCGCCCCCGACCTGGCCGACCTCGGCGCGGCCGTGGTCGACAGTTACCTGTCGGGCCGGGGCCCCACGGCTTTCGGGGTGGGTGAGCATTACGGCGACTTCTTCGGCGGCCGCGGCTTCTGGGTCGGTTGATCGACGAAGCGGTCGGAGGACGGGCCGTTGGAGGTAATTGCGGCCGCTTATAGCGTCCGCAATTACCTCCAACGGCCCCGGAACTGCTCCGGGTCAGCTGCGGGTCAGCAGCGAGTCGGCGCCGGGTCAGAGCCAATCCCGGCGTCGAAACACGGCATACAGGCCCGTCGAGAAGGCCACGATGGCGGCCACGCTCAGCCAGAACCCGAACGGTTCCGAGAATCCCGGATAGGGCACGTTCTGTCCGAACCACCCGGTGACCGCTGTGGGCACCGCGATGATCGCGGCCCAGGCGGCGAGCTTCTTCATCACCTGGTTGAGTCGGGCGTCCTGCAACGAGAGGTTCGTCTCGAAGATGGAGGTCACCATGTCGCGCAGCGACTCGGTCCATTCGCTCGCGCGCAGGACGTGGTCGTAGAGGTCGTCGTAGTACGAACTCAGTTCGGCGAGATCGTCCTTGTGACGCAACAGCGCGTTGACCGCTTCGCGCATCGGCAGCACGACGCGCCGCAGGGCGACCAGGTCCTTGCGCACCCCGTAAACGCGGCGCAGGAAGTCGTGCCCGGTGGTCCGTTGTTCGAACAGGGCATCCTCGAGGTCCTCGATCTCGTCGTCGATGGCCTGGATCGTGTCGAAGTGTCCGTCGACGACGACGTCGAGGAGGCCGTGGACCAGCGCACCGGAGCCGTATCGCGTCAGCCCGGCGAAGTCATCCCAACGGCGAAGGACCGGTGTCATGTCGAAACGGTCGTCCAGCCGCACGGTCACCAGCGCCGTCGGAGTGACGATGCCGGAGATCCGCGTGGCCACCAGGCGCCCGAGGTTCTCCCCGGTCGGCGGCGGACCCAACGCGGTCGCGTAGACGGTGAAGTACAGGTCGTCCTGGTGACGGCTCACCTTGGGCCGCTCGTGCGGGGCCAGGGCGTCCTCGACGACCGTGGGCGGCAATCCGAGCCGGTCCGACAACTCCGCGAGCTCCGCGGGCGACGGATCGACCAGGTCGAACCACACCAGCGTGTTCTCGTCCGCCACCGCAGCGGCCAACTCGTCGGCGTTCACGCCCTCGTCGAGCACGTGCCCGTCCCGCCACAGCCGAGACGCGACCACCGACCTCAGTTCGCCCAGTCCTTCGTCGGCCACCACCCCATCATGCACCGTCGGTCCCGGACTGGCTCCAGCACGCGCCACCGCTCGGCGAACCCCCAGCCGGGCGGGCGCGTCTCAGGCCTGTGGGCCGGCGATGTTCACCATCCACGGGATCCCGAACCGGTCGAGGCACATCCCGAATTCGTCGCCCCACATCTGCTTCTCCAGCGGCATCACGACGGTTCCGCCGTCGGACAGCCGCGCCCAGTACCCGCGCAGCGAGTCGTCGTCGCCGCTGAGGCTGACCGAGATGGTGTCGCCCGGGTTGTGCGGAACGCCCTCGGGGGCATCGGAGGCCATCAGGGCGAATCCGGACGGCGTCTCCAGTTGGGCGTGCATGACCTGGTCGGCGACGGCGGGATCCGGGTGGCCGAACTCACCGAA